>CAMULB010000094.1 GCA_947089585.1 uncultured Lachnospiraceae bacterium | reverse complement strand
TCAAAGGAACGGCCAAATCAAGATTGAAAATCTCTCCAAGAATGCGCTGCAAAAAGCAAATCAACAGCTCGCGCAGGGGGTACTTCCGTTTCCGATGGAGAAAAAGGAGCCGTTTCAGATGGGCTATTTGTCCGGTTTTTTTGCCGAGAAACGCGACATTGAGCAGGAGAGCCTGCAGCATCAGCTGCGCCAGGAGGCCAAGGGCTACGGCAGACAGCTTTTGCAGGACACGATCAGCGGCTATTCCGGCGTTACTGTTTCAAGCTGCGATTTGAGGCCGATATCTGAAAGCTGGACGTATGTGCTGCTGCCGGTTTGGACTTTAACCTATCGGAGCAAAAAAGGAAAATTCTACTATTACTCCATGAATGGACAGACGGGAGCCGTGTACGGGGAGCTGCCTGTGGACTATAAAAAAGTGGCGCTGCTCGGTGTCGGGGTGGCGCTGCTCGTCCTGGCGTTATTCTTGACGGGAGGGTATCTGTTATGAAACAAGGTGCAAAAAAGCTGCTGCTGTGGTGCTTTTGTATTCTGCTGGCAATCGGCAGCGGATTGCCGGTTAGGGCGTCGTCAGAAACAGACCGCTGTGCCGACCGGGAATGGCAGGCTATGGCGTCGTCAGAAACAGACCGCTGTGCCGACCGGGAATGGCAGGCTATGGTGCTGGCAGAAACAGATCGTGCGGATGAAAGCGGACAGAAAAAGAACGAACAGGTATTTGATCAGGCCGGACTGCTTTCCGAACTGGAGGTAGACCGGCTTTTGCAGTATGTGGAGCGCGCGGAGCGTTCGACCAGCTGGGATTTGATGCTGGTGTCTGTGGCGGAAACGGACGGAATGGATGCACAAACCTATGCGGAGGAATGGGCGGATACACATACGGCCAAAGAGGACGGTGTGATCGGTTTGATTGACCTAAAGCATCGGGAGCTGATTCTGAGTGCGTTTGGCGAAGCGATTTATTATCTGACGGACGAACGGCGCGAAGAGATTCTGGACCGCGCTTACAGCGGTGCGCATGATGCGGATTATGCACAGGCGTTTACAGCGATGGTTGAGGGAATCGAGGAATTTTATCTTCGGGGAATTCCCGATGGCCAATATACGTATGATCAGGAAACCGGAGAAATTGTAAAATATCAAAAGAAGCGGCAGATCACTCGTTTTGAGCTGATTTTGTCTCTGGCGGCCGCTCTTTTGGCCGGCGCAGCCGCCGGCAGCGCCGTCATTGGGCGTTATCGGCTCAAATGGGGCGGCTATCAATATTCCTGGCGGGAAAATGGCCGTGTAGCTTTGGACCGCAGGGAAGATACGTTTCTCAACCAGATCATTACACATCGGCGAATTCCAAAGAATACATCCAAGGGCTCCAAGGGAGGCGGACGAAGCACGGTTCACACCGGCTCAGGGGGCCGCAAATTCAGCAGCAGCAGTCGGAAATTTTGAGGAAAAACAGTTGCAATTGATGGTCGGATGTGTTACTATCTTTGGTATGAGTACAAATGTGTTTCTGCCGAGAACACATGTGGGAGGAATGGATGGAAGATAAGACGACGTATTTTGTATTGAAGAAAAAGGCGGTGCCTGAGGTGCTGCTGAAGGTGGTGGAGGCAAAGCGGCTGCTGGATTCGGAACGGGCAGAATCGGTGCAGGAGGCTACGGAACGGGTGGGAATCAGCCGAAGCTCCTTTTACAAGTATAAGGACGATATCTTTCCCTTTCACGAGACTGCCAGAGGAAAGACCATCACGATGGTGATTCAGATGGATGATGAGCCGGGCCTTTTGTCTGTGGTGCTTCGCATTATTGCGGATTATCATGCCAATATCCTGACCATCCATCAGAGTATTCCCATCAACGGGGTGGCGTCGCTGACCCTGAGTGTGGACATTTTGCCCAATACCGGAGATGTGTCCCGGATGGTGGATCAGATTGAACAGGAAAACGGAATTCATTATTTAAAAATTTTAGCAAGGGAGTAGGCAAATGATTAAAATAGCGTTATTAGGCTACGGGACGATTGGCTCTGGTGTAGCGGAGGTTCTGCGTATCAACAAGGACAGCATCACAAAGCGGGCCGGTGAGGAGATTGAGATAAAATATGTGCTGGATTTGCGCGATTTTGAGCAGGATCCCATCCAGCCGAAGATTGTGCATCAATATGACATCATCGCCAACGATCCAGAGATTGCGGTGGTCGTGGAGGCGATGGGCGGCGTGGAGCCGGCCTATACGTTTGTAAAACAGGCGCTTTTGGCAGGCAAGAGCGTGGCGACCTCCAACAAAGCGTTGGTGGCCAAGCATGGCGCAGAGCTTTTGGCCATCGCCAAGGAGAAAAATATCAACTTTTTGTTTGAAGCCAGTGTCGGCGGCGGGATTCCGATTATCCGGCCGTTGAATTCGTCGCTTACGGCGGACGAAGTGGAAGAGATTACGGGAATTTTGAACGGGACGACCAATTATATGCTCAGCAAGATGACCTTTGAAGGGCTGGAGTATGACGACGTGCTAAAGGAGGCGCAGGCGCGCGGCTATGCAGAGGCCAATCCGGCCGCCGATGTGGAGGGACAAGACGCCTGCCGCAAGATTGCGATCCTCACCTCGCTCATCTGCGGGCAGCAGGTTGATTTTGAGGAGATTCATACCGAAGGAATTACGAGGATCTCAGCGACCGATATCCAATATGCCAAGGCAATGAACCGGGTCATTAAGCTTCTGGCAGTCAGCAAAAAGACAAAGGAAGGCTACAGTGTGCTCGTCTGCCCGATGCTTTTGGCGCCGGGGCATCCCCTGTATAGTGTCAACGATGTGTTTAATGCGATTTTCGTTCACGGCAATGTCTTAGGAGACGCCATGTTTTACGGCAGCGGCGCCGGCAAGCTTCCGACTGCCAGTGCGGTAGCGGCGGATATCGTAGATATTGTGAAAAACCGGGATCGAAATATTATGACAGCCTGGAGTGATCAGAGGCTGACGCTTGCCGATTACAAGCAGAGCAAACGGCGCTTTTTTGTCCGCACCACGGATTCCAGGGATCAGGTACAGAACGCTTTTGGGGCGGTAGAGCTGATTCAGCTGCCGGAGCGTTTCGGGGAAGTCGGCGTGCTGACCGGAGAAATGACAGAGGAAGAGTATGAAAAGCGGGCGGCTAAGCTGAACGAGGTGCTTCAGATGATTCGGGTGGTGTAGATAGAGAGGTTTCTTATGAAATATATTGTTGTTTTAGGGGATGGAATGGCGGATTTGCCGCTTGCGTGTTTGGGCGGCAGGACGCCGCTGCAATATGCGTCTACGCCTATGCTCGACTGGCTGGCCAGCCAGGGCGAGGTCGGGATGGTGCATACGATCCCGGAGGGGATGAAGCCGGGGAGCGATACGGCAAATTTATCGGTGCTGGGCTATGATCCGCGAAAGTACTATTCCGGGCGTTCCCCGTTGGAAGCGTTAAGCATTGGCGTGAAGCTAAAAGCTACGGATGTAGCGCTGCGCTGCAATCTCGTCACGCTTTCCGAAGAAGAAGAATATTATGAAGAGAGAAGGATTCTTGATCACAGCGCCGGGGAGATTTCGACAGAGGAGGCTTCCCGTCTGTTGGAGGCGGTAAAAGAGGAGCTGGAGACGGAGCCGTATCGGGTCTATTCCGGCACCAGTTACCGCCACCTTCTAATTTGGGAGCACGGACAGGTGCAGGAGCTCATACAGCCCCACGATGTATTGGGCGATTGTATCGGGCCGCATTTGCCGTCAGACGGCAGGCTGCGGGAGATGATGAAGAGAAGCTATCAGATTCTGTCCAGGCATCCCATTAATCTTGCGCGCAAAGAGCGCGGACTGAATCCGGCAAATTCCTGCTGGTTCTGGGGAGCCGGCACCCGACCCTGTCTGAGCTCCTTTGAAGAGAAGTATCATCTAAAAGGCGCGATGGTTTCTGCCGTTGATCTGCTGAAGGGCATTGCCGTTGGCGCTTCGATGAAAGTAATTCCGGTCGCAGGTGCCAATGGCGGGCTGGATACCAACTATGAAGGAAAGGCCCAGGCCGCAGTGGATGTACTGACGCGGGAAGGGTATGATTTTGTCTATGTGCATGTGGAAGCGCCGGACGAGATGGGACACCAGGGAAGCGCAAAGAAGAAGGTGCAGGCGATTGAGTATCTCGACCGCCGTGTGATTGCACCGATTGTAGAACAGCTTTTGCAAGCGGAGGAAGCATTTCGCCTGCTGGTGCTGCCGGATCATCCGACGCCCATTGCGCTTCGCACCCATACGGGAGACGATGTTCCTTATCTGCTGTTTGACAGTACAAGGGCAAAGCATCGTTGTATCCATGCCGGCGGCAAGGAAGCGTCAGCAGGAGAGAGCGAACCGCATCGAAAGGAAGCATTTCTGCATTATCATGAGCAGGATGCGGCCAAAAGCGGCCGCCTGATTGAAAAAGGACATGAATTGATAGAATATTTGATTCGGCGCGCGCCATAGGAGGAGCATGCGCCGTTACCAAACCAGAGGTGATTGCCGATGCTTGCGGCCTGTTGAGCCGATGTATCGCAGGTACGGGCGGCAGCAAAAGGCGAGCCGATTCGCAGGAGGAACGTATGCTGATTGTGAAAAAATTTGGCGGAAGCTCCGTGGCCGATCAGGAGCGGATCTATCATGTGGCGAAACGCTGCATTGAAGACTACCGACAGGGAAATGACGTGGTAGTAGTGCTTTCCGCGATGGGGAAAACGACAGATAAATTAATTGAGCTGGCAAAGCAAATGAACCCCAATCCACCCAAACGGGAGCTGGATATGCTTTTGGCGACAGGGGAGCAGACGTCGGTTGCCTGCATGGCGATGGCAATGGGAGCAATGGGAGTGCCTTGCGTGTCGCTCAATGCGTTTCAGGTGGCGATGCACACGACTTCCGCATATGGCAATGCACGCTTGAAGCGCATTGATTCACAGCGCATCCGGCATGAGCTGGACAGCCGCAAGATCGTGATTGTCACCGGCTTTCAAGGGGTGAATAAATACGATGATCTGACCACCTTGGGGCGGGGCGGCTCGGATACCACGGCTGTCTCCCTGGCAGCTGCCTTAAAAGCAGACGCTTGCGAGATCTATACGGATGTAGAGGGAATCTATACAGCAGATCCGAGAGTGGTTCCGCATGCCAGAAAGTTAAAAGAGATTACCTATGACGAGATGCTGGAGCTGGCAACCTTAGGCGCCAAAGTACTGCATAACCGTTCCGTAGAGGTTGCCAAAAAGTATGGGGTTCAATTAGTGGTTCGCTCCAGTCTGAACATGGCAGAAGGAACCATAGTAAAGGAGGAAGTTGACGTGGAAAGCATGCTGATCAGCGGAGTAGCAGTAGATAAAAATACGGCGCGTATTGCAGTGATCGGGGTCAAGGATACACCGGGCACGGCATTCAAAATTTTTAACCTGTTAGGGAAGCATCACATCAATGTAGATATTATCATCCAGTCCATCGGACGGGAGGGAACGAAGGATATCTCCTTTACGGTGGCCAGAGAGGATGTAAAAGAGACGATTGACCTCTTAAAAGAGAATCAGAATCGCTTGACGGCCCAGCGGATTGAGAAGGATGAGACGGTGGCCAAGGTATCAGTGGTCGGCGCCGGAATGCAGTCGAACCCAGGCGTTGCGGCTAAGATGTTTGAGGCCATCTACAATGCGGGAATTAACATCCGCATGATTGCCACATCCGAGATTCGCGTTACGGTTCTGCTGGATGAGGCCGATGCGGATAAAGCCATGCGGGCCGTGCACGACCGCTTTATTGAGGAATAAGCTCTCCCGTTACGTCCTGGTAAAAGGAGACGAGGGTCTGGTTGAGGTAGGGGCCAACCCACAGATAGCCGATATAGCAGCTGAGCAGGCACAGCAGCATCCAGCCGGCAAAGCTGATTTGAATATAGAACAAACGTCCCTTGCTGCCCTTCATCAGCCGGGCGCTGGCCGCAAACGCTTCGATTGTGCCTAAGTCGGGATGGTCGGTCAGCAGCAAGAGGACTTGTGTGAACGATAGCAGAATCACCATGGCAAGAAGCATGCCGCCCAAGGAAAGCAGGGCTCCGACTGCAAACAGAGAAAATGTGCGGCCAAAAACGCCCCGATAGATACAGATTGTGCCGGGAAGGGCTGTAATCAGACTGACGAGGTTCATCAGCAGGCCGCTTAAGATAAAGCGATCCGGGCGTCTGGTAAAGCCGTAGAACAGATCGGAAAATACGGGCGTCTGTCTGCGCGCCAGACGAAGATGGATGCGCAGAAGCCCCACGGAAAACACGGTGGACAGCAGGCTGATCATCCAGGCCGCCGCTTCATAAATGATGAGCGTATGGAGACTGTAATTCAGATTAAGCATCAGTCCAAACGGCATCATAACTGCGCTTGTGATTAGTCCCATGACCACCATTGCTCCCATCGGGAGCCCATAATGTCCCTGCAGGTGTGCACGGGCAATTTGCTTGAGCTGTGCAGAGGTTGGTTTCATACGTTGATTCCCCTTTTTTTCAGACACGCTTTCGTGCTGCATCCGGCCAGGGGCTTGATTTCTGACCGGTTGCGGCACTAGGCCGCATAGTCTACAAACTGCCCTTTTAGCGCATCCTCCTGCTGGGCTTTGAGATTCTTGACATACGGATTCGTTTCGTCCCCGTATTTGATCGACGTATTGGTTACGCCGCCGGATACATAGGTACGGCCGCATTCGGGACAAACCGAGGTGTGAATCGAGACGGCGGCGCGCACCACCTTGCCGTCCTTTTGTGCCGCCTTGGTATAAGCGTTGGCTACATGCTCTCCCTCGTGGGCCCGCACAGCGCCGGCAGCCGCCTGCGGAGAAATGTGCGTAGCGGATTTGAAGGAGACGTTCTCGTTCGAGCCGTCCTGATATTTCCGGTTCTTACAGGTCTGGCATTCGCCGGAGCCCTCCACCTGTCCGGGCCTGCTCGCACCGCCGCTGCGATGATTGTCCGCGCCCTTTGTGCCGTTGGCTGCGCCGGGTGCCGTGATGCCGCTCTGAGGATTCACAGCCGGACTGCCAAAACTGCCGGCAGCTGAACTGCCAGAGCCAAAGCCGCTCCAGGCGGTAGGATTGTAGCCGGAAAATCCGATTCCATTTATCATGAGAACTACCTGCCTTTCTGTTATAAAATGATGCCCGCATGCGCCGCAGAACCGGATGAAAAAAGCGGTTGCTTTGCAGGTGCATACGAGAAAGGGTTATAGTTCAGTATAGCACAGGATGGTGGATTTTGGAAGCAGAAAATCTGAAAATTGAGGAAGCTATGAAAAAAAATGCAGAGGTAAAGAAGGAAAAGAAACGCGGGCTTACACCGGAGCAGTCGCTGTATTGGCTCGGATGGATTATGCTGCTGATTTTGGTGTTGATTGCGGCTGCGTCAAGGCTGTGGACGAACCATTTGGGCGGGAGGCTGCCGCCCTGCTATGTCCATTTGCTGACAGGCTTTTATTGCCCCGGCTGCGGCGGAACCAGAGCCATCTTAGCGCTGCTTGGCGGACATCCCCTGCGCTCCTTTCTCCTGCATCCGCTGGTGCCCTATACGGCGCTGGTAGGCGGCTGGTTTATGATCAGCCAGACCATAGAGCGGTTGTCCGGCGGCCGGCTGGCAATTGGGATGAAATACCGGGAGTGGTGGATGTGGGGAGCTGTTTTTCTGGTCGGTCTTCATTTTGTGGGAAAAAATGTGCTTCTTTTGGTAGGAGTGGATGTTCTAAAAGCGTTGACATCATAAAAAATCGTTGTATAATGAAGAAAAATGCTTGTATGATCAGACAAATCATAGAGTACATGCAGGAACAGATTGCGACAGCAAAGAGGATACAACGCTATGAGAAGAAGAATTCGTCCGCTGTTTACAGCAGCAATATTCAGTCTGAGCGCCGGTTTGGCTGTGCTGCCTGCCGAAGCGACGCAATCGCAGATTGATGAGGTTCATAAAAAGATTCAAGAGCTAAAAGAGGAGCAGGAGGGCAGCAAGGAGGAGCTTGAGGGACTGAAGGAGGAGAAGGCCTATCTGGATGGAAAAGAGGCCGAGCTCAACCAGAAGCTTTCCACCCTGGCGGCCGAGCTGACCAGCCTGCGGGAACAGCTGACCGCAAAAGAGGCTGCCCTAAAGCAGACACAGCAGGATCTGGTCGATGCGCGGGCTGAGGAGGAGCGCCAATACCAGAATATGAAAAAACGGATTCGCTATCTCTATGAAAAGGGAGATCGATCCTTTCTCGAACCGCTGTTAGAGGCCAGGAATCTGGCGGAGATCGTCAGCTATGGCGCCTATGTGGAGAATATTTATGATTACGATCGGCAGATGCTGGAGGAATATCGCGCCGTCAAGGCCGAGATTGCGGCCAAGGAAGACCAGGAGGAGGCAGAGCAGAAGGAGCTTTTGGCGCTGACCACCCAGCAGGAGGAGGCCGTGAACCAGGTCGAGGACTTGCTGGCCGAGGTGCAAGAGGATATTGGCGATGCAACGCAGCAGATTTCGGCGACGGAGGAGGAGCTTGCAGCGATGGCCGAGCAGCTTCGGCAGCAGAAGGCTTACGAAGAAGAGCTGGAGGAGAAAAAGGCAAAAGAGGATGCCAAACGCCGCGAGGAGATCCGCCGTCAGGAAGAGGAGATGCAGCGGCAGGAAGAAGCGAAAAAGAGAGAGCAGGAGCGTTTTCTAAAAGAACAGCAGGAACAGCGGGAGGCCAGCCGGGAGAACGAAAGCGGCTCTGGAAGTCAGAATGGCAGTTCCGAAGGTCAGAGTGGCAGCTCTGGAAGTCAGGGAGGCAGCTCCGAGGGTCAGAGTGGCAGCTCAGGCAGTCAAGGCGGCTCTGGAAGTCAGGGAGGCAGCTCGGATCGCGCCGAGGGCCAGGGCAGCTCTGCTTCAGCGCCGAAGGAGTCGAAGGGTGACTTGGCGATGCTGGCTGCGCTGATTGAATGTGAGGCCGGAGGAGAGAGCTACGAGGGAAAGCTGGCAGTGGGCAGCGTTGTGATGAATCGGGTTGCCAGCGCGCATTTCCCCAATAGCGTCGTGGAGGTCATCTATCAGAGCGGGCAGTTTTCTCCGGTGTCCAGCGGCCGCTTTGCTGCGGTATTGAGCCGGGGTGCGGCTTCGGATTGCGTCAGCGCGGCGCAGGAATGTCTTTCCGGCACAAGAAATGTGAGCGCTTTGTACTTTTGCCGCAGCTCTGGTGATGTGATCGAAGGCACGGTAATTGGAAATCATGTATTTTATTGAAAACATGCAGTGGAAACTTTAGACAAAGTTTGGACGGTTTCCACTGCGTGTTTTGTCTGTTTTGACAAAAGTATTGTTATTTAATTAACAATAATTAGAAAATCAGATCAAGAAAACAACTTTTTTATTGGAAAGAAGCAGAGATTTGTTACAGGTAGCGGTTGCATTTTCGGCAGGACTGTGTTAGTATGATTGCGGAGCACATGCAAGCCAAAACGGGCGGATTGAGAAACCAGAAGCCCGAACCCTTCCCAAGGGACTGACAAATGTGGACAGAATCCTCTTTTTTTTACGAAAGATTGTTAAAAAAATAACAGGTCTGGCTGTGAAACGAATGGATGGGCTTGTTAAAAAAATAACGGTTTCAGGTGCCGCAGACGAGCATCGACAGGCGTCTGAAAGCAAAGGAGACGGTTGCAAAATCGGCTCTGGAGTGGTAGAATGAAGCTGTCTGATGTAACAGGTCAGCATTGGGAATATTGATAATTAAAAAGGAGAGAAGAGAGATGTCAAGAAAAGTAGTTTTAGCAGGCGCATGCCGTACAGCAATCGGGAAAATGGGCGGGGCTTTAAGCAGCACACCGGTAGCCGATCTGGGCGCAATTGTTATTAAAGAAGCGCTGAAGAGAGCAGGCGTTGCACCGGAACAGGTAGACGAGGTTATGATGGGCTGCGTAATCCAGGCGGCACAGGGTCAGAACGTTGCGAGACAGTCCGCGATCAAAGCAGGACTTCCGATCGAAGTACCGGCATTTACTCTGAACGTGGTTTGCGGCTCCGGATTAAAGTGTGTGAATGAAGCGGCAAATATGATTATGGCTGGCCAGGCAGATATCGTGGTGGCAGGCGGTATGGAGAATATGTCGATGGCGCCCTATGCCATGACCAAGGCTCGTTTTGGTTATAGAATGAACAATGCGACGATCATTGATACCATGGTCAACGACGCATTGACCGATGCGTTCAATCATTATCATATGATGATTACAGCAGAGAATGTCTGTGAGAAATACGGCATTACCAGAGAAGAGCTGGATGCATTTTCAGCAAGCAGCCAGCAGAAGTGTGAAAAGGCAATCGCAGAAGGCAAGTTCAAGGATGAGATCGTACCGGTGCCGATCAAGGTTAAGAAGGAAACCGTGATGTTTGATACCGACGAAGGCCCGCGTGCAGGCACGACGGCAGAGTCCCTCGGCAAGTTACGGTGCTGCTCAGGCAAGGAAGGCGGTATGATCACCGCAGGAAATGCTTCCGGAATTAATGACGGCGCGGCGGCAATCGTTGTTATGAGCGAAGAGAAGGCCAAGGAGTTAGGCGTAACACCGATGGCAACCTGGGTTGCGGGCGCTTTAGGCGGCGTAGAGCCGGAGATCATGGGTGTAGGACCGGTGGCATCTACCCGCAAGGTATTTTCACGTACCGGCCTGACGATCAAGGATGTGGATCTGGTGGAGGCGAACGAAGCGTTTGCGGCACAGTCGATTGCAGTGGCAAGAGATCTGGAATTTGATATGGACAAGGTAAATGTCAACGGCGGAGCAATTGCGCTGGGCCATCCGGTAGGAGCCAGCGGATGCCGGATTCTTGTTACTTTATTACATGAGATGCAGAAGAGACCGGACGTGAAGCGTGGTCTGGCGACTCTTTGTATCGGCGGTGGAATGGGATGCAGCACCATCGTTGAAAAATAAATTCAGTTTTATTCATAAGGAGGAAGTATCATGAAGGTAGGAATTATTGGCGCAGGAACTATGGGGTCTGGTATCGCGCAAGC
>CAMULB010000093.1 GCA_947089585.1 uncultured Lachnospiraceae bacterium | reverse complement strand
CGGTCGCCGAGACGATGGCTGCAAAGCGCGTGATTATCCGCACGCTGGATATCGGGGCCGACAAACAGGCAGATTATTTTCAATTGCCCAAGGAGGAAAATCCGGCGCTTGGGTATCGCGCCATTCGCATCTGTCTGACGCGGATCGAGGTTTTTAAGACTCAGCTGCGGGCCCTGTTCCGGGCCAGTGCGTTTGGCAAAATTGCCATCATGTATCCGATGATTACCTCGGTTTGGGAGGTGAGAAGAATTAAGGAGCTTGTGCACGAGGTCAAGGAAGAGCTTAAAGCAGACGGCGTTCCCTATGGAAATCCGGAGCAGGGGATTATGATTGAGACGCCGGCTGCCGTGATGATCAGTGAGCAGCTGGCGAGGGAAGTGGATTTTTTCAGCATCGGGACGAACGATCTGACACAGTATACGCTGGCCGTTGACCGACAGAATGAGCAGCTGGATGATTTTTACGATCCGTACCATCCGGCCGTGCTTCGGATGATTGCGCAGACCGTAAAAAGTGCGCACAAGGAAAAGATCTGGTGCGGTGTCTGCGGAGAGCTGGGCGGCGACCCGAAGCTGACTGGGCTGTTTGTGGCGATGGGGATCGACGAGCTGAGCATGTCGCCGGGCAATCTTTTGTTTGTCCGTAAAATCATTCGTGAGATGGATGCAGCGCAGGAGGGAAAAGCTGCTTTGGAGGAATTTTTATAATTTCAGGGCTTTGACCCGGCGGATCTGCCTCCGTGAGCAGATTCTTCCACAATCTTGAATTGTAACTGGTCATGCAATCAAAATGAGACGCAGTGTGAACTGAAACTTGACAGTGGCTCTCCTAAATGCTATGCTGAGCTTATACAATTTGTAGCGGTTTGTGCTTTTGACAGAGGTCAGAAAGCGGCAGTAGAAAAGCAGGGGGCCAAGGATGAAAAAGATGAAAAAACAAAATTCCAAAGCAGCGGAGACAGAACCAAGAAGGGGGCAGGATGAGACGCTGCAGAAGCTTTTGGTTTCTAGGGTCACACGTTTATTTTTGATTTTGGTAATTGCACTGATTGTTGTTTCCGGGGTGTTTATGTATTTCAGCAATATGAGTACCCTGCGGGAGATGGCCAATGTGGCATTGAACTCTACTTCCTCTGCCGTTGAACGGACGCTGCATACATTGGAAGTAAATGCGATGAATGTTGCCGCATTAGAGACGATTCGCAATCCCGAAGCATCCAAGGAGGAGAAGCTGGACGCAATGGAGGGGGTCCGCGCACAGAACCATTATGATGAAGTAGGATTTGTCGAGTTAAACGGGCAGGGGTATTCCAATTATGGAGATTTTGATTTTAATGATCAGCTTCATTTTCAGACGGCATCCAAGGGCGAGGTCTTTGTAGGCGAGCCGATTATCAACCGCTTGAATGGAGATATTATTATTATATCGGGCGCTCCGGTCTACAATCATGAGCAGATCATCGGTACCGTTTACATCGTCGATCTGGTTGCCTCTGTCAATGACAAAATCGGTGAGATTACATTTGGAAAGACGGGGCATGCCTATATCATAAATCAAGAAGGAACGGTTATTTTCCATCGGGACGAGCAGAAGATCGCCGATCAGTCCAATGCCGTTGCGCAGCATGAGGCAGACGGAAAGAATGCTTCCCTGGCGAAGGCAACCAAAAGGATTCTTTCCAGCACAGAGTCAGGAACGATCACTTATCGGCAGAATGGCAAAAGCATGTTTGCGGCATATTGCCCGGTCGAGGGTCATGAGAACTGGCGTTTGATTATTACGGCACCGAACCGTGAGTTTACCGCTATGGTCTTTGTTTCTGTACTTGTCAACAGCGCGCTGGGGATCCTCCTGCTGGCGATCACAGTCATTTTGATCAAACGTTTGATTAAGGAGATCATTCAACCGGTTGACATTGTCACCAGGCGTCTGGTGAAGCTTGCCGAGGGCGATTTGAAAACACCGGTTGAGGTTATAAACACCGGAAATGAGCTTTCGATTTTGTCCAGGAATCTGGATGAAACGATTCAAAGTCTGAATCTGTATATTTCGGATATTACCAGAGTGCTTTCACAGCTGTCCTCCGGGAATCTTGATATACAGACAGAAGCTGATTTTGCCGGAGATTTTGTCAGCCTGAAGGAGTCGATTGATACGATTATCGGTTCTTTGAACGAGACGATGATGCAGATGAACAGCGCGGCGGACTTAGTGGCAGATCACTCGGACGGCACCTCGCAGGGCGCGAAAAATTTGGCGGACAGTACGACAGACCAGGCCAGCGTATTGGGAGAGCTGACCGCGAGTATCACCAGTGTTTCGGATCAGGTTAAGCTTACGGCGGACAATGCGATGAAGGCGAGCCAGCGTTCGCTTGAAGCGGAGAAGAACGTAGAGGCCTGCAACGAGAAGATGCAGTCGATGATTCACGCAATGGAGGATATCAAGGCCGGTTCTGCCAAGATCGGCGATATTATCCGAAACATTGAAGATATTGCGGAGCAGACGAATCTGTTATCTTTAAATGCCGCCATTGAAGCGGCGCGCGCCGGAGAGGCCGGCAGAGGCTTTTCCGTTGTCGCCGAGGAGGTAGGGAGCTTGGCGGAGGAAAGCGCAAAAGCGGCCCAGAATACCGCAAAATTGATTATCAAATCCATTGAGACGGTCGAGAATGGAACGAGTATTGTCAATGAGACCGCTCAGGCGTTGATGGAGGTTGTGAACAATACCAGTGAGATCACCAGTATTATCGGTGAGATTGCGGACGCGGCGCGCGAGCAGGCGGCAGCAATCGAACAGATTAATACAGGATTTGAGCAGATGTCCGACGCGGTTACGACAAATTCGCTGACCGCGCAGGAGAGCGCATCGTCCAGCGAAGAGTTAGCCGCGCAGGCACAGAATCTCAAGGGACTGATCGGCCGTTTTTCATTGAAGGATTTTTAAAGGGCGAAAAATCAGTCCTGGCATGGACAACCGAATCATTCTAAAGTATCCTTTGCGGCCTGCCGATATAGTAATTGCAAGGATGGCACTGAAATCGAAGGAACGATTAATACTTCGGTTTTAGTGCCTTTTCTTGTTGCAGAAGCTATTTACAACTGAGAGCATGAAAAGGCAGGAGGATGAGGCAAATGGAAATGGTAAACAACAAGACGTCTTATGCGGAGCGGGAGTATTTGCGGGTCGGCCCTTCTAAGAGTATGAATCGTATACTGGACATGGACACGAACGATCTGGATCAGATGATTGAAAAAGCGGGAGAAAACGGGACGGTAGGGCGTGCCGAGGTGTATGAGGAGGAGAAGAAGGCGCCATACTCTTTTTTGGCAGTGACAGATCCAGGCGGGCAAAAGTACATTGAGCACAAGGGCGTGATCTTTCTCTGCGACGATCAGCATCAGGCGCTGACGCTGGGGGATATGAGCAATCCCGATCAAGTGCTGACTATTCCGCTGGAGAAGGGCGGATGCTTGAAGGTGAACCGGGCAAATCTGGGAGATCTGGCCGAGGCGATTGACATGTTTTCACCGCAGGACGTGGGGCGGATTATGCGGGCAATTACGACAGATACCAGGACGCAGCAGCTCAAGCATGAGATTGAAGAGGAGAAGAACAGCGTCGTAAATCTGGGATAAAAAGGAGCGAAGGGCAATGAGGGGATCACAGAACGTGAAGCGGGATTTAAAGTATATTCTTTTACTGGCCTGGCCGGCCATTGTGCAGGAGGGACTGAATGTGCTTGTATCCTATATTGATACGGCGATGGTGGGGGCTCTGGGCGCGCACGCTTCAGCGGCGGTAGGGCTGACGACCTCTGTGATGTGGACCCTTGGAAGCCTGGCTCTGGCATTGGGAATCGGCGTGCTGGCCGTGTGCGCTCAGGCGGATGGCGCCGGTGACCAGGAGCGGCTGCAGAAGGCGGGGCAGCAGGCATTTTTTTTGACTCTTTTTGTGGGAAGCGTGCTGACGGTGGTAAGCTTAGCGATCGCGCCCTATTTGCCGGGCTGGCTGGGGGCGGATGTCTCGATTCGCGCCCAGGCTTCGCTCTACTTTCGCATTATTTCGATGCCGCTGCTGTTTCGTTCGGCGGTGCTGATTTTTTCCTCTGCGCTTCGGGGCGTGCGGGATATGAAAACGCCGATGCTGATCAATCTGTGCATGAATCTGGTCAATGTGGCGCTCAATTTTTTCCTGATCTACCCTTCGCGGCGGGTTCTTGGAATTTGGGTCTGGGGCGCGGGCTGGGGCGTAAAAGGAGCGGCCACAGCCACAGCGCTTTCGTTTGTTGCGGGCGGAAGCCTGATGCTGTACCACTATTGGAAAAACCCGTCCTTTGCAATTTGCCGCACCGGGGTTCACTTTGATCAGGCCGTTTGCCGGGATTGTCTGCGCATTGGGATTCCGGTGGCAATGGAGCGCGGCGTGGTCTGCCTGGGACATGTGACGTTTGCCTCGCTGGTGGCAAAGCTGGGTGTCGTTCCCTTTGCGGCGCATTCGATTGCACTGCAGGCGGAGGAGGCGTTTTATATTCCGGGCTATGGCTTTCAGTCTGCGGCCTCTACGCTGGTTGGGAATGCCATCGGGCAGAAGGATGAGGAAAAGGTGAAGCGGACGGCCGGGCTGATTGGCGGATTTACTTGTCTGCTGATGCTGGCGGCCGGAGCGGTGCTCTTTTTTTGTGCCGAGAAGCTGGTGGGTATTTTTACGCCGGATCATGAGGTCATTCGTCTCGGTGCGCAGGTGCTTCGGATTGTGGCCGTATCAGAGCCGATTTATGGCATTATGGTGATTCTGGACGGAACGTTCAACGGGATGGGGGATACCAAAGCGCCGTTTGTGTATTCGCTGATTACGATGTGGGGCATTCGCATCGGCGGTTCGTTTGTGATGATTCATCTGCTGCACCTGGGACTTTGGGCCGTCTGGGTGATGATGGTGATTGATAACATCAGCCGGTGTCTGCTTTTGCTGCAGCGGTTTTTACGGGGAAAATGGAAGTACCGCATGGGGGCGTAATTCTTTGGGCCTGCAGATGAAGTCATTTCGATTCAATTTTGGGTGTAAAAGGAACTTTTTTTTGGAAAAATAAAAAAAGTTGAAACCTTTTGCACTTTTTTTTCGTCTTTATGATTAGAGAGAGAAACAGTGGAAACGGGAGGGCGGAGTATGGAAGACGAAAAATTGGTGGAGCTTTTCTGGAATCGTTCACAACAGGCAATCGCGGAAACGGCCTGCAAATATGGCGGTTATCTGCAGCGAATCTCCGTCAATATTCTCAAATCGGAGGAGGACGCAAAGGAGTGCGTCAATGACACATACTACAGGGTGTGGAATGCGATTCCCCCCAATCGCCCCAGTCGATTTCAGAGCTGGATTGGCCGGATTGCCCGCAATGTCTCGCTGGATCGCTATCGGCAGGAGCATGCCAAAAAACGGGGCGGAACCGGCGCGGATGTATTGCTGTCAGAGTTAGAGGATTGTATTCCAGATTGCAGAAGGAATTTCGAGCAAAGCGCCGACGAACGGGTGGCGGAGATTCTCAATTGCTTTTTACAGGGACTGAAAAAAGAGAGCCGTGTGATTTTTTTAAGGCGTTATTGGTACGGAGATTCGATTGAAGCGATTGCAGAAAACCTTTTTCTCAAGGAGAGCCGGGTGAAATCGTCGTTGTATCGAAGCCGCAATGCACTGCGAAAAAAACTGGAGAAAGGGGGTATCGTGTTATGAAAAAGGAGCTGCGCTTGTTAGCGCTGATCGGCGAGGCGAAGGACACATATCTTCAGGAGGCAGAACAGGAGTGGGCAAAAGGAAAAATGCGGGCGCAACAAAGGCGATGGCGGAAAGGGCGCGCATTTCATTGGGCCGCACAGCGGAAAGCGGCGGCAGAGCCTTTGGCGGGCCGCAAGGAAAAGAAAAGGATGCTGTATCATTTTTGGGGAGCGGCCGCGGCTACACTGGTTCTGGTGGGCGGGATTTTGGGGCTGACACTGGGGACGCTGCAGCTTCATTGGCAGTCGGGCAGTGATGCAGACAGCGGCGGGACGGCCGGTGGAGGAGCGGGAATTGAAACCGGGGACGGGACAGCCGGTGGAGGAGCCGGAATTGAAGCCGGGGACGAGACGGGTGGTGGAGGAGCGGGAGCCGAGCATGCGGAAGTATTTATGAGCTATGCAGGGCCGGTTTTTCCATTGATTCTGAAGGAAAATTCAGAAAAAGGAGAAGAAAATGCGCTGATTGCGTCGCGTGAGATTCAATATGCGTATCAAAAGCAAGACAAGACGGGGATGGTGGTGACGGATACGTATGAGATCACCAATTTGTCAAAAGAGAACGTAGCGGTGACAGCCTATTATCCGTATCAGGGCTCCTTGCAGGACTATGGTCGGCTGCGCCCGTCAGTGCAAATCGAAGGAAAAGAACAGCAGACGCAGACATATGTGGGAGCGTCCTGCGGAGGAACGCTTGGGGTGCTGTGTGCAGACTGTACACGCCACAAGGTCTGCGAAGGAGAGCCAGAGGGCTGGCAGGCGTATCAAGAGCTTTTGGCGGACGGGCAGTATTTCGATCAGGCGATTGAACGGTACGAAGCGCTGGATACCCCGCTAACGGTCTATGAATTTTCAGACTTTCAGGCCCCGCTCGAAGCGTACCCGGCGGCAACCCAGGCAATTTCCTTTTTTCTCGATGAAACGAAATCACAGGTGGTGACGTATGGATTTGAGGGCTATGCCTGGGAGGAGGAAAGCAAAAAGCAGCAATATAGTTTTTTCGTTCCGAAGGGAGAAGAAAAAAAGCTGCTGCTGGTCTGGGGAGAGGATTTAAAGGGCTATGAGCTGACGGGATATCAGGATGGAGGCTGTGAAGAATCAGAACGGCTCTCCCAGGTCAAATGCAAGGTGCAGCGTCGGGAGATGACGGTGGGAGAGGTGCTCGCAGAGGTGCTGCCGGAGTTTTTGAAACGGTATTTGCCCCAGGAGGCGCTTGCGTTGCAGGAGACGGCGGGTGAGGAGGATTTGGGACAGGAGGGCGCCATAAAGGCCTCCCAGGAGGTTCTTTCCCAAGAACAGCGCAGGCTCTGCGAAGGCGACATTCAAAGGATGCTGTCAGCTTTGGAGGAGCATTTTGTAAGTAAGGATGCAGAGCCGCAGAAGGTGCAGTTCGAGGATTTGATTGTTGATGCGTTCTGTAGAAAACGTGTGCTGTACGAGTGTTTTTCACTGACTGTTCCGGCGGGCGAGACCGTGCGTGTGAGCGCGGAGCTGTTCAAGGAACCAAGCTTTGATTTTGATTGTGCAGATACACAGCAGGAAGGCGTTTGGGCATATGATCTTGTGACGAGCCTTGGCTCGGAGCTTCGTTTTTCCAAAGTGACCGCAGAGCTGAAAGGCAGCGATTCATTTGAGCTTGTGGAGCAGAATTTTGGCTTTGATTTGCAGCGGGGCATTACCAGGGTGGAGCTTTCCATGCAGCAGGAGCACTATTACATGAAGCTGAAAGAAAAGTGAGGGTTGACAATTGGCTGATTCTGGAGTAGAATTTTACGAGTGGCAGAATGGCCGGCGGAATTGACGGAATTGGCAGACGTGCAGGATTTAGGTTCCTGTGGGCGACCGTATGGGTTCGAGTCCCATATTCCGCATACAGCATATTTGCAGCAAAACAGCGGGAAGCCTTGAGAATTGTGAGGCTTCCCGCTGTTTTTTGCGAGCGATCAGAAATCCATTCCCATGAAAATAGAATCTCGTTCATCCTGACTGATTCCCAGATATTTTTTGGTAATGGCATACGAGGAATGGTTATAAATGTCCATCAAAAGCGCCGGCGGCGTGCCTTGCTTCCAGGCGTGATAGCCGAACGTTTTGCGCAGGGAATGGCAGCTGATGTTGGAAGCGTGTACGGAAGCGTCGGCCGCCCGTTTGATGATGCGGAATGCCTGGGAACGGCTTAAGGGGGACTGAAAGTTGGTTGTTTTGGTAAAAATATAATCGTCCGAGTCGGCGTTTCGCTGTTGAAAATAGCATTCCAGGGACTGAATGACGTGGGGATTTAAAGCGATGATGGATTCCTTCCCGGTTTTCTGCTCCAGCAAGTACAAGTGATTGCGAAAGGACTTTTCGTTGAAATCATACACCATCTTCCATTTGAGCTTCAAAATGTCGCTGATGCGCAGCGCCGTGTGCAGCCCGAATACAATCATCGCATGGTTCCTCGGATGCGGCCGCACTTTTTGGTAATATTCCATAAATTTCTTTAAGTCCTGTTTGTCCTTGATCGGTTGTGTCGTACTCATTGTCTCTTCTCCTTTGTAAAATGGTTGCCGTTGTAAGCGCTGGTACTGCATTTTTGCCTTTTTGCGCAATGCAGTGTGAATGGTAACGATAGTTCCATTGTGCAGAAAGCGGGAAGGCAAATGCAAGAAATTTTGTGGTGACATTTTTCGAGATGAGAGAATTATTTTTTGTAAAACGGATGTTTCGATTAAACCGATTGACATACTGGGAAAAAAGAAGTATAATTCCTACGAAACTAATAGGAAAAAAGTGGCAGGATCATGAAACAACGGAGAAAAGGAGCATACAATGAGAAAGAAAAGATCCAGAGCAGAGAGAGCGCTGCGTTTTGAAACGCGACAGCTGCACGCAGGGCAGGAACATCCAGATGCGGCGACCGGGGCAAGAGCCGTACCGATCTATCAGACCTCTTCTTATGTATTTGAAAACAGCGAACATGCGGCAGCTCGTTTTGACCTGTCGGATGCGGGAAATATTTATGGACGCCTGACGAATCCGACCCAGGAGGTGTTTGAACAGCGGATGGCGTCTTTGGAGGGCGGCGTGGCGGCATTGGCGGTAGCCTCCGGTGCGGCAGCGCTGGCGTATACCTTTCAGAACCTGGCCCAGGCGGGCGGTCATATCGTATCCGCGCGCAATATTTACGGCGGAACCTACAATTTTCTGGCTCATACCTTGAAGGAGTTTGGCGTGACGACCACCTTTGTCGATCCGCAAAGCGAGGGGGCGTTTTGTGAGGCGATTCGGGACAATACAAAGGCGATTTTCGTCGAGACGCTGGGAAATCCGCGGTCTGAGGTGGCGAATCTGGAAGCGGTGGCAAGAATCGCACATGCGCATGGAATACCGTTGGTGGTGGACAATACATTTGCAACACCTTATCTGCTGCGGCCGGTCGAATATGGAGCCGACATTGTAGTGCATTCTGCGACCAAATTTATCGGCGGACACGGTACGACGTTAGGCGGCGTGATTGTGGACAGCGGTACGTTTGACTGGGAGGCGTCCGGCAAATTTCCGGCGCTGACAGAGCCAAGCCCCAGCTATCATGGCATAAGCTTTTCCAAGGCGGCAAAAGCGGCGGCGTTTGTGACGAGAATCCGTGCCGTTTTGCTGCGGGATACCGGAGCGACGCTTTCTCCCTTTCATGCATTTTTGCTATTGCAGGGGTTAGAGACACTGTCTCTGCGGGTGGAGCGCCATGTCGAGAATGCATTGCGGGTGGCGGCGTATTTGAAGCGTCATCCGATGGTGGAGGCAGTGCATCATCCGGCGGTGACAAAGGACCCGCTTCAGCGGGCGTTGTATGAAAAATATTTTCCGCGGGGCGGCGGCTCGGTTTTTACCTTTGAAATCAAAGGAGACGCGAGGACAGCAATGGATTTTATCGACAATCTGGAACTGTTCTCACTGCTGGCTAATGTGGCAGATGCAAAGTCCCTGGTGATTCATCCGGCTTCGACTACTCATTCCCAGCTTGAGGGAGCAGAGCTTAAGGAGCAGGGCATTTGTCCCAATACCATTCGTCTGTCGATTGGTACGGAGCATGTCGAGGATTTGATTGAGGATTTGGAGGAAGCCTTTCGGGCTGTAGCAGAATGAAGATTTCGACAAAAGGAAGATATGCGCTGCGGCTGATGCTGGACTTGACGCTTTACGGAGGCCAGAAGCCGGTGCGTTTAAAGGAGATAGCGGCCAGACAGGAGATTTCCCTGAAATATCTCGAACAGATTATTTCTGTGCTGCAAAAAGGAAGATATGTCAAAAGCATCCGCGGCCCGCAAGGCGGCTATTGCCTGATGCGGGAGCCAAAGGATTACACAGTGGGTCAGATTTTGCGCCTGATCGAAGGGGAGCTTGCCCCGGTGGCCTGCTTAGAAGAGGCGGCGAATCCCTGCAGCCGCCAGGAACTGTGCGTTACGCTGCGGCTGTGGAAGGAGCTGGACTTGGCAATCAAAGGTGTGGTAGACAAATATACGCTGGCAGACCTGGCCGCATGGAGCGGGGAAGCCCTTGAAAAGGGCTGCTGTGAGCAGCGCGGATGTGAACAGTAGGGCGGCATTAGTATTCATGCGCTGGTAATCCAATCGGTCAGAAATCGAGCTTCTGACCGGATGGACCACCAGGATGTGCAGCATATAGATGGCCTGCTTATGAATAAGATTAGATTTATTTATTATAATGATAGCCAAAGATGTGGTATAATGAAAGAAAATGCCATAATTCGATCAGGAGGTCAAGATGAGCAGCGTTAAAAGAGTGTATGTGGAAAAAAAGAAACCTTATGATGTGCGGGCCAGGGAGCTGTTGGCTGAGATTCACGGCTATCTCAACATTTCGACCGTGACCGGAGTGAGAGTACTCATTCGCTACGATATGGAGCAGATTTCCGAGCAGGCATATGAAAAGGCACTGCGCACGGTGTTTTCCGAGCCGCCGGTGGATGAGGTCTATGAGGAGGACTTTCCCTGTGGGACAGAAGCGGTTTTTTGCGTCGAATTTTTACCGGGGCAGTTTGATCAGCGGGCAGATTCGGCCAGACAGTGTGTGAAGCTTTTGGATGAAAGGGAGGAGCCGATCATCCGTACCGCTACGGTCTATGTTCTGGAGGGGACAATTTCGGATGCGGAGCTGGCGGCGGTCAAGGCCCACTGCATCAATCCGGTGGATTCGCGGGAGATCGGACTGGACAAGCCCGATACGCTGGTCACGGAGTTTGAGGAGCCGGAGGATGTAAGGATTCTGCAAGGCTTTTGTGCGCTGCCAGAGGAAGCGCTTCGCGCGCTGTACGATTCCT
>CAMULB010000092.1 GCA_947089585.1 uncultured Lachnospiraceae bacterium | reverse complement strand
GTCTCGATCACATGATCATCGCGAATCGAGCCGCCGGGCTGGGCAACATACTGCACCCCGCTCTTGTGCGCCCGCTCAATGTTGTCGCCAAAGGGGAAGAACGCGTCTGAGCCCAACGATACGCCCTGCATCTGATCAAGCCAGGCCCGCTTTTGCTCCCTCGTAAATACGTCCGGCTTCACCTTGAAAATCTTCTCCCATGCGCCGTCGGCCAGCACATCCATGTAATCCTCACCGATATAGAGATCAATCGCATTGTCGCGGTCTGCACGTCCGATCTTGTCCACAAACTGCAATCCAAGCACCTGGGGCGACTGGCGCAAAAACCAGTTGTCCGCCTTGGTTCCGGCCAGACGCGTACAGTGAATACGGGACTGCTGCCCTGCACCAATGCCGATCGCCTGTCCGCCCTTGGCGTAGCAGACGGAGTTGGACTGTGTATATTTGAGCGTAATCAGAGAAAGCATCAAATCAATCTTCGCCGCATCTGGAATCTCCTGATTCTCCGTCACCACCTTGGACAAAAATGCACGGTCGATCTGAAGCTCATTTCTGCCCTGTTCAAAGGTAATACCGTAGACCTCCTTGTGCTCCACCGGCGCAGGCTGGTAAGCCGGATCAATCTGAATCACATTGTATCCGCCCTTTTTCTTTGCCTTGAGCATCTCAAGCGCCTCCGGCTCATAGCCCGGCGCAATCACGCCGTCCGATACCTCCCGCTTGATGATGCGGGCCGTATCCACGTCACAGACGTCCGAAAGGGCAATAAAATCCCCGAAGGAAGACATGCGGTCTGCTCCTCTGGCTCTGGCATAGGCACAGGCCAGCGGCGATAGCTCGCCCAAGTCCTCCACCCAGTAAATTTTCGCTTCTACCTCATTCAAGGGCAGTCCGACTGCCGCGCCTGCCGGCGACACATGCTTAAAAGACGTAGCTGCCGGCAGACCGGTCGCCTGTCTCAACTCGCGCACCAGCTGCCAGCCGTTCAATGCGTCGAGAAAATTGATATATCCCGGCTTGCCGTTTAATACGTTAAGCGGAAGCTCTCCCTGTTCGGTATAGATTCTCGACGGCTTCTGATTGGGATTGCATCCATATTTTAATTCTAATTCCTGCATTTGCTTCTCCTTTTTGCCTGCTGCACGTTTGAAGCAGGCGCATCTGCTTTTTACCGTTTACTGGTTCTTATTGATGATCTTTGTCTCATAGCTGCCGCTGGCAATCTCGATATAGCGGACAAACAGCGATACCTTATTCTCTTCATTGAGGCTGTCCCACAGCAGCTGGGCGAATTGTTCCAGATCCTCGCCGATCGCTACCAGCTTGGGCTCTCCCTCAAAGCTTGGCAATGGATTGCCGTCGTGCTGATAGGTATGGATCAAATGCCCCTCCCCGGCCGCCGGATGCTCATAGGCAAAGGTATAGCGGCAGCAGCCTTCGGGGCTTCCGTTGCTGCTCTTCAAAATGGACATGGCATAGTTGAAGTTCCCGCCCTCAAGATGGAGAATCCCTGAAATCCGAGGCGTATAATTGGGCCCGTCCGGTTCAAACTCCCGCGTGCGCAGCGTCTGCTCAAAGGTCTGTTGGCGATCCATTCCTTCATAGATTGTATCCGTCTGATCTCCGTTGGTCACAATTGTCTTATTTCCCAGAACCCGCACCGGCGCGTAGATCACAAGACTGGGGTCGCTCAGCTTGGCCGGGTCAAACGCCTGTGTACGGATTCCCTCACCCTCGGTGACAAAGATCCGGTTGCGGCTGTTTTCACTTCTTCCCATGATAAAATAGGCGGCGACTGCATGTGTACCTCCAGGCGTCCTGCCGATCACGATTCCCCTTCCCGGATAATCATTTGACATAAGGTACTGCTGCAATGATAATTGTTCCATGTCCTTCCTCCTGATTTGATTTTTAAATTTTGCCAAACAATTCGGCCTTCACTTCCATATTATAGCATACGGTCGCACGCAGATGCAATTGTATTTCCAGCATACGGTCGCCTGTAGATGCAATTGCATTTCTAACATACAGTCGCCCACAGATGCAATTGCATCTCTTCTTTGTGTTCCTTGTAGCATCAAACCGTGCGGGCAGCTTATCCCAATTAGAGCAAACGCATCAAAGGAGCCGGAAAATCTGCTTTTCCGGCTCCTTATCCGTTTCCCGCGTCCCATCCCTATTGACGCACCCAGGTGAAATCATCCTTACTGACTGTCAGCTTATAATCCTTTCGGTCAAAATATAAATGAAATTCAATCGTATCGCGAAAGCCGAGCGCAAATCTTGACGTTGTGGCAAACGAGATATCGCCTGTTCCGCTAAGCCCGGTTCGGTACCTGAGTCCCGTATAATAATCCTGGTCAGACATATCCCACAGCCTTGCGTCGATCTTTTTTCCGCCGGAATTGACCACTGCCATCCCCTGTGTCTTAATCGCAATCTCAAAGGAATCATCCACAATTACAAAAGGATTTCTTTTGATCAGATGAATCCAGATGATATCGGTCTCCCGTCCACAATTCGTAATTTGAAATGAAAAGTAATGCTTCAAATTAATCTCATCGCATCCAGCCGTCGTGCATCTGCCTGTAATGTAATCCCAGGTATGATCCACCGTCCCGGAAAGGGATTTTTTACAGACCGAACAATATGAGCCCTGTTTACAGTTCGCGGGAACCACCTTATGATCCAGCGGCTGAGAAAGTGATTTTTTGCAGACCGAGCAGTACGAGCCCTGTTCGCAGGTGGCCGCAACCGCTTTATGACCCGGCGGCTGAGAAAGGGACTTTTTGCAGACCGCGCAGTACGAGCCCTGTTCGCAGGTGGCCGCAACCGCTTTATGGCCCAGCGGCTGAGAAAGGGATTTTTTGCAGACCGAGCAGTATGAGCCCTGTTCGCAGGTGGCCGCAACCGCCCGATGGTTCGTCTTCACATTGATGCTGACCTTATAGCTTCCGATCTTGGCTGTCACCTTCGCACTCCCGCTTCCGACGGCCTGAATTGTCACCTTACTGCTGTTCTTGCCGCTGGCTTTTTGGATCTTCACCACCTTCTTATTGCTGCTGCTCCATGTAACCTTCTTGCCAGCATTTTTTACCGACAGTGAAGCGCTCTTCCCTTCCGTCACCGTCACGCTCTTCTTGCTGGCCGTCATCCTGCGCACCGTAACCTTCACCGACAGTGTCTTGCCATTTACCTTTGCTTTGATCGTAGCAGTGCCAGGTTTTATGGCTTCAAGCTGAACCGTTGCTTTGTTTTTGCCGCTGGTCTTTTTTATTTTGACCACCTTCCGATTGCTGCTGCTCCATTTTACGGCAGCGGAGGCATTCTTGACCGACACGGTCTTGGTCTGTCCTACGTTTATCGTCGCCTTCTTCGTGCTGATCGACGGACGGGCTGCTGCCTGGGCCGAAATCGGATTCACGCCCAAAAGCCCGCAGGCTAAAAAAACCGCTGTAAATGCCAGTAGCATTTGTGAAAAAAACTTCTTCTCCCGCTTCATTTGCTTCCCTCTCTTTCTATCACTGTTTCCTATTGGCTGTTTTTCCAATATAATCACATTTTACCCCCCCCCCTGTATAATTTTGTCAATAATGGATGAAGTTTTTTTCAATGACGGCATCTATTTTGTAACAAATCACAGTCCCCTCCGGGAACAAGGAACAAAGAGCATGGGCAAGCCCACTTCAGCCCCCTCACTCATGAGGGCGCTTGGACCCCCTGCGCGACGGGCACCTGCGCGACCTCGTACCCTTCGTGCAAGTGCGCATCCTCAGAAGATAAAAAAAGCCTGCGGCACGCCTTCCCGGTCTGCCGCAGGTAATCCTTCCCATCACGCTTTATTTATTTTTCTCTTCCAGCGTCCGCTTGCGCTTCTCCACCAGTCCATCAATCGCTTCCACCAGAGAACCGATCTCCGGCTTCGTCAGCTGTGCGTCCGCTCCCAGCTCTTCGCCCTTCCGGCGCATCTCATCGTTGACCAGAGAGGAGAAAATGACTACCGGCAGGTGACGCAGCTCGTCATCATCCTTGATCAGCTTGGTCAGACGATGTCCGTCCATCTCCGGCATCTCAATATCTGTAATCACACAGTGCACCTTGTCATCCAGTACCCCTTGATTATGGAACTGGCGAATGTGGTTCCACGCTTCCTGCCCGTTATTGGTAACAATCTGATGCGTATAACCGGCTTCCTTCAGACAGTTGGTAATCAGCTTGCTCAAAAGCGGCGAATCCTCCGCAATCAGAATCGGCGTATCCTTACGGAGTACATTCTGGGCCAATCCCTCCACGTCGGAAATCTTCAGACCTGTCTCCGGGCTGATGTCCGTTACAATCTTCTCAAAGTCAAGGATGACCACCAGACGGCCCTCCAGCTTGATGACACCGGTAGAAACCCCATATTCTTCCGCATTGATCGTAGAATCCGGCTTGATAATATCCGCCCAGGACACACGATGAATCCCACACACCTCGTCCACATGGAACGCAATGTTCAGCTTGTTGAAATTGGTGATAATAAAGAGCCCGTTTGTCTCCATCGGCGGCATGCGCAGGCTCTCCCGCAAATTGATAACCGTAATCATCGTATCCCGCGGCATAAAAATTCCCTCTACGCAGGGATGCGCATTGGGGATGGGCGTAATCGGCTGAAAAGACAAAATCTCGCGGATCTTTGCTACATTAATTCCGTAATGGCTGTCCCCCAGCTTGAACTCCAGCACCTCCAGCTCATTTGTTCCGTTTTCCAGTAAAATATTTGTATCCATACAACGTTCTCCTCTCCCGCTTTGATTAGCCTAAATTCAATTTATCCCAAGATTACATGATAAACGGTTCCGTCCGATTCCAGATCCATGGAAAGAGACTGAATCTGGCCCGCCACATCCTCCGGTATTTCAAAAATTACCACTGTCTCCATTGTCGCCCCGCCGTCCAACGTCCCGATAAAGCTTGCAAAATCCTCCGGCAGCACGGTAGAAATCGCATCCGATACAAAGGTATCATTGATATAAATCCCACACCGCAGGTTCTTGGCGTACATATTGCAGTCCACCGGCTCCTGCGCAGAATTGACCAATCCGACCTTCAGCACCAGGTACGTCATCTGCGGCCCGGCATTCAAGGCAAAATAATCACCCACCACATAATTCTTGCGCAGGTCATACCCTCGATATTCTACCGTAAGCGGACTGATCGCCAACGCCTCCTCCAAAGTGGCGGCCTGTGCCGGCGGCTCTTCTGTCTCTTCCGTCTCTGACGTCTGATCTTTGACCGTGTCCGCGCCGTCCTGGCTCTTAGGCGGCTCCTCTGCTTCTGGCTCCTCCGGCTGCTCTTCTTCCGACTCAGGCTCCGGCTCTTCCTCCGGATACGGATACGTCAGCCCCTGTTCCAAATTACGGTTCGCCTTGGCCACGCTTCCGGCAGCATACGCCACAATCAGACTCTCCTCCTCCGGCGTCAGCTTCGCCAAGGGGTCTCCGCAGCCGGACAAGAATACACAAATCACCGCAGCCGCAAGTACCGCTCGTTTCATGATTCCTTTCATTGTTCATTCTCCTCTGTCTTCCACTCCGAAACCGGCGCAAATGGCAACGGCGCTGACATGCTACGCCGCTCAACATTTCGGTTTCTCCGACTTCCTACCCTATATCATATCATTATTTTGGGGCAGTGGCAACACAAATTTCAGACATTATTCACAACGATTCTCGCTGCAGCGATTGTTTGCATTTTCCATCGACAGGACGGGTGCAAAATCGGCAGCCGCGCGATTGTCCAGCTCAAACCAGAACTCCACTCCGTCCTCCAGATTGCGCACGCCGCATTGTTGGTGAAAGGAATCCATAATCGCCTTTACAATCGACAGCCCAATGCCACTCCCGCCATACTCCCTGGTTCTGGCCTTGTCCACCTTATAGAATTTCTCCCAGATCTGTGTAAGCTCCTCCTTGGGGATCTGCATTCCGGTATTAAACACACTAACCCGCACCCGCTCTGCACCCTCAGCCAGAGAAATTACAATCCGCTTCTCTCCGTCCGCATGATGAATCGCATTGCTCATAAAATTGGTTAAAACTTCCTCCACCTTAAATTCATCCGCCCACACATAGATCGGCTTTTCCTGCGAAAAGCTTAAAGCAATGCCATGCTGCTGACGCAGAATGGAGGTGGCGTCAATCACGCCCTGAATCATCTCCGTCAGATCAAATCGCTCCATCACCACCGCATCATTGCCGAATTCCAGCTGGTTCAGAGTCAGCAGCTGCTTGACCATGCGGTTCATTTTTCCGGCCTCGTCAATGATCACTTCACAATAAAATTCCCGGCTCTGAGCATCGTCGTTAATGCAGTCCTGCAGCCCTTCCGCATATCCCTGAATCAACGCCAGCGGCGTCTTTAGCTCATGCGAGACATTGGAAAGAAATTCCTTGCGCATTTCGTCCATGCGGTCTTTTTTTTCAATGTCAATCAAAAGCTCATTGTTGGCGCTCTTAAGCTCCGAGATCGTCTGTTCCAGCGTCTCTGAGAGCACATTCATATGCTCTCCCAGATAATCAATCTCATCCTTTCCCCTGCTTTGGAATTTTGCATCAAATTCCAGGTTCGTCATCCTTCTGGACAGCTCCGCCAGCTGCAGAATCGGATTGGTAATTCTGCGCGTGACAAAATAGCAGATCACTCCGCTGATGATGACGCCGACAATGCCCACATAGGCGAGAAAACGATTGGAAATCGTCACGCTTTCCCGAATGCTTTCCAGCGGCGTGCGCATCAGAATCATACTGCCGTCCTGGAGCGTTCCCCAGAGAATCAGATATTTTGTTCCCAGGCGGCTGTCCATATATTTTCCGATCTGGTGACTGTCCGCCGTATCAAGCACTTCCGTGCTGTCATCCTCGGCCGCAAACAGAATCTCCCAAAACTGCTCGCGGCAGGACTCCTCGTCATTGCCGATGAAAAACATCGTGCGGCTCTCTGAATCCATAATCATCATCGTAATATTGCGGCGCGTACACAGCCGTACCAGCTCCAGACCAGACTGCTCGCTGTACATCGTGCCCTTATCCATTTTTTGACGCACCGTCGCCATTGTACTCTCCAATCCCTCCTGTTTGGTTCGGATATAATAAGATTCCAACAGCGTAATGTTGAGCACCCAGCACAGCAGCACCGTCGCTGCCACCAGGCACAAAATAATACAGGTAATCTTTCGTGTCAGCGAATGTTTCATGACGTAACCTCTAGATAAATTTTTTCAGTACAGGCATTCTGTGCATCATCTCTGACGCCAGAATCGAAAGCCCGAATACCAGGATCCAGAAAAGCAAAATGCCGGCAGCGCCAAACGCCAACGGCGTAAAATGAAACGCTTTATAAAAAGCATTCAAAAAGAGCGTATGGATCAGATAAATGCCAAAGCAAAGATATCGCCTTTTGGAAAGACAGGCATTTTCCTTCTTTAAATTTCTAAACAACAAAAATAAAGAAGCAGAAGCCACCACAATGATCGGAGCATGATATTGAATGTCCATCTGAAATCCCATGATCCGGTTTGCACAGATCACACCCTCCAATATTACAAAAAGACCTGCACACCATTTCCAATCCATCGTCCCATAGGAATGCAAGTAATATCCCAGCACATAATAAAACAGATAAATTCCGTTCAGCTGATAGACAAGTCCCACATGAATGCCAAGTACACGCTCCACCAGCGGAAGGATGCTAAAAAAAAGAAAGCTTAGCGCCAGGCCATATTCGAGCAAGCATTTTCCTCCATAGTGGATCACGGCTTTGATGAATGGTGTGAGCAAATAAATTCCCACCAATTCATAGAGATACCACATATGCGCCCACGTATTGCCGGAAAGGGTCAGAAAAAATCCCCGAATCAGCATCATCGGCGCAAATCCGCCCTCCTGAACGATCAGCTCCATGACCGCATAGGGAACGCCAAACAAAAACAGGACAACTACGATTCTCAAAACATAATGCGTCAGCATCCTTTGGATTCCGATTTCCTTTTTGGGGTCCAAAAATAAGGAACCGGAAATCATCAAAAAGATCGGCACGCCGACGGTCATTACATTTTTTACCAGCTCGTACATCGTTTGTTCCTTTGCCGTCATCTGCCCCGGAATCGTATCTACAATCCCGGAAGCGACGTGGAGCAGCACCACCATACCAATCGCCAGCCACCGGAGCAGATCCAAATATTCTGTCTTCTGATCGTTCTTCCCGTTCATATCTTATGCTTCTCCAAATGCTTCTTTCTCTTGCCGCCGGTCACGCGCCCACCTCAAATTTGTAGCCCATGCCCCAAATCGTCTTGATATATTCTCCCTTCGCGCCAAGCTTGCTCCGCAGCTTCTTTACATGGGTATCAATCGTCCTCGCATCCCCATAATAGTCAAAATCCCACACATGATTGAGAATCTTCTCCCGCGAAAGGGCAATCCCCTTATTCTCCACAAAATACGTCAGCAGCTCAAATTCTTTAAAGCTTAACTCGATCTGCCTGCCGTCCACCGTAACCATATGGGCCTGGGCGTCAATCACAATCCCGCCTACCTCAAGAATCTCACTCTTATCGAGCTTATTGGCACGGCGCAGAATGGCCTCCACCCGCGCCACCAAAATTCTCGGACTGAACGGCTTGGAAATATATTCATCAACCCCCAGCTCAAACCCCTGCAGCTCATCGCTCTCATCGCCCTTGGCCGTCAGCATAATGATCGGCACCTTGGAAATCTCACGAATCTCTCTGCAGACCTCCCAGCCGGTCATCTTGGGCATCATCACATCCAGGATGATCAATGCAATGTTCTTCTGTTCATAAAATACATCCAACGCTTCCTCGCCGTCTGCTGCCTCCAGCACCTCATAATTCTGTCTCACCAGAAAATCCCGCACCAGCTTACGCATTCTGCTCTCGTCGTCTACCACCAAAATCTTTATTTTATCCACTTCTTCCCTGCCTCCGATCTTCTCATACGTTCATTGTGCACAGACCTGCCCCATCCATGAGCTCTTTCGCCCCGTATGACGTGATCTGTACGCTTATCTTAACACGGAACTATGTAGAATCTGTGAAGCAATGGTTTTTGCAGGCACCGCAAGCTTCTCGACCGCAGCTCGTCTATGGCTCTATCCCCAGCTCACGCTCCTTCGCCTGCACCGCCCGTTCACGCTGATTCAACTCCTGCTCCCAGGAAGCGTATTCATCCAATAGCTTTTCCTTGTAATCCAAAATCGTGGGCAGCTTACTGCTCAAGGTAATTGCAAACATTCCGACGACCAAAAGCAGCAGGATCAAATTGCCCGCAAGGCTGATCCAGAACCCTGCCGAACGCTTGCTCTCCTCCTGCTCCTTAGTCGAGACAAAGTCCTGCCGAATGATCTCCTCAATCGGAATCGGCTGGATCGCGGCTTTGTCAATCGAGGGATTCGTCTGCAGATACTCCTGTAAATCCCGCAAATATCCGATCCCGATCGGCGTCTCGCAAAGCTTCTGCTCAATGATCTTGTCGTATACCTGCAGCACCATCTTTGGTCTGCTCATATTGGTCTTGCCCTTGATGTAGCGAATGCCCGCCAGCTCCCGCTGCGCCTTTTCCGCCAGCGCACGATCCTGAAACAGAAATCCGTCCACCTGAATTCCCTGTGATTTTTCATTCCCCATATGCCGCTCTCCTTACACTTTCCTTATTCTTTGATCCAGGCATGATAAATCCCTGCCGCATCAAAAGAAGCTCCCTGATTCTGAACTGCTTCCTTCTCATAGAAACGCAAATATTCCTGACACATTTCAGCCACGGTTTTTTCATGGTATGCCTGCATGTGTTCCTGAAAGCCGGTCAGCAGCTCCCGATGGTGAAGCAGCTCGTTCAATGGCTCCTGAATCGCCTGAACGCCTTGTCTTACATCGACAAAGATTCCGCATCCGGAAGCCTTTACCCGCTCTCCGATCGCCCCCAAATCACTTGCGAGCACCGGAATCTTGCACAAAAGCGCCTCAGACACCGTATAGCAGAACGTCTCCGGCCATACGGACAGGATACAGACCAGATCAATCTGATACTTCTTCAACAGACCCGGCAATTCCTCACGCTCATATCCGCCGCTCTTATACAGATTGTCCTGTACCAGCAGGTCTAATTCCGGATCCCCCGTATTTCCAAATATAAACCAATTGATTCCGCTTTGATTGGCCCGAATCAGCTCGCAAGCCAGATGACTGCCCTTGGCCGGAGACAATCCGCCTACAAACGCAATGTTCAGATTCTTTGCATTTCTTGCTTTTTCTTGATTCTTATATTTATAGACTTGATCTCCTGCATAATATTTCCCATCGTACTTCAAAATAATTCTTAAGCATAACGTCCCCCTGGCAAAATCGCTGCGCAGAAAGCAGGCGCGAAATCCGCTCGCACTGTAAAGGCGGCTGCCAAATACTTGCGCTACATCCTCCCGTTCTTCGCGGCTGACCCGATAATACTCCACCTTTCCGCGCCGATCCTTTACTTCCAGATACATCGCCACCTTGGATGCATCTACATGCTCCAAAAAAGCCCAGCCCCGCAGCGGGTCTGTGTGCGCTTCGTCAAATACCCATTCCCACATGCCGCAAACCTGCTTTGTCTGTATGATATCCTCCTGCGCGATTGTGAGAACCTCAGATTTTAAATCTGCACCATGAGAAATCACCTGAATCTTATCGCAAAGCTGCGGGTAGTAGGTGACATAAAGCTGTCTGGCGCTATCGGACGGCGTGATCAGCCGATCACAGAGCTTTAGCAGCTCCAGGCAATGATGTTCCCATTTTTCCTGATAGGCATCTGCCTCATAGACGTCCTGTCCGCGCAGGCAGGGATGGCAATCCCGATTTTTTACAGCTTCTTCACAAAAACGGTCGTTTTCGTCCATCAGCTTTTCATTTGTACAGATATAATAAAAATCATGCAGCGTCAAATAAAGCGGAAGCCCCAAATCCTTTGCCGCATAAGCCAAGTCAAACGTCAGACCTGACAGATGCTGAATGTGTACCAGATTGATTTCAAACGCAATTAAAATATTGCGGTATAATTCATACGCACGACGGCTGCGATACAGCGGATGTAACGGTTTTTCTCCGATTTCAAAACGAAATGTCTGTTGACGCGCTCCTTGATAAATCGTCAATTGCAGCTGACGCTTCACCCGCGCTAAGACAAACACATTGCAGGATTCCTTCAGCCCCTGTGCCAGATCCTTCAAATGGAACTGCGTTCCCCCGACATGATTCGGCGCATCCTCCCGAAAGTCAGAATGAATCAAATACAGAATGTTCTTTTTTCCGTTTTTTAAGTTCAGATAAAGCCGGATATTGTCACGCAGGTACTGATCCGGGTTCTTTGCGCAATAACAGCCATTTTTCTTAATCTGCCCCGGATAGCGCTCCTCTAAAATCCGGTCATGCTCTGCAATCAGCTGCTGCCGTTCCTTCGACTGAAACGAG
>CAMULB010000091.1 GCA_947089585.1 uncultured Lachnospiraceae bacterium | reverse complement strand
GCAGATGCCAGAGCTTAATTCGTATCAATATTCCGGACAGTGTTACCAGCATCGGCAGGTGGGCGTTCCCTGATTGTGATAAAGGATTTACGATTTACGGCAAACAGGGTTCCTATGCTCAGATTTATGCCCAGGAAAATAATATTCCGTTTTCTGACATAGACGCGCCGGAACAGCCGGATTCCATATCAAAACCGGATGGAACCCCGGATCAGAAACCAGGAGCCGGAACCGATCAAAAACCAGATGCCCCCACCGATCAAAATCCGGTGCAAACGCCGGACAAAAAGCCGACGGAGAGTACCGACCAGAAGCCGACGGAAAGTATCGACAAAAAACCAACAGAAGAATCGAATGAGAAGCCAACTGAGAGTGGCAGCCAAAAACCCAGTCAGAATACGGACAAAAAGAGCATCAGCAAGGCGGCCGTCAAGCTGGGAAAGACCAGCTACGCCTACGATGGCAAAGCGAAAAAGCAATCCGTCACAGTCAAGCTCGGCAAGATGGCTTTAAAAGCCAACCGCGACTATACGGTTTCCTATAAAAACAACAAAAACATCGGCAAGGCGTCGGTAACAATTACCGGCAAGGGGAATTACAAAGGAAAGGTTACAAAGACCTTCCAGATTACAGCTAAAAAGGGAAGGAGCTTCACGGTCAAGGGCGCAAAATATAAGGTTCTGAATGCTTCCTGTGTCTCCTTTACCGGTATCAAGAATGCCAAGGCGACAAAGGTAACGATTCCTGCGACCGTAAAAATCGGCGGAAAAATCTTCAAGGTGACTGCCATAGCCGCTGGTGCACTGAAAAATAAGAAAAAGCTGACAGCTGTGACCATAGGAAAAAATGCGTACAAAGGAATCAAAGAGGCCGTAAAGATCAAGGTGCCGAAGACAAAAGAAAATCGAGTTGTAAAACTTATGTTCTTAAAAAAGGCCAATCCGGGATGAAAATTTGCGTTTCTGATCATTCTGTGATAAAATAGAAAAACATGAAGGAAACATACGCGAAAATCAAGAGGGAGGAGCTATGAAAAAATTAATTTTAGCCTCTGCTTCCCCCCGCCGCAGGGAGCTTCTGAAGCAGGCAGGAGCGGAATTTGAGGTAATTCCCGCCCGCGGAGAAGAGCATCTGATTCAAGGGACGCCCGGTGAGGTCGTGATGGCGCTGGCCTTGCAGAAGGCGAGCGAGGTAGCAGAAGGTGTGGCGGATGCGCAGGCGGTCGTGTTAGGGGCCGATACGGTGGTCGCTTTGGAGGGAAAAATTCTTGGTAAGCCGAAGGATCGCGCGGATGCCATTCACATGCTGACGATGCTTGGCGGGAAAGTGCACAGTGTTTTTACCGGAGTCGCCGTGATCGTCAAGGAAAGCGGACGGGTTTTAAATTTTTTTGAAGAAACCCAAGTGACGATGCATCCCATGAGCCGGGACGAAATTGAGGCATATGTTGATACGGGAGAACCGCTGGATAAGGCTGGCGCTTACGGCATTCAGGGAAAATGTGCCATTCATATTGAAAGCATCTGCGGAGATTATAACAATGTGGTGGGACTTCCGATTGCGGCTGTGTACCAGCGGAGCAAAGCGTTGGGACTTGACATTTTTTAAAGGCGAGATTTTTACATCAATATTTTCAAATTCGATTTGAAGCGCATTGAGCGGAAAAATGAGGAGGAAGCAGAGATGGAAGAATACGATGAGATTGTGGTCAGTACGTTTTTAAAGCGTCAGACGCAGCTGTTTGATCAGGCGGTGGCGGAAACCCTTGAGGAGGCGGAAGCGTTTTTGGAGGACTGCATGGCTGTGGTCTGTCAGAATAAAAAAGAGGTGCGGCAGTATTTTGAAGAGAGCGGCGCGGACATTGATCAGATGGACGACGAGGAGCTGATGGAAGCTTCCGAGGTGTTTGAGCTGCCGGACGGCCGCTATCTGGTGGTGGAAGCATAACCTGAAGTGGGGAAAAGAGTGGAGGCAAAACGGATGAACCAGTATGATGTAATCATCGTCGGCGCGGGGCCCTCAGGCATTTTTTGCGCGTATGAATTGGTGCATAAGAAGCCGGGGATTCGCATTTTGATGGTGGAAAAAGGCAGGCAGATTGAGGAGCGCCAGTGTCCGAAACGCAAGACAAAGGTGTGTGTGGGCTGCTCTCCTTGTTCGATTACGACGGGATTTGCGGGAGCCGGGGCGTTTTCTGACGGAAAGCTGTCTTTGTCGCCGGATGTAGGCGGGAATCTGCCGGGAATTCTCGGATATGAACAGGCGGAAACGCTGATTCATGAATCGGATGCGATCTATTTGAGGTTTGGAGCGGATCCCAAGGTTTACGGCGCAGATCGGCAGGAAGCGCTGCACGAGATCCGCAAAAAGGCCATTCGCGCCAATTTGAAGCTGATCGAATGCCCGATCCGTCATTTGGGAACGGAGGAGGGATATAAGATTTACAGCCGTTTACAGGAGGATTTGCTGTCGGCGGGGGTCACGATGCTTTTTCACACGATGGTCGAGGATCTCCTGGTGGAGAATGAGACGGCCGTGGGGATTGTCACCGATCGGGGAGAATCGTTTTTTGCCCCCCGGATGGTCTGTGCGGTCGGCCGGGAGGGCGCGGACTGGTTTTCTCATGTATGTGAGAAGCGGGGCGTGCATACTGAGGTCGGAACCGTGGATATCGGGGTGCGGGTGGAAGTACGCGATGAAGTGATGGAATTTTTGAATCAGAATCTATACGAAGCGAAATTAGTCTACCACACGCCCACCTTTGACGACAAGGTGCGCACGTTTTGTACCAATCCTTCCGGTGAGGTGGCGACGGAATATTATGACGATGGGCTGGCGGTGGTGAATGGCCATGCTTACAAATCCAAGGAGCGAAAGACGAATAATACTAATTTTGCGCTGCTGGTCTCTAAGAATTTTACAAAGCCCTTTAAGACGCCGATTGCATATGGCAAGCAGATTGCGCAGCTTTCCAATATGCTGTGCGACAACCGCATTTTGGTGCAGACCTTTGGTGATTTTAAACGCGGCCGGCGGACGACCGAGGAGCGTCTGTGCAGAAATAATCTCATTCCCACCTTAAAGGATGCGGTTCCGGGAGATTTGTCGTTGGTATTTCCGCACCGAATCATGGTGGACATTGAAGAGATGCTGGAAGCACTGGATAAGGTCACGCCGGGAATTGCCAGTGACGAGACGCTTTTGTACGGCGTGGAAGTCAAATTTTATTCCAACCGGGTGGTAGTAAACCGCGATTTTGAGACCAATATTCAAGGTCTTTATGCCATCGGAGACGGCGCTTCCGTGACCAGGGGACTGCAGCAGGCGTCAGCCAACGGGCTGAGTGTGGCCCGCAGCATTTTGCAGGCAATACATTTGGACTAAAGGATGGGATAAAAGATGAAAAGGAACAGAGGGAAGAAAACGGCGGCGCTGTTTCTGGCATTGCTTTGCTTGCTGGGACTTTGGGGCTGCCGGTTGGGAGAAACAGAAGTAGTCTTTACATCTGCCTTATCGGAGAATGATGTATTTATGATCAATGATGAGAAATGCTCCCTGGCTGAGGCGAAGGTATTTTTGACCAACTACCAGAACCTGTACGGGACGGTGTATGGGGTCAATCTGTGGGAGCATGATTTCGGCGACGACAGCCTGGAACAGTATGTCAAGGATTTGACCGTAACTCAGCTGGCGCAGATTGTCAGTATGGATTTCTTAGCGAAGGAGCAGGAGATTTCGCTTGGCAAAGAGGAGATAAGCTGTGTCAATCAGGCTGCAGAGGAATATTTTGATTCCCTGAGTAAGGAAGAGATTCAATATATGGGCGTAGACGAGGCGGTGGTTCGCAAGCTGTATGAGCAGTATGGACTGGCCAACAAGCTGTATGCGCATCTGACCAAGGAGATCAACGAGGAAGTCAGCGACGATGAAGCGCGGATTATGGAAGCCAATCAGATTTATGTCACCAGCAAGGAGAAAGCAAAAAAGGTTTCCGAGGGCTTAAAGAACGGTACGGATTTTCTCACGCTGGCGGGCTCTTATAATGAAGCGCCGCAATCGGAAATTACCTTTGGGCGGGGGACGCTGCCTGAGAAGGTGGAGGAGATCGCGTTTGGACTGGAGAAGGATGCGGTCAGTAAGGCGATCAAGACCAAGGATGGGTATTATTTTATTAAATGCATCAACAATTACAATCAGGAATTGACCGATGAGAACAAGCAGGTCATTTTGGAACGGCGGCGGAAAGAGGCGTTCGACGATGTGTACGATGCCTATGTGGAGACGCTTTCCTCTGAATTCAATGAGGAGCTGTGGAACAGCATTCATGTTGAGGCCAATGAAAAGATTAAGACGAAAAGCTTTTTTGAGACGTATGAAAAATATTGCAAGTGGTAGAATCGCTGCGGCCGGTAAAGCTGTGGCAGGCGGCAGGGGTATTGCGGACGATCAAGCTATAGCAGGCGGCAGGGACATTGCGGCCGGTAAAGCTGCGGCAGGCGGCTGGAATGATTTTGCAGACATGCTTTGAGCGTGCAGGAGGAGGCGTATGAAAAAGAAGATTTTGCTGATTGGAAGTCTCAACATGGATCTGGTCATTGAGATGAAACGGATGCCTCTGGTTGGGGAGACGGTGGCCGGAGAGAGCCTTGCTTATATCCCCGGCGGGAAGGGGGCCAATCAGGCGTATGCGGCCGCAAGACTGGGAGGAGCAGTTACGATGCTGGGCTGTGTTGGGTCGGACCAGATGGGAGACGCTTTACTTGAAAGTCTGAAAGAAAGCGGGGCAGAGATCTCCCAGATCAGGCGCTCCGCCGATACGCCCACCGGAATGGCAATGATTTATGTCAATCAGGAAGGGAACAACAGCATTGTCGTACTCAGCGGGGCCAATGCATGCTGCGATATCAGCTATTTGCAAGAAAAGGATACGCTTTTTGCAGAGGCGGATTATGTGATGCTGCAGATGGAAATTCCCCGCGAGGCGGTCTTTTATGCGGCTCGCAGGGCAAAAGAGCTGGGGAAAACGGTGATTCTCAATCCTGCGCCCGCTCCATCACCGAAGGATTTGCCGGCCGATTTGTGGGCACAGATTGACTATCTAACACCCAATGAGACGGAGTTGGCGGCGCTCTGCGGCGAGGAATCACTCTGTGGTCAGGAACAGGTTTTAAAGGGAGCGGCCAAGCTGCTGGCAAAGGGCGTGGGAAATGTGTTGGTCACGCTGGGGGAGAAGGGTGCGCTGCTGATCAATCGCCAGGGAGAAGCATTTTTTCCGGCGCGAGCAGTTGCGGCGGCGGATACGACGGCGGCTGGCGATTGCTTTCACGGTGCGTTTGTGGTCTCTCTAGCTGAAGGGAAAGAGAGGGCGGATGCCATTGCCTTTGCCAATCTGGCCTCATCCATTGCCGTGACAAGAAAAGGTGCGCAAAGCTCAATTCCCGCTCGTGAAGAGGTGCAGGAGCTTGTGCGGGAAGCAGCCTGCACACCGCTTTTTGGCAGCATCAAAATTCCTTCCGTTCCAGAATGGAAATGCTGATTCGACAGGAGAGCACAAGCAGGAGTGTACTAAAGAGCAGTGCGGCGGCAAGGAACGCCGGATAGCCGAGGGCGGAAAATTGTTCAAACAGCGCCGTCAAATTCAGATGCCATGCTTCTGCCAATTGTTTGATCTGCCTATAGACAATCAGGATCAGGCCGACCGTTCCAAGAGCGGCGATCCGACCTTTTTCTCCTCCGAATTTGAACTGGAAGGGAATCATCAGCGCAAGAGCGAGCAGGATGGCCGGCAGTGTCATGAGTGCGATCTGGATGGTTTCCGTTATGGAGCCCGATTGCTGAAATGCGCCGGCCATAGCGGTGATTCCGGTGGCCAGTCCCAAGGAGGCAATGGCAATCAGCAGGCCGAAGCTGTATTTTTCCACTGCATAAGCCTTGCGGGAAAATGGCATGGAGAAGAGAAATGCGCTGCCGTTCTCATATTCGTCATAGCTGATCGAGCTTAAGGTAAAGAGGGAGCAGGTAAAGGGCAAATAGCCGATGACCAGTGTCGAATTCTCCAGTGAAATGGCCATCATTACGGCGACACCGACAATCAGCAGAAAGAAATTTCTCTGGTTTTTCATTAATTTGAGATCTTTAATCAATAATCCTTTCATAAAACATCACCTCGAATCATCATCAGAATCACTTCATCCACAGTTCCTTTTTCAATGGCAAGGGCAGGGTAGTTTTCCAGATAATATTGCTTCTGGTTGGTCAGGCAGCAATAGCCAAAGTGTTCCTTCTTCTGCCGCAGAATATAGCGCCGATCCAGTTTGCAGTATTGTGCTTCGCTTACTTTTAGCAGTGCATAATCGCTTAACAAAACATCCGTATCTTCGTGGAAAATGATCCTGCCCTGGTGAATCATGTAAAGATCGTCGCACAGAGATTCCAGATCGCTGGAAATATGGGAGCTGATGAGGATCGAGCGTGCTTCATCTGCTGCCATGTATTCCCGCAGCAGATCGAGCAGTTGGTCGCGGGCCACCACATCCAGGCCGGCGGTTGGCTCATCCAGAATCAGCAGCTTGGCGCGGTGAGCGGTTGCGGCGATCACGTTCAGCTTTGCTTTCATGCCGGTAGAAAATTCTTTGATTTTCTTATTTAGCGGCAAATGAAAGCGTTGGAGCTGCTCAAGGAAAAATGCTTCGTCAAAGTCTGAATAAAATTCCTTCAATATGGGGAGCAAGTCCTGGATGGTCAGATATCCGCTGAAGCCGGAATCGGACAGAACCACGCCAAGTGTTTGGCGGTCTTGTGCATGGAATTGCCTATGGTCTTTGCCAAAGATTCGGATGGTGCCGCCATCCGGCTGAATCAAACCGAGAATTGCTTTGAAAGTGGTTGTTTTTCCGGCGCCATTCTGCCCAATCAGACCGGTTACACGGCCGGGCAGCAGCCGCAGTGAGCAGTCTAAAGAGAATGCCTTGTAATTTTTTCTTAAATGATCAATCTGAAGCATCATCAACCCTCCATAATAAGTGCAAATAGACGTTTCATGTCTTCATCGCTGATTCCGTATCTGCGCCCCTTCTGAATGGCCAGCTCGAAATCTGCTTCCAGTTCCTTTCTTTGTTCCTCCAGCAGCAGCATGGGATTGGCGGCTGCAATGTAAGTGCCCTTTCCGTGGACGGTGACGACAAAGCCTTCTTCCTCCAGGCTGTCGTATGCTTTTTTGACGGTTAAGGCACTGATTTTCAGCTCCTTTGACAGAACACGCACGGATGGAAGATGGTCGTTCTCCTTCAAATCTTCGTTGCGAATGCGTGTCTTGATCTGATCGGCGATCTGTTCGTAGATCGGAACCATCGAAGAGCTGTTGACAATGAGGTTCATGTTGTCACCTTCTTTCTTGATAACAGTATATAACAGTGAGAAACTGTTGTCAAGTGTTATATGGTGTTTGTTTTGGAGAATAAAAGGAAGGGATGAGCCAGGAGATAGAAAAGGAGCCAGAATTGCCGGTGAAATCGAGCAATTCTGGCTCCCTGAGGTTTCATTTTAGTAACTGTAAGTCTGATATTTGTAGAAGTTCGTGGAGTAGAAGGATTTGCTGTTAATTACGCCTGTATAATTCTTCTTTCCGACTTTACGGTTGGGAACAATTCTTACATAGTAAACTTTGTTGTAGGGAATGGGGATGGTAATGGTATAATTTGTTCCTTTTACGGTTGTGATCTTCTGGTAGCTGCCGCTTGCAGAGGTGGACCACAATACATCATAGCTTTGTGCGCCTGCGACCTTCTTCCACGTCAGCAGTACATTCCCATTGACCAAGCTTGCGTTTACATCATCGTCCGCACACCGTGCAAAATAATCCCATGAAGACCAGGAACCATATTTCTTTTTGCCATTCGAGAATTGCACATAGGGACGAACACGAACCTTGTAATATTGGCGTGCTTTCAGCTTATTACTTGTGATCCCGACATAGTCTTTCGTTGTATGGCCGGTCACTAATTTTTTATTGCTGTTGTATTTGCAGACCTCATATTGATATCCGTCCGGCTGAATGTATTTTGATGTTTTAATGTGATTCCAGCTGAGGATAACCTCTCCTTTTTTTACAGATGGATTAAAATATTCACAGTCCAGTCCTGTAACCTTTTTATTGGTAAGGGTTGGCAGTCCGCTTATGCCTTTTGCAGATTCATATCCCTGGCTGTTGATCGCAGTTGCCTCAAACTTTCCCGATGGATCCTTACGAATGGGGCAGACGGTGACGTCGTATAACGAATTTTTGGTTAAACCGGTAAGCTTGATCTTGTTTGTCTTAACAACCTTTACCTTGGCTTTACTGGAGTCGCTTTTATAATATTTAACCTTATAAGCGGTTGCTCCTGAAACCTTATTCCAGCTGACGGAAATGGATGAGGTCGTTGCATCTACATACTTCATAGATGAAATCGGTTCTGGTGAGGTGACCGCCTTAAACGGCTTTGACCATACGACATCGTCGGGAATTTTGTTGTTGACGAGTTTGGTGGTCGATACGCCGACCTCTACATAATATGTTTTACCGGCCTTCAGACCCTCAATAATGCATTTACGTTCAGATGTATATGCGGCGCTGGAGGATTCAGGGTTTAAATTGCTGCTGTCTCCCCACATGATATAGTAGTATTTCGTTCCAACTCCGCCGGATACGGGCTCCCATTCAATCTGCACGGCGCTGTCAATTGCATCGGTCTGCTTTACGTTAGTAGGAGCCGATAATGCCGCTGCCTTGACCTGCATCCGAACTCCAAACACACATCCCAGGGCCAGAAACAACACCAATGTCAGCTGTAAGGCCCATTTGCTTCTTTGAATTCGTTTCATTTGAAAAACTCCTTTCTCCATTTCTAAACTACACAATACATGCGTGTCATAAATTATGTATCGTATTTGTCAATGATTATACTCTTTTTTGTAGCAACTTGCAATAAAAAAAACGGAAATTATTCACAAAAATTTCACATTATTCTACAAACATACCTTTTAGAAATGCTTTGGAATGGAATGAAGACAGAAAGCCGGCGTTCATTGGATCTCTCTTTTGGAGGAATTTCTTGCGTTTTACAGAAGGTTTATGTATAATAGGAAAATGAAATGGAAAGATTGTATCGTAAAGTTTTTTCCAATCTTATTTATCTATGAAAAGGAGAATTGCTATGAAGTATGTATGTGACGTATGCGGATGGGAATACGATGAAGAGAAGGGATATCCCGAAGGCGGAATCGCACCGGGAACAAAGTGGGAGAATGTACCGGATGATTTTGAATGCCCGCTTTGCTTTGTCGGGAAGGATCAGTTCTCGGAAGCATAAACATTCTATGAATCCATGGAAAAGCTCCTCTGCCGTGCTCCAAAGGAACCGGCGGGGGAGCTTTTTCTCTTTCTTAAAACACTTTTTTAGATCAGGAGAATATAAATGGTCTGATTGAAATTCGTATTGCAGGATATGATCGCTGATGTTATTATTAGTAATATGAAAGGCAGGTGGAAGTATGTCTATGATTGGTTATTATGATGGAACGGCAGTTCAGGTGAAAGAGCCATTACAAATGAATCAAAAGGTCATTGTGATTCCAATAGAGGATCATATGGATTTCGGAGAGACAGCCGCAGGAGGGCTTCATAAGTATGCGAATCCTTCTTTGATTGAACAGGAAAAGGACGCATGGAGAAAGGCGGTGATCAAAAAACATACAGGGGAATAATTGTATCTTGGATGCAAATGCAGTGCTGAGATTTTTACTGCAGGATAATGAAGAGCAGTTTCGGCAGATTAAAACAATCATCCAAAGGAAAAATTGTTATGTAACGTTGGAGGTATTGGCAGAGGTCTGTTATGTATTGGAGGGTGTGTATCAGGTTACAAGAGAAGATATTTCAAATATTTTTCATAAATTAAATTATGATATGATTATTCTTCATGCGGATATATTATTACGAGGATTAGAAATATTTGACAAAACTCCCAAACTTGATTTTGTGGATTGTCTTTTGTATGGTTATAAATGGGAAAAAGGTGTCAATATTGTTACTTTTGATCAGAAGCTGCAAAAACGCCTAGATGACGTATTTCTGCAATAAAATTTAAGCTGTGGCAAGGAAGAGATAGGAATATGAAAAAATCAGCTGTCTCAGTGCCTGTGGAGAAGTATTTTTTCTAAAGAGGATGTAAACGATAAATCATTCCTTCAAAGTGTTCTTTTCAAATATCTGGTAGCATGCTCATAGTTCTATTATGAAGGAAAACGAAACAAAAAGAACCCCCTAATTCCCCTCATGAATGAGGGGCTAGGGGAGTTTAAGTGGGCTTGCCCACTTTTTTCTTACGAACAATGCGTCAAACAGCGACAAAAGCATGGCGGTCTGACCTGTTTCCACTAGGAAATGTTCGCAGAGAGTACCGTCTATTTTGCCAACAGCAGCATGATTTCATTGCTGCGGGCAATGAATTTGCTCATAGCATCCGGGGTCAGCGGATGGTTGGAGATCATAGCTAAGTCAAACAGCTGCCGGCAGAAGGCGGGAACATGCTCGGAATCCGGATGCTCCAGAATATATTGAACCAGCGCGTTGTTGGCGTTTAAGGTCAGGGTCGTATCGCCGCCGAACATAGAAGGATCCATACCGGCCATGCCGTACATCTTCATCATATCCTGCATCCGGCGTCCTTCTTCGGAAAGGGTGATCACGGAGGAGATGGAAGCATTTTTCAGCTTTTCAACCTTTACCTGCAGGTTGTCCTGGCCCAAAGCCTTGCGGAATACGTCGGTTAAGGTCTCGGTGCTCTCTTTGAGCTCGTCTTCGGAAACCTCTTCCTTCAAAGAGTCGGTCAAATCGGCGTCGATTCGCTGGAAGCGATAGTGCTCGTTGCGGCGTTCGAGCTGAGTGATAAAGGAGGTATCAATGTTGTGGTCCAAAATGACCGCGTCCATGCCCTGCTCCTTGAACATGTTGATATACTGGCTCTGCTGCTGACGGTCAGTGACATAATAGATCGTCTTGCGGGTGTCTGTTTCTGCCGCGTCTGCATCGTCTGCCGCGTCGTTTTCTGCGGCTGTTTCTGTCTCGTCCACAATCTCGGCCTCAACCGGATTTCCGTTCTCATCGACGGCTTGATCCGCATCGCCTGTTTCGGCCTTTTCTACCGGCTTTAAGCATTCGGGAAGCGTGAGGTACTTGTCGTCGAGATTCTTGAACAGGATGTAATCGTTCATCTTGTCGCAGAATTTCTCGTCCTTCAAGCAGCCGAATTTGATGAAGGGGCTGATATCGTCCCAATATTTTTCATAATTTTCCTTCTCCGTCTTGCACATGCCGGCCAGCTTGTCCGCCACCTTTTTGGTGATGTAATCGGAAATCTTCTTCACAAATCCGTCGTTTTGCAGCGCGCTTCGCGAAACGTTGAGCGGCAGATCCGGACAGTCGATGACGCCCTTTAACAGCATCAAAAATTCGGGAATGACTTCCTTGATGTTGTCGGCGATAAATACCTGGTTGTTGTAGAGCTTGAT
>CAMULB010000090.1 GCA_947089585.1 uncultured Lachnospiraceae bacterium | reverse complement strand
ATTTCTCACTGAGGTTGTGGGTATGGAGCCGGAGCGTCTCTATCCTTCCATTTACGGAGAGGATGAAGAGGCGTTTGAGATCTGGACGCAGCAGATCGGTGTGCCGGCAGAGAAGATTACCCGTTTTTATCGTGATGCGGACGGCAAATGCGACAATTTCTGGGAGCACGGCGCCGGCCCCTGCGGCCCCTGCTCAGAGATTTATTACGATCGGGGAGAAAAATATGGCTGCGGTCGGCCGGACTGCAAGGTGGGCTGCGACTGCGACCGCTTTATGGAGGTCTGGAATAACGTATTTACCCAGTTTGACGGCGACGGACATGGACATTATGAGGAGCTGGCGCATAAAAATATTGACACTGGCATGGGACTGGAGCGTTTGGCGGTAGTCGTGCAGGATGTGGACTCGGTGTTTGACATTGATACGATGAAAGCGCTGCGGGATAAGATCTGTGAATTTGCCGGCCTGACCTATCAGACCGACGAAGCGAAGGATGTGTCGATTCGCCTGATTACCGATCACATTCGCTCTACGACGTTTATGGTATCCGACGGCATTATGCCCTCCAACGAAGGGCGCGGCTATGTGCTGCGCCGTCTGATTCGCCGCGCGGCTCGTCATGGCAGGCTGCTGGGCATTGAGGGTGCGTTTCTGGCGCGTTTGAGCGAGACCGTGATTGCAGAGAGCAAGGACGGCTATCCGGAGCTGGAGGAGAAAAAGGCGTTTATCTTAAAGGTGCTGGCGCAGGAGGAAGAGAAATTCAACAAGACGATTGATCAGGGACTGGCGATTTTGGGTCAGCTGACCGAAAGGCTCCTGGCGCAGAAGGAGAACATGCTCTCTGGCGAGGATGCGTTTAAGCTTTATGATACGTATGGATTTCCGCTTGATCTGACAGAGGAGATTTTGCAGGAGCAGGGCTTTTCGATTGATGAAAAGGCGTTTGCAGCCTGTATGGAGGAGCAGCGCAGCAAGGCTCGAAGCGCCCGTAAGGAGACGAATTATATGGGAGCGGACGCCACGGTCTACGATGCGATTGACCCGGCCGTGACCTCGGTCTTTACCGGCTATGACAATCTGGTGCAGGAATCGGAGATTTTAGTGCTGACGACCAAGCGTGAGCTGACCGAAGCGCTCTCGGACGGGGAGCAGGGCACGATCATTGTGGCCAAGACGCCATTTTATGCGACGATGGGCGGTCAGAACGCTGACACGGGCAAGATTACACTGGGAGAGAACGAATTCCTGGTGGAGGATACGATCAAGCTGCGGGGCGGCCGCATTGCACAGGTGGGAACCGTGACCAAGGGCATGTTCAAGGTCGGCGACCGGGTGACGCTTACGGTCGACGCAGCGAAGCGCAGCCGCATCTGCAAGAACCACAGTGCAACGCATCTGCTGCAAAAAGCGCTGCGCGAGGTGCTGGGCAGTCATGTCGAGCAGCACGGCTCGGATGTGAACGCAGACCGGCTTCGCTTTGATTTTTCACATTTTGCGGCCATGACGCCGGAGGAGTTGGCGCGGGTTGAGCATCTGGTCAATGAGAAGGTGATGCAGTCGCTGGAGGTTGTCACCCAGGAGATGTCGCTGGACGAGGCCAAAAAGACCGGCGCAATGGCGCTGTTCGGGGAGAAGTACGGCGATACGGTGCGTGTGGTGACAATGGGTGATTTTTCGGTCGAATTGTGCGGCGGGACGCATGTGCAGAATACAGGTGTGATCGGAGCGTTCAAGATTTTGTCGGAATCCGGCATTGCCGCCGGTGTGCGCAGAATCGAAGCGTTGACCTCACAGGCCGTATTTGACTATTATGATCGCCAGGAAGAGATTGCCCACAAGGCGGCGGAGCTTTTAAAAACCAATCCGGCGGGGCTTTTGGAGAAGCTGACCGGTCTGTTGGCGGAGATGAAAGCATTGCAAAGTGAGAATGAATCGTTGAAGTCCAAGGCGGCTCAGGATGCGCTGGGTGATGTTTTCAACCAGGTGACAGAGGTAAAAGGGGTCAAGCTGCTGGCGGCGCATGTATCCGGCGTCGATATGAATGAGCTGCGGGGCCTGGGTGATTCCTTGAAGGAGAAGCTGCAGGAAGGCGTGATTGTGCTCGCTTCGGATTCAAACGGCAAGGTGAATCTGATTGCCATGGCGACAGAAGCGGCAGTCAAAAAAGGCGCGCATGCGGGCAATCTGATCAAATTCATTGCCGCTAAGGTAGGCGGCGGCGGGGGCGGGCGGCCCAACATGGCCCAAGCCGGCGGCAAGAATCCGGCCGGAATCCCCGATGCGATTGCAGCTGTGCCCGCTGCTTTGGAAAGTCAGCTGTGAGCTGCGGCACATTTTGCGGCTAATAACCGCTGTCAACCGCAAGGATGAAAAAAATGTAATTTAGTGGTTGACGAATGGGAAAATTATGATATAATTAATGTCAGTGCAATGAAATATTACCCAAACAGTTGGTGTGCACAATACGCAACTGGAGGGAGGTTAGGTGTGAGAGTATGTCAAATGTGATCGTAAAAGAAAACGAGACTTTGGACAGCGCTTTACGCAGATTCAAAAGAAACTGTGCAAAGGCTGGCATTCAGCAGGAGATTCGTAAGAGAGAGCATTACGAAAAACCGAGCGTGAAACGCAAAAAGAAATCTGAAGCGGCAAGAAAACGTAAATATAATTAAGAAAGGGGCTGCCACAATGTGGCAGTCTTTTTTCCGTTCATAAAAAAAATACATACTGATGAAACGATTTCCACAAACAGTTCCATCAATGTGTATGCGCAGAGGAGGTCATCATGAGCAGCCGTGCTAGGAAAAAGAAGAAAATGACAAAACGCAAGAGACAAAAATTCAAAGTAATCGGACTGATTCTAATGATTTTATTGATTCTGCTGCTGGCAGTGGTAGCGGTGGTCGTGTTTTTTGGCATGAGTAAGCTGAATAAGCTGGACCGGATTTCCATCGGCAAGCATGACGTTGAGATCAATGAATTGTCCCCGGAGACGGAGGAGAGCCTCAAGGGATATACCACGCTGGCTCTGTTTGGTTTGGACAACCGTTCCAACGGAAGCTTCCAGAGCGGCAACAGCGATACAATCATCGTCGCCAGTATTAACAATGATACGGGAGAGATCCGCATGGCTTCGGTCTACCGTGATACATTTCTCGACATCGGCGACGGGAGCTTCAACAAGGCCAACGCCGCATACAACCAGGGCGGGCCGAAGAAAGCGCTGAACATGCTGAATAAGAATCTGGATTTGAACATTACGGATTATGTCAGCGTCGATTTTAATGCTGTGGTACTGGCGGTTGATGCCGTCGGCGGCATTGAGCTGGATCTGACATCTGAGGAAGTAAAATACATCAACGGCTACATCGACGAGGTGGCGGAAGTAACCGGAAACGGCGGCCAGCACATCACTTCGCCGGGACTGCAGACCGTCAACGGGGTGCAGGCGACCGCTTATGCAAGAATCCGTTACACCAGCGGCGCTGATTTTAAGCGGACCGAGCGGCAGCGGGATGTGATTGCCAAGGTCTTTGAGAAGGTTAAGCAAGCCAGCCTGTTCGATTTAAACAGCATTGTTGATACGCTGCTGCCGGAGATTTCCACCAGCCTTGATTTGACCGAGATGCTGGGAATGGCCAAGGATGCCGGGAAATACAGCATGGGTGAGAATACCGGATTCCCCTTTGAACGGCAGACGGCACACATTGGCAATATCACGTATGCCGAGGTGGCGGTTGATTTTGAAGCGAATGTCAAGCAGCTGCATCAATTTTTGTATGGCAATGAGAACTATACGCCATCCGCTACGGTGCAGCAGCTGAGTGAAGCGATGCGCAATCAGGCCGGATTTTAAAAGCAGCCGGGCGTTGCGCAGAGCAAAACAGTAAATTCGCGTACTTGATATAAAGAAAGGATGAGACGATGAAAGGCAAAAGAATTGCGGCATTTTTGTTGGCCCTGTCCTTGGTGGTGAGTCAGGAGGGGCTTGGGCGTCTGACGGTACAGGCCCAGTCGCCCCAGGAACAGACCGAGCAGGGGCCGACCGAGACATCAGAGCAAAAAGACGACCAGGGAGCCGTGAAGGACGTAAAAATAGATCCAGCAGGCAGTCAGCCGGCGGAGCAGGCAGTCAGCGGGGAATCTGCAAATGAACAAAATGCAGATGAAGCCGCTGCAGAAGGAACCAATGACAGTCAGGCGGCTGCAAAAGAGACGGGTGTGGAGGAGACGGCCAGCCAATCCGAAGCCAACGGGCAGAAGGAAGCGGTACAGACGCCGGAAGAGGCGCCTGACGGAAACGAGACAGGCAACCGGACGCCGGAAGCTACACCTGACGGAAATGAGACGGATGGCCAGATGCCGGCAGGTACACTTGACGGAAACGAGTCGAACAATCCAACGCCGGAAGCTGCGCCTGACGGGAATGAAACGGGCAGTCAGACACCGGCACAAGAGCAGGCGGAAGACGACGAACTGCTCCCGGCAGACGAGGCGGATGTGGAAGAAGCAAAAGAAGAGAACTCCTCCGACGAACTTGGCGCGAAGGAACCCTCTGCACCCAAAGCGGATCGTGCAGAGGATGAAACGCGTGACAAGGAACCGTCAAAGAACGATGTAAAGAAGCGAAGCGTAGAGGCGGACGAGACGGATGTGAATCCGCTGACAGAGGAGGCGCCGCAGCAAGAGCCGCAGGCGCAGGAAGAAAGCGGAGATTTTCAGGCGGCAAAAGCGGCTTTTACCGAGCTTTTGGCGGACCATGCAGTCTATGCGCTGGTGTATCAATGCGAAGAGACAGATCTGTTCGACCAGCCGGGATGGAACAGCAGAAAGCTGACGTCGGTGCGCGGCGGTTATCAGGTGCGGCTGACGGATGCCGAGCTCTATGAGGAGACGCTTTGGTATCGGGTCGAGGCTTTGGTGGGCGGCGTTACATATAGCGGCTATCTGGCCGATGAGCTGTTGGTGTCGGCGGATGAAGGGCTGGCCAACTGGAAAGCGTCGTATCAGCCGAACACCGCTGCCGGTGGTGCGCGGGCGATGCGGGCAGGTACCGATCTGTCCAAGTTCCCGGCGAGCTATCAGCCGTTGATTCAGAATCTGCTCAACGCGCATCCGAACTGGACCTTTGTGCCGATGGATACGGGATTGGATTGGGCGACGGTGATTCAGAATGAGATGACGCCGGCGCGAAATCTGGTGCCGCAGAATTATATGGATACATGGAAGGATTCCAACGAGATTTTAAGCGCCCCCTATTGGGTACAGGCCAGTGAATCCATTGTCCGATATTATATGGATCCCCGGAATTTTCTCAATGAGACGTCTGTATTTCAGTTTGAATTGCTGGCCTTCAATTCCGGCAACCATACAGAAGCCGGTGTAAAGACCATTTTGAAAAATACCTTTATGGCCGACAAGGTGATTGAAGGAACGGATATGACGTATGCGCAGGCATTTATGCGGATCGGTAAGGAGCTGAATGTCAGCCCGTATCATCTTGCCAGCCGTGTGCGTCAGGAGCAGGGGGTAAATGGCGATTCCAACCTGATATCCGGAACTTATCCGGGATATGAAGGGTTATATAATTACTATAATATTCAGGCAGCCGGCGCAACAATGGAAGAAATCATTGCCAATGGTTTGACAGAAGCACGCGAAGAGGGATGGGACAGCCGTTTCAAAGCGCTTTACGGCGGTTCCTCCAAAATTGCCAGCCGTTATATTGCAGTCGGACAGAATACGTTGTATCTGCAGAAATTTGACGTGGACGATTCGGACGGCCAGCTGTTCTGGAAACAGTACATGCAGAACCTGTTAGCGGCCGATAACGAAGGCAAGCAAGTACAGAAGGGCTATGCGCAGATGGGCGTTTTGAATAACTCCTTTGTTTTCCGCGTGCCGATCTATGATAATATGCCGGCGTCCGCCTGCAAGATGCCGACGGACAAGCTGGAAACGCCTTCGTTGAAGGCCTCCGTCAAGAATCTGACGACGGTCAATCTCTCCTGGAGTGAGGTTGCCGGTGCGCAGGGCTACCAGATCTATCGTTGTGAGACACAGACGGGTGATTATAAGAAGATCAAAACAATCACTTCGGTAGGAACGACCTCTTACAGTGAGACAGCAGACCTCAATAAAACTTATTATTACAAGGTGCGTGGATATAAGACCTTGGGCGGTGCGACAGCTTATTCCGGCTTTTCACCGATTCAGTCCATCAGTACGAATATTACCAAGCCGACCATTAGTTCTTTGAAAACGTCAGGCTACACCAAAGCCACCTTGAAGTGGAATAAAGTAAGCGGTGCGGCCGGCTATCGAATTTACCGCAAGGAAGAAAACGGCAGCTATCAGGCGATTGCAACCGTAGAAGGCGCATCCAACGTCAGCTATACAGATAAGACGCTGCTGCCCAATAAGAGCTATTCCTATAAAATAAAGACTTATATTTTGCTGAATGGAAGTAAGAAATATTCCTCTTACAGCGCAGTAAAATCCATCAGTACGACGATGCCCAAAACGCAATGGAAATCTTTAAAAGCGACTTCCTATACCAAGGCTTCCGTAAAATGGAATAAGGTCAGCGGGGTGGACGGATACGTGATTTACCGCAAGGAGGGAAACGGCAGCTATCAGGCAGTTAAGACGATCACTGGGGCAGATACCATCAGCTATACGGACAAGACGCTGCTGCCCAACAAGAGCTATTCCTATAAGCTTCGCTCTTATGTGCTGGTCAATGGAAGCAAGAAATATTCCTCCTACAGCGCAGTGAAATCCATCACTACCACGATGCCAAAGATGCAGTGGAAATCCTTGAAAGCGACTTCCTATACCAAAGCCTCCGTCAAATGGAACGAGGTCAGCGGAGTGGACGGATACACGATTTATCGCCGGCAAGGGAAGAGCGGCAGCTACAAAGCGATAAAATCGGTCAGCGGAGCGGATACGACAAGCTGTACCGACAAGACGCTGCTGCCGAATCAGACGTACTATTATAAGCTGCGCTCCTATGTGCTGGTGAACGGAAGCAAGAAATATTCGCCTTACAGCTCTGCAAAATCCGTCAGTACTAAGATGGCGACGCCTTCTTTAGTCAGTGCATCTGTGGCGGGAAATAAGACGATTTCCGTCAAATGGGAGGCAGAGAAATGGGTCAGCGGCTATCGCATATACCGTGCCAATTCCTCCGGCGGAAAATATACGCTGGTAAAGGACATCGCAAACAGCAAGACAACCTCCTATAAGGATAGCGGATTGAAAGCGAACGGAACCTACAAATATAAGGTTCGCGCCTATGTGCTGGTCAATGGAAGCAAGAAGTATTCCTCTTATTCTAATGTAATTATGGGAAAGACAAAGCTGACGACGCCCAGCGTGAGCGAAATTTCCGCTTCGTCCGCCACCAGCGCGAAGCTGGGCTGGAACAAGGTAGTCAGCGCTACGGGATATCAGATTTATCGGGCGACCTCCTATAATGGCAAATACAAGAAGGTTAAGACGATCACAAAAAATGCGACGATTCAGTACACCAATAAGAGCCTGAATCCCAACCAGACCTATTTTTATAAGGTTCGGGCCTACAGCAAGGTAGGAAAGACAACCACCTATTCTAAATTTTCCGCTGTCACCAGCATTACGCCTGGAATGGACGCCCCGGAGATTACAACGGTAAGCTCCATCAGTACAACCAGTGCGAAATTGAAATGGGATCAGGTAAAAGGCGCCCAGGGCTATCGGCTTTATCGGGCGGACAAGCCGGGCGGCACCTATCAATTGATCAAGACCTTAAGCGGGGAGAAAAAGAATACCTATACCAACACGGGATTAAAGAAGGGAAAGACGTATTACTATAAGGTGCGTTCCTATGTAAAAGTGGGAAACAGCTATAAATATTCCGCGTATTCCGACGTCTGGTCGGTACAGACGAAAAAAGGGTAGTTGAAAAAACTGCTGCACGAAATAAGTGCGGCAGTTTTTTTCTTTTTGTCATAAAACTTGTCCGCGCACATATACATAGAGAAAAGGCACGTTGCAAAAAACACATTGGCGGAAAGCGTGATCCGGCGCGTAAAATCGTGTAAACCGCAGCGAGGCCAAACAAGAAAGGGGTGGGCCCATGAAGCAGATTCAGGCGCTGCGAAATATTTTTCCGCTGCATCTGCAGAAGCTGTTGGAGACGGTGACTGCCATGGACGTTTCGGTTCAAAAGGAGCAGAGGCTTGGTGCAGAGCGCGGGACAATGGCGGTTTCGGCTGAAAATCTGGAGGAAATCCGCATGCGGGCGGGAAGTCCGCTCCTGCTTTCCTATAGCAGAGGAGAGCGGTTCTGGGACGCCGTGTCCGGTACACTGACGGCGCATTTGGAGGCGGGATACCGGGTGAGCAGCACAGATATCCAGGAGGTAGTCACGCGGATGAGCAATTATTCGCTTTATGCCTTTGAAGAAGAGGTGCGCAGCGGCTTTTTGACAATTGCAGGCGGGCATCGGGTCGGCATTGCCGGGCGTGTAGTCTGTGAAGCGGGAAAGGTGCGCACGATTCGGCCGATTGCCAGTCTGAATATCCGCATCGCGAAAGAAAAAAAGGGCTGTGCCGATGCAATACTTCCGCAAATACGCCGTCGATCCGTCATCTGCAATACGCTGATTTGCTCTGCGCCGGGAATTGGGAAAACTACGCTGCTGCGGGACTGTATCCGCCAGCTGTCTCAGGGGACGAAGGAGCAGCCGGGTCTGAAGGTCGGCGTGGTGGACGAGCGCAGTGAATTGGCCTCCTGCTATATGGGACAGCCCCAAAATGATCTCGGCCCGCGCACAGATGTACTGGACGGCTGCCCCAAGCCGGAGGGCATGCATTTGCTGCTGCGCTCGATGTCGCCGCAGGTTCTTGCCGTGGACGAGTTGGGGTCACGTGCGGATTACGAGGCAGTGGAGTATGCGCTGCACTGCGGATGCTGCCTGATCGGGACGATGCACGGTGAGAGTATGGAGGAGCTGCAGAAAAAACCATATCTTTCCCGATGGCTGAACGAAGGCTTTTTTGAACGTTATGTATTTTTGCAAAAGCAGGCGGATGGCCGACGGAGCGTGCAAATCTATAACGAAAGGCAGCAGCTGATATGTTAAAGCTTCTGGGGGCAGGTCTGATCTTAAGTGTCTGTACGCTATACGGTCTGCAGATGAAGCAGCGTCTTTTTCAGCATGTGCAGCAGCTGATCGGATGCAAAGAGGTGCTTTTGATGCTGTGCGGGGAAATATCTTATGCCAGAGCGCCTTTGCGGGAGGCATTTTTACATATCGCGGCCCAGGGCAAGGAGCCGTTTGGCAGCTTCTTAAAGGATGTGGCTGCAAGGATGGAGCAGGAGCAGCAAAAGCCGCTGTCCGAAATCTGGAGCAGTGCGCTGCTTGGCCATCAGGACGAGATCTGCTTTACCAGGGAGGAGCAGAAGCTGCTGCAGTCCATCGGAGAAAATTTCGGTTATCTTGATGTGCAGATGCAGCTGGGTCATTTGAACCTCTGTATTCAGCAGCTGGAGGCAGCGATCATTCGCTCGCAGGAGGAGCTGTCTGCCAAACAGAAGCTGTATCAATCCTTGAGCGTGCTCGGCGGACTGTTTTTGATCTTGATCTTACTGTAGAGGGAGAGCTTATGAGTATCAATTTAATTTTTAAAATAGCGGCGGTGGGCATTTTGGTGACGGTGATCAGTCAGGTGCTCAAGCACAGCGGGCGGGAGGAGCATGCATTTCTGACCAGCCTGGCGGGACTGATCATCGTGCTCTTTTGGATCGTCCCCTATATTTATGAGCTGTTTGAAACGATCAAAAATCTGTTTGCATTGTAGGAGGCAGCGATGGATATGATTAAAATTGCCATGATCGGGCTGGCGGCGGTGCTTTTGGCCATGCAGGTCAAGGTGGGACGTCCGGAATACGAAATTTTTATAACAATGGCAGCCTGCTTGTGTATCTTTTTCTTTCTGGTGACGAGACTTACGGTGGTCATGGAAGCGATTTCCCAGATTCAGAGCTATATCCGGCTGGACTCCAAATATGTGGCGATTCTGCTGAAAATGATCGGGATTACTTATGTGGCGGAATTTTCCGCCAACCTGTGCAAGGATGCCGGCTATCAGGCTGTGGCGGGGCAAATTGAAATGTTTGGCAAGCTGTCGATTCTGGTGATCAGTATGCCGGTGCTGCTGGCGCTTCTGGATACGATCAGCCAGTTTCTGCGGTAAGCTTGGAGCGGAAAAAGCAGATGGTTGGGCAGAGAATTCGGACAAGAAGCGGGGGTGTAAATCGGTGCGCGGGAACCAGAGGAAAAGAAAGGGTTTGTTTGTGCTGCTGTGCATGTATGGGATGCTGCTAGCGTCAGCCATCCAGCCATTCAGCGTCGTGCAGCTGCAAGCAGCCAGTCCGGCTGGTGTCGAGCAGTCGCAAGCAGCCAGTCCGGTCGGTGTTGTGCAGCTGCAAGCAGCTAGTCCGGCTGGTGTCGAGCAGTCGCAAGCAGCTAGTCCGGTCGGTGTTGTGCAGCCACAAGCAGCCAGTCCGGTCGGCGTCGAGCAGTCGCAATCCTGGACGGAAGAGACCGATTTCTCTCAGCTGGACGAGCTGGATTTTTCGGGACTGGACCAGGTGCTAGAGGAGCAGGAGCTGTCGCCGCAATTTGACTTTCGCCAGCTGGTGCAGCAGCTGATGGAGGGGGAGGAGATTGACAAGGCGTCGCTGGTGCAGGGACTGCTGGATCTTTTTTTTCAGGAGGTCGGACAGAGCAAAGGCTATATGATCCAGATCATTCTGCTTGTATCCGCCTTTGCACTGCTGTATCAGTTTGCCAATGTCTTTGAAAATGCGGCGGTGACGGAGATCAGCTTTTACATCGTCTACATGATTCTGCTTGCGCTTTTGATGAAATCCTTTCTTCTGATCAGTGATATTTTGGGGGAAAGCCTCAATCGAATGCTGGATTTTATGCGGGCGCTGATGCCGGCCTTTTGCTTGTCCATGGTTTTTTCCGCAGGGACGATAACGGCGACGGCGTTCTATGAGATGACACTGCTTTTGATCTATGTGATTGAAGCGGCGTTGATCTACGGGGCCGTTCCGGCCGTACATGTTTATCTGGTGCTGGAGCTGATGAACCATCTGACAAAGGAGGAGATGATTTCCCGTCTGACCGGACTGATCAAGGGGATGGTAGAGTGGCTGCTCAAATTCCTTTTTACGCTGGTGATTGGCATCAATGTCGTGCAGGGGCTTCTGACGCCGGTGATTGACACCTTTAAGAGCAGCACCCTGGCCCGCACGGCCGGAATGCTGCCGGGCTTCGGCAATTCGATCAATGCGGTGGCGGAAATCATGGTCGGTTCCGGCATCATCATTAAAAACAGCGTGGGGATGGCGGGGATTTTGATGCTCGTACTGCTGTGTGCGGGGCCTCTGCTGAAGGTGGGAATTATGACGCTGATCTATAAGCTGGCGGCGGCGGTCATTCAGCCGATTGCCGACGCGCGTCTCTCAGGCTGCATCAGCGGCATGGGTGAAGGGGCGCGGCTGATGGGAAAAATTCTCGTCA
>CAMULB010000089.1 GCA_947089585.1 uncultured Lachnospiraceae bacterium | reverse complement strand
GGAGTATCTACCGAGAGCGGCATCCCGGATTTTCGCAGCGTGGACGGGCTGTATCATCAAGAATATGATTTTCCGCCTGAGACGATTCTAAGTCATACGTTCTATGTCCAGAATCCAGAGGAATTTTACCGTTTTTATCGCAACAAGATGCTTTGTCTGACGGCAAAGCCCAACGCGGCGCATAAGATGCTTGCCAGCTTGGAGCAGGCCGGCAAGCTTCAGGCAGTCATCACGCAGAATATCGACGGGCTTCATCAGCAGGCCGGGAGCAGGACGGTGTTGGAGCTTCACGGAAGCGTGCACCGCAATTACTGTCAGAAATGCCATGCGCTCTATGACGCCGAGTATATGATGGAAGCTAAGGGAGTTCCGCATTGTGCAAAATGTCAGGGCCTGATCAAGCCGGATGTGGTGCTGTATGAAGAAAGTCTCGATATGGATGTGATGCGCGCGGCTATTGCTTACATCAGCCAGGCGGATCTGCTGATTGTGGGTGGGACGTCTCTGGCAGTATATCCCGCCGCGGGACTGATTGATTATTACAGAGGCGAGAGGCTGGTGCTGATCAACCGGGATGCGACGCCGATGGACCGGCGGGCGAACCTGCTGATTCAACAAAATATCGGGGAAGTATTGGGAGGCATAGATGGAATATAACGTCGGCGATATTGTTAGATTGAAGAAAAAGCATCCCTGCGGAAGTTTTGAGTGGGAGGTGCTGCGGGTAGGCGCTGATTTTCGCTTAAAATGCTTGGGCTGTGGTCACCAGATTATGATTGCCCGCAAGCTGGTGGAGAAGAATACAAAAGCAGTCAGAGGGGTGGGGGAATCAAAGAAATGAAAGTTTCTCATATCCGTAAATTTTATGGGAAAAAGGCCGTATTAGAGGATGTGAGCTTTACGGCAAGACCAGGAGAGCGCATTGCGATGATTGGCCGAAACGGCTGCGGCAAGACGACGCTGATGAAGATTCTGGCCGGGATTATCAAGCCGGATGCAGGAGCTCTGGAGTATTTCGGACAGAATCCGTTCCGGCAGCGCGGAGGGTTTTTGAAGCTTTGCGGTTACGTTCCCCAGGAAGATCCGTTGATCGAGGAATTGACCGTCAAGGATAATTTGAAGCTTTGGGGCCAAAAGAAATGTCTGTCAGACCAAAGGCTGATGGAGATGTTTGACCTGAACCCGATTCTGAAGGTGCAGGTGCGTAAGCTCTCCGGCGGCATGAAGCGCCGGGTCAGCATTGCCTGTGCAATCTCCCAATGGCCTCCCATATTACTGATGGATGAGCCGACTGCGGCCGTGGATTTGTATTACAAACAGGTTCTTTGGCAGTGGATGGAGCAGTATACGGCGCTCAACGGAATTTTGATTCTTTCTACCCATGAGGAACGTGAGATTCGCGACAGTCAGAGATGTCTGCTGTTGGAACAAGGACAGCTCCGAGAATTAAAAGAGGAATTTATTTCTCCGGATATTTTTGGAAAAGCTAGGGAGGAGCAGGAACATTATGGAAGATAAGTACAATTTTGAGACGGAGAAGCCCGTGCAGGAGTCACAGGGGCAGCAGCCAAAGCCGAAGAAGAAGCTTGTTCCGCTGATCATCGGAATTTCGATCTTTCTGGTGGTTGCGGTTGCTGTGCTTGGCGTGGTCGTTGTCAGCCGTTTTTTCTCAAATGATAAAAATAAAGTGATCGTGGCCATAGCCAATACCTTTGAAGCGCCTGAGATTTGGAAAGCATTCAATTCCAACGACATTGTGACTTCCGATGCTTATACGATTGAGCTGGGCGCGAACATCGAGGGCGTAATACTGGATCTGGATTATTTACAGACCAGGGAGCTGCAGGCGCTGAACGGCAGCATTGGTGCGGCGGGTGTCGAGGGAAAAACGGACTTTTACAGCGTCCTCGACGAAGAGAAGCTGGCGGCGAAGCTTCCGTTTCTCGATGACAAGAAGCTTTTTGTCTATTACTACCGTCAGGAGAATCAGGGGTATCTGATGGATTTTCTGGAAGAGAGCGGAATTCCCAGCTGGACGTTAAATAATTATTTCATTTATCTGCACGAAGGCGCGAAAGCGCCGAGCGCTCAGGTCGATTATAAGGAGCTGGCCGAATCCATACTCGAAACTTACAACGAGTTGAAATTTGAGAAGATTGATAAAAGAAGCTTCGATATTGATGGCAAGCAGGTTTCCTGCAGTGGATACCAGCTTCGATTGACACGACAGAGGATCGAGGAAATGTTAGACCAGATCAAGCAGGCCCAGGGAGCCATGGCTGCATCCATTCAGAGCCTGCAGGATGCGGTCAGCTATATGGAAGGCGAAGAGGTTGAGCTTCGGTTTTATATTCATCAGAAAAAGCTGGCAGCAATTCAGGTGACGGCGGATGGTATCACGGAGGAGATTCGTTTTGAGGGAGGAGTCAGACGGACGCAAAATATGTCCTTTTATGTCGATGGCCTGAAGCTTTTAAGTGTAGTCGGAACGACGGAGGGGAAGAAGGAGACGACCACCTTAAAGATCATGGGAATGGAGCTGGCGCACTACAGCTATGACGCCGGCAGCGGAGTAATAGAAGCCGCCCTTTCTCTGGAAGAGCTTTACGGAATCGAGAATATTTACTTTAATGGGACGGTTTCCAGCGATAAGGAGCGTCCCGGAATCACCAACATCAGCTTAAAGGAGGGCGAAGAGGTGATCCTGTTGGACGGAAGTATTTTATTCAGCAAGGGCGCCGAAATCGAGGCGCTTCAAGGGGAAGAATTTGATCTGGGAAATGCGTCTGTCTACGATACGATGGAATATTTCGGTACGCTCTATGAAGACATTTACGATTGAGTACCTGCGGTTTGAGATAAGACGTGGAATGCGGATGCTGCCATGGTTTTTTGGCAGCATCCTGCTTCTGGTCGGCGTAGTGTCTGCCGGTGCTCTCACGATCCGCTTGTTTCTGCAAAAGGCGCAGTTGTTTGAAGTGATCACCGTCGATCTGGCGATTCATGAGGATGAAACCAAGGTCAGACAGATTACGGAGCTTCTTTCTGATATGGAAAGTGTAAAAAATATTTGCCGCTTTCAGTATGTGTCGCCCGCGAAAGCGCGTGCAGATGTGGAAGGCGGAGCGGCCGATGCGGCGATTTTGGTCGGCGAACGCTTTTATCAGGATTTGGAAAATGGCAGGAATACGCCGGCAACCATTCTTTTTCCCAGGAATACCAGTGTGGGGCAGCAGATGCTGAGACAGCTGTTGACCGACGGCGTATCGCTTGTCCAGACAACCGAGGCGGCCGTCTATGCGGCATCGGACGCGAGAAAGGCATTTAATCTGACGATTTCCAAGAAAGAAATGGAAGATTTAATTTTTTTTACTTATCTGGAGCGGGCGTTTTTTCGTGGGGAGATCTTTCAAAAACGCGTCATTTCTCCAACCGGAGAGTTTGCGATGACGCAATATTACTTTGTCGGCGGTTTGCTGGTCTGTATCATGATGAGCGGATTGAATTTCGGCTTCCTTTACCAGAAACAGGAGAGGCTGATTGAAGAAAAGCTGAGGCTCTATGGAATTGGCTGTGTCAAGGCGTCGCTGGTAAAGGTGACTGCGATGGGGTGGCTGCTGTGGCTGATTACCGCGGCGCTGCTGGCTGTGTCCGGGGCCGTATTGTCCTTGGCGGGTGTCGAGCTGTATCTGGTGCGGGCCATGGTCGGTATGCTGCCTTTGTGTATAAGCATGGCGGCCGTATTCCATCTGCTGTACCGCTATGGCGGAGCGCGCGGCGGGGCGTTGGTCTTTTTTGTCAATGTGGGAATGATGCTTGGTACGGGAGTGTTGCTTCCAGTCCGTTATCTGCCGGATGGGCTGGCAGCGGCCGGGGCGGTGATGCCCTTGACCTGTTGGATGAAGCATGCGCTGCATCTGCTGTTTGCGGCGTCGGATTCGGCGCTTCTGCTTACAATGCTTCTGCCGGAAGCGGCGATGGTGGCGCTCGGTGTACTGCTGGGAGCCAAACCGGAGGCCGTCACAGGCTGGCAGCGGCAGAAGGGGTGATCTGCGAACGGTTGCGGCAGAAGCAGAAGGGGTGATCTGCGGGAAGTGGAAAAGAGAATTTATTGGGGCCTTGCGCTTTGTAAGCAGCAGCTCTGTAAGCCTGTGCTCTGGGCACAGATGGTAATTCTGATCCTGCTGCTATGGCTTGTTGGGTTTGTATCGGTTCCGCGGCCGGACAATTTAGAGGTGCTGCTGTGCAATGAGGACGGGGCATTTGCGCAGAATCTGATCGAACGGCTCAAACACAGCACGGGAGCGTTTCAGTTTCGTGAGGTGGAAAGCCGGGAAGCATTGTTTGAGGAGCTGGAATCCGGCAATGCGGAATGCGGATTTATCTGTAATCAAGGACTGGAGGCGGGTCTAAAGCAGGAAAAGACCAATGGATTGGTCACATTTGTCAGCGTCAGCGGCAGTCAAAAAGGCGCCGGGGCAGGGGAAACAGTTTATCAGGAATTATTTTCTATGTACAGCGATCTCTTGCTGGAGCATCGGGCCGCGGAGCTCTTTGAACCGCCGGATCTTAAGGAGGGGCTGGAATATCTGCGGGAGCGGAATGCGTATTACAAAAACAGCGGGCGCGTGTTTCAGGTGATCTATGAGACTGTGGAGCAAACCGGAAACCGCGGGGAACAGTCTGCGGATGAAACGTCAGAGCCGAAGGATCAGACGGGGCGCGGCAAAGGGACAGACCCGGTGCGGGGGATTGCTGCGATGGTCATTTTACTGCAGATGCTCCTGATCTGTGGGGAAGAAAAAGCGCCAAAGGGCGCGTGCTTTGAAGCGTGTCTGCCAATCGGAGCGCGAAGCGAATTTCGGCTGCAAAAATATTTGATCGGAGCTGCGCCGCTGGCAATTGTTTCACTGTGTGCGTATGTTTTGTTAAAAATAAATCAGCCGATGATTTTGGAAGCGCTTAGAATGATCGGATTTTTGCTGTTCTCAGCGGTCTGGGTGCTGCTGGTCGGCGGGCGGATCAAAAGCAGGGCATCGTATTATGGCTGGCTTTGTCCCTTAATCGGGCTTAATCTGCTTCTGCCGCCGGTGTTTTTTCAATTGTCGGCTTATGTTCCGGCGGTGCGCTGGCTGAATTATCTGCTGCCGGTCGGAGTTTATCTATAAAAATAAAGAAAAACACTTGAAAAGCAACGAGAATTATGCTAACATACGTATTCGTGATATATTATTAATGATATTTTTCCTTGCTTCCTGCCAAGCAGGGGGCCAGAGACCACAAGGAGGTACGATGAGCATGAACAAATATGAATTAGCGCTTGTTGTGAATGCAAAAATCGAGGATGAAGAGAGAGCCGCTGTTGTTGAGAAGGCGAAGGAATACATCACTCGTTTTGGCGGCACAATCACGAACGTGGATGAATGGGGCAAGAAGAGACTTGCTTATGAGATTCAGAAAATGCGTGAAGGCTTTTACTACTTTATCCAGTTCGATGCCCAGGCAGATTGTCCCGGACAATTAGAAAACAGCGTTCGCATTATGGACAATGTGCTCCGGTTCTTATGCGTGAAGCAAGACGAAGCGTAGATAGAGAAGAGGAGACCGTATGAACAAAGTAATACTTATGGGACGTTTGACCAGAGATCCGGAGATCCGTTACTCCCAGGGAGAGAATGCTACGGCGGTAGCTCGCTATACATTGGCAGTAGATAGAAGGTTTACGAGACGAGACGGCGGGGACAATCAGCAGACCGCAGATTTTATCCCCTGTGTCGCTTTCGGCCGTTCCGCTGAATTTGCTGAGCGGTATTTTCGCAAGGGACTCAAGATTGTTGTCACCGGGAGAATTCAGACCGGGAGCTATACCAATCAGGAGGGCCAGAAGGTCTATACGACCGACGTGGTAGTGGAGGATCAGGAATTCGCCGAGAGCAAAGCAGCCAGTGACAATTACACCCAGTCGGGCGGCGGATTTGCACCTGTGGACAGGCCGGCCCCCAGCGCGGCAGTTGGGGATGGTTTTATGAATATTCCAGACGGTATTGACGAGGAATTACCATTTAACTAGAAACAGGAGGGAAAAATCATGGCTTACAATAAAGGTGAGAAAAGCGATGCGCCCATGAAGCGCAGAGGCGGCATGCGCAGAAGAAAGAAGGTCTGTGTATTCTGCGGCAAGGATAATGTAATCGACTACAAGGATACCAACAAGCTGAAGAGATACGTTTCCGAGAGAGGCAAGATTCTTCCCAGAAGAATTACCGGGAACTGCGCGAAGCATCAAAGAGCGCTGACCGCTGCGATTAAGCGGGCAAGACATGTGGCTCTGATGCCCTATGTAACCGAATAAGTCGATTTATTATATCGGGATTTTATACCCGGAGGGATGGAAACGTCCTTTCGGGTATTTTGATTGTAAAAAACCTACCGTGCGCAATGCTTTACTTTTGTCGTATTTTTATGTATAATAGAGAAGCGACCGCCTGTGTGGTCATGGGAGGTAGAAGATGAAATCAAAGATAAAGCTGAAAGGTCAATTGCGGAATTACATGTACTGGCCGTTGATTCTGACCATCCTGCTGGCGATTATGAATGTTCCGGTCTATATGGTGAATCAGAAATTAGGAGCGGTGTTTACAGGATTTGTAATTCTTTATTTTATCATTGTTCTCTGTGCGTATTGGTATAATAAGCCGGTGATTTTAAACGAGCTGATTAATTTTGCCACTCGTTACGGGACGGTGCAGCGGCGGCTTCTGGATGAATTTGAGGTGTCCTACGCGCTGATGGACTATAACGGGAAGATCCTGTGGGTCAATCAGAAATTCACAGAGGTCACGGGGAAGGATAAGGACTATCACAAATCTATTACCAGTATTTTTCCGAGTCTGACGCGTGAAGTGATCCAGAAGAAGGAAGAGGAGATGGAGCTGAATCTGGTCTATCAGGAACAGTTCTATCGCGCCAATCTCAGAAAGATTTATTTTGATACTGTGACGGATGACGACGCCGTGATTGCAGTCGAGCAGGGGGCACAGTTTCTGACGGTATTGTACTTGTTCGACGAGACGCAGCTGCATCACTATCAGACGGAGAATCAGGAGCAGAAGATGATCTGCGGACTTCTCTATATCGACAACTATGAGGAGGCGCTCAAGAGTATTGAAGAGGTCAAGCGTTCGCTTCTGATTGCGCTGGTCGAACGGAAGGTCAATAAATATTTTCTTGAACGGGATGCACTGGTTAAGAAGATGGAGAAGGACAAATATTTCATTGCCTTTAAGCAGAAATATTTGAGTGATTTTGTCAACGACAAATTCAGTCTGATCGAAGACGTAAAGACGATCAAGGTTGGCAATGAGATGGCGGTGACGCTGAGCATCGGGATCGGCGTAGGGGGGAATGGATACAATCAGAATTACGAATATTCCCGTATGGCAATTGATTTGGCTCTTGGCCGCGGCGGGGATCAGGTAGTCGTGAAGGAAGGCGAGAAGATTTCCTATTACGGCGGCAAGACGCATCAGGTAGAGAAGATGACGCGTGTGAAAGCGCGCGTGAAGGCGCACGCCCTGCGGGAGATCATCGAGAGCAAGGAACGGGTCATTATTATGGGGCACAACATGGGCGACGAGGATTCGTTCGGCGCCGCGGTGGGAATTTACTGTGCGGCCCGTGCCCTGGAGAAGAAGGCCTATATCGTCATCAATGAGGTGACCTCCTCCCTGCGCCCCTTTAAGGAGCAATTTACCGAAGCGCGGGGTTATCCGCATGATATGTTTGTCCGAAGCGAGGGTGCGCTCGATCTGGTGGATCAGAATGCGGTGGTCATGGTGGTGGATACCAACCGGCCGAATCTGACAGAATGCCCGCCGCTGCTCAATCTGACCAAAACCATTGTGGTTTTTGACCACCATCGTCAGAGCAGCGATGTGATTGACAACGCCGTATTGTCTTATATCGAGACGTATGCGTCCTCCACCTGCGAGATGGTGGCGGAGGTGCTGCAGTATTTTTCAGAAAATATTCATCTGTCCAGTCAGGAAGCAGACTGTCTGTATGCGGGAATTGTAATTGATACGAATAATTTTAATGCCAATACCGGTGTTCGCACCTTTGAAGCGGCAGCATATTTGCGCAGATGCGGCGCAGAGATGACACGGGTGCGCAAGCTTCTGCGGGATGATCTCAATGCCCACAAGGCCAGAGCAGAGGCGGTACGGCAGGCCAAGGTATACCACGGTGTGTTTGCGATCTCCGTCTGTCCGGGGATTGGGGTTGAGAGTCCGACAATTGTTGGGGCCCAGGCGGCCAATGAGCTGTTAAATGTCGTTGGCATCAAGGCGTCCTTTGTGCTGACCGAATACAACGGCAAGATTTACATCAGCTCCCGCTCGATCGACGAGATCAACGTGCAGCTGATTATGGAAAAAATGGGCGGCGGCGGCCATTTAAGCGTGGCGGGTGCACAGCTGAAGGACTGCTCGATCAGTGAAGCAACTTCCATATTGGAGAAAACTTTAAATCAAATGGTGAGTGGAGGAGAGATAGAACTATGAAGGTCATATTATTAGAAGATGTAAAGTCACTGGGAAAAAAAGGAGACATTGTCAATGTCAGCGACGGATATGCAAGAAATATGATTTTGCCTAAGAAGCTTGGCGTAGAAGCCAACGGCAAGAACATGAACGATTTAAAGCTTAAAAATCAGCATCAGGAGAAGCTGGCTCAGGAGAATTTAGAGGCCGCACAGAAGCTGGCCAAGGAGCTGGAGGGGAAGCAGGTGCAGGTGTCAATCAAGACTGGCGCGGGCGGCAAAATCTTCGGCTCTGTCTCCAGCAAGGAGATTGCAGCAGCGGCCAAGGAACAGCTGAATATAGAGCTGGATAAGAAGAAGATGCAGCTGTCGGATGGGTTAAAAGCTTTGGGTGCGCATGAAGTAGCGATCAAGCTTCATCCTAAGGTGACGGCAGCATTGACGGTAAAGGTGGTAGAGGAGTAACAGGAGGAGCCCAGATGGAGGAAGCGCTCATAAAGCGGATTATGCCGCACAGCCTGGAGGCGGAACGATCTGTGATCGGCGCCATGATCATGGATCAGGAAGCGATTGTCATTGCCTCTGAGACGATCCTGAAAGAGGATTTCTACCAGCAGTCCAACGGCTTGATGTATGAAGCGGTGCTGGAGCTCTATAATGAGGGACAGCCGGTGGATGTAGTAACGCTGCAAAACCGGCTGCGGGAGAAGGATGTGCCTCCGGAGATCAGCAGTGCGGAGTTTATTGCCGGGCTGATCGCCGGCGTACCTACTTCTGCCAATATAAAAAATTATGTCCGAATTGTAGCGGAGAAGTCCATGCTGCGCCGCCTGATCAAGGTCAATGAAGAGATTGCCAACCAGTGTTATCAGGATCGGGACAACCTGGAGGAGATTTTGGCAGATACGGAGAAGAAGATCTTTTCTCTGCTGCAAAAGACCGGGAGCAGCGATTATGTACCCATCAAGCAGGTGGTGATTCGCGCGCTGGAGAAGATTGAACAGGCGGCAAAGCTGCAGGGGAATGTAACCGGTATTGCTACCGGATTTCTTGACCTCGACTATCGGACGGCGGGGCTGCAGCCGTCGGATTTGATTCTGATTGCGGCCCGGCCTTCCATGGGAAAGACGGCGTTTGCCCTCAATATTGCGCAGCATGTGGCCTTCAAAAGCAATATCTGTACGGCAATTTTTAGCTTGGAGATGTCAAAGGAGCAGCTGGTAAACCGCCTTTTTTCGATGGAATCCAAAGTGGATGCACAGCTGCTGCGTTCGGGGAATCTGGCAGATTCTGACTGGGAGAAGCTGATTGAAGGGGCCGGCATCATTGGGCGTTCCAAGCTGATTATCGACGATACGCCTGGTATTTCGATTTCCGAGCTTCGCTCTAAATGCAGAAAATATAAATTGGAGCACGGACTTTCACTGATTATGATTGATTATCTCCAGCTGATGAGCGGCTCAGGACGAACAGAATCCAGGCAGCAGGAGATTTCAGATATATCCCGTTCGCTCAAATCGCTGGCGCGTGAGCTTAATGTCCCGGTGATCGCCTTATCTCAGCTCAGCCGCCAGGTCGAACAGCGGCCCGATCACAGGCCCATGCTCTCTGATTTGCGTGAGTCAGGAGCGATCGAGCAGGATGCGGACGTAGTAATGTTTATTTACCGAGATGAATACTATAATAAAGATACAACGGATAAAGGCATTGCGGAGATTATTATTTCCAAGCAGAGAAACGGCCCGGTTGGCACGGTGAATCTGGTGTACCTGCCCGAATTTACCAAATTTGCCAACATGGAGAGATAGTAAAATGCTGTAGAATCAAACAGATACATTCCGAGTTCGGTGGGTATCTGTTTTTTCTTGTCGTTAAAACGCGATGGAAAAAGATTGTAACATGATGGAAAAATGGTATAAAATAAAGTTGCAGAGAAAATAGAAAGATTGGAGGTAATTGTGTGGATCAAGTTCGCTATATGATTTCAGACGCGGCAAATCTGGTCAACGTGGAATCCCATGTTCTGCGCTATTGGGAAGACGAGCTGGATTTGGATATCCCCAGAAATGAAATGGGACACCGTTATTATACAGAAGAAAATATCAAAGAATTTTTCCGAATCAAGGAATGGAAAGAACAAGGATATCAATTAAAGGCAATTCGGATGTTGGTGCAGGAAGAAAGGATGAAAAAAATGGCAGGCAGTAATAATTCGTCAAATACCCAGCTGGCGACCGGCTCGTCCAATGAAAATGGAAGCGCCCTGATGATGAAGGAGGAGGTACATAAGGATCAGGTTGCGGACAACCCTGCCCGCAATACAGTAAAATTGGAGCAGTTTCAGAATATGATGACAAATATTGTGCGCAATGCCCTGGAAGAGAACAATCAGGCTTTGGGACGGGAGGTTGGTTATCAGGTAGAGGACAAAGTGATCAAGGAAATGAACTATCTGATGCGGGTACAGGACGAGGCGGAGGAGGAACGATTCCGCAAATTGGACGCCGCGATCCGCACGCGCCGTAAAGGAAGAAAGGCAAAAGAGGACAACCCCCAGAAAACAGGAAGATTTTCCAGAAAGGAGAAGAAGTTAAATCCTAATTTGAGCGTTTAGGCTCTAGTGCATGTCTGAAAAAAAGAGGACGCCGTCTGACGTCCTCTTTTTGCTTTGTGATCTTATTCTGCAGCGATAGCGCCTACCGGGCATGCGCCGGCGCAGGTTCCGCAGTCTACGCAGGTGTCCGCGTTGATCTCATATTTGCCGTCGCCTGCAGCGATAGCGCCTACCGGACATTCGCCCTCGCAGGTTCCGCAGCTTACACAAGAATCAGAAATTACATATGCCATGTCAGTATCCTCCTTTGATTGTATTCACAACGTAAAGCTATATATGTAGCTTTGGTCTCTATTGTAATACAAAAACAGCCGGATGACAAGTATAATTTAAAATACATTGTGCTGCTGTTTTTAACGCGGATCGAAACTGTTCGGCGGTATATTTCCATAAATTCGTTGCATAATAAGAGGAATCGTATTATAATATGATACACTGGAAAATAAAGGAGGAAAATAGAATGGCACAGGTAACAAAAAGTACAATGATCGGGGAGCTGCT
>CAMULB010000088.1 GCA_947089585.1 uncultured Lachnospiraceae bacterium | reverse complement strand
GGTGACAATCTGCACCACCCGATCCTTTCCGTATTTTTCCACCACATAGTCAATTACCTCCTGGCGGCGGTCCACACAGAAGTCAATATCAATATCCGGCATCGAAACGCGCTCTGGATTGAGAAACCGCTCAAACAGAAGATTGTAGCGAATGGGGTCGATGTTGGTAATCTCCAGCGTGTAGGAGACCAGACTTCCGGCTGCACTGCCGCGTCCCGGCCCTACGGCGATGTTCTTGCTCCTGGCATAATGGATGAAATCCCACACAATGAGAAAATAATCCACATAGCCCATATCCCGAATCACGCCCAGCTCATAGTCCAGCCGCTCCCGCAGCTGCTGGTGACTGTCTGGATACCGGCGTACAAGTCCTTCCCCGCACAGCTTGTTCAAATATTCCCATGACGTCATTCCCTGCGGCACGTCGTATTTGGGCAGCTTCGTCACCCCAAATTCAATCTCTACATGGCAGCGATCGGCAATCCTCTGTGTATTTTCCAGCGCTTCCAGCGCATAAGGAAACAGCGACTGCATCTGTTCCTCGGATTTGACAAAATACTGCCCGCCCTCGTAGCGCATCCGGTTCTCGTCGGACAGCTTTTTTCCGGTCTGTAAGCAGAGCAGTATATCATGCGGCTCCACATCCGTGTCGTAGGTGTAATGCACATCGTTCGTCGCCACCAGCGCGATATCGGTATCTCTGCTCAGCCGCAGCAATTGTTGATTGACATGCTTCTGCTCCGGCATCCCGTGATCCTGCAGTTCAAGAAAATAATTCCCCGCACCGAAAATCTGCCGATGCTTCAAGGCTGCCGCCTTCGCCTCCTCATAAGCCCCCCGCGCCAGGAGCCGGGGAATCTCTCCTGCCAGACAAGCGCTTAATGCGATCAGTCCTTCGTGATACTGCTGCAAAATCTCCCAGTCCACCCGCGGCTTGTAGTAGTAGCCGTCCACAAAGCCCTTGGAGACAATTTTCATCAGATTGGCATAGCCCTGGTTGTTCTCCGCTAAAAGCACCAGGTGATAATAGCGATCCTCCCCTTCCACCCGCTCGCGGTCAAAACGGGAGCCGGGCGCCACATAGACCTCACAGCCCAGAATCGGGTTAATGCCGGCCTCTCTCGCCGCGCGGTAAAAATCAATCACACCATACATCACGCCGTGGTCTGTGATTGCGGCCGCGCTCATGCCCAGCTCCTTCACCCTGGAAACATATTCTTTGATCTTATTAGAACCGTCCAACAGACTGTATTCCGTGTGGACATGCAGGTGTGCAAATGCCATATCTCTTTCGCTCCTTTTTGCAAGACGTTTTTGCCGGTAAAGCAAGCCATTTTTATATACTGCACCGCGCCATACAGCCGCTGCACGATGCGGAGCGGGCCGTGGCTCTGTATGTTTTAGTATAGCGAATTTCAGCGGATAATACAATGGTTTTTCAACAGAGGAACCGTATTTTTGTCTCATAGAATTTCACACAAAAGGAGACGCTGCTCTGTCACAGTGTCTCCTTTTGCTGTGAGATCAAATTCTATCTCCAGAGATACTTTTTTCTTAAATAATCTGCATGCTCGGACGTGATCGCGCCGTCATTGATCTCTGCCACATTGATGCTTCCGTATAGCTCTCCCCACAGGCAATCCATGATATCTGATTTCGTCTTCAATCCCTCCTTATAGGCCTCCAGATCCTGCTGCAGGTAATCTGGAAGCCCCTGTTCATAGGTCTGCTCCCGCTTCGTCTCCCGCATCCCGCCCTCGGTCAGCAACTCCATGGAAACATCCAACGCTTTCGCCAGCTTATAGACGGTTTCAGCAGTGCACCTTTGCAGCTTTGTCTTGCCGCTGCAGATCCCATTCAGCGTCGTATGGGGAACTCCCGCCACAATCGCAAGACGATATTTTGTCATGCCGCGTTTCTTTAACAGGTCTTCTATGATCATGCTTCATCACCTCGTCCGCTCTTTGTAATGATTCTTTCCTTCATGTCTCTCTGCGTCCATTATACCGTCCTGCCAAAGGAATCGCAAGAGAATCTTCCGTCAGAGATGCTCCCAAGCCCTGCTTCATCACAAACCACCTGCCATGCAAGCACCCTACTTAGCACCCTGCACCACGACTTCCCCCTTCGCCTGTGGATCGTCCCAAATCAGCTCCCCTACCTCCGGTACAAGAATCTTACCGCGCAGTGGATTCTTAATGCTGATCACCGGTGTCGTAATTTTGGCCTCAACCTCCGATTTTTCAAAGCAAAGATCGGTATCAATCATTTCACAATCAATCAACGTCAGATTCTTACAATAACAAAACGGCTGTGTGCCGATGATCTGACAGTGCTCCAGCGTCAGATTCTCGGAATACCACGCCAGATATTCCCCTTTGATCACACTGTTTTGAACCTTGACATTTTTTGAGTGCCAAAATGCATCCTTCGTGTCAAAGCTACAATTGTCAAACACCGCATTCTCATTGTACTGAAACGAATATTTTCCCTTAAAGCTGACATTGGAAAAGGATACATTGCGGGCACGCATAAAAAAATATTCGCTTTCAGCCGTGCTGTCAGACAGCGCGACATCCTCGATGAACCAACCGAATTCCGGCAAAATGATATCACAATTCTTGATCACAATCCCGGAGCACTCCCGCAATGCCTTAATCCCGTGCAGCTTGCTGTCCGTAATCGTAATCTGATCGGAATACCAGAGCGCGGCGCGGCACAGCTCCGTCATCTGTGAACGGCGAATCGTCAAGCCATGGTTATGCCAGAAAGGATACCGCAAATTAAAAAAGCAGTCCTCCGCTGTCACATCGGACGATTCCTTCAACGCGCTCTCACCGTCCGCCGGGCCGTCAAAGCGACAACTCTTTACCGTCACCTGTCTGCTTCCATATAATGCACGTTCCTGATCAAATGTTTGATTTTCAATCCATTGCATCGTCTCACTCTCCTTATCTCCCATACTGGCCTGCAATCCGGCGCACGCACTCTGCCAGTTTCACTTAAGTCGGCAGGAACGCACGCATCGGGCGCAGTCCCTATCGTACCATCTACCTACACGAATCAGTTCTATCTTACAACCTAAACCTGACTTTAAGTCAATACCAAAATTTGAAAACATGATCGGTGTTGTGTCAATGCCTGATTTCCCGCCTCGTATATTCCATTTTATCCTGATGCTTCATCTGAGCCAGCCCTCAAAAAAAGGAAGCATATTGCTCACTTGGATACAATATGCTTCCATCCGCAGGGCGGTACACCCCTACCCTTCGTTTTTATTCTGATGTTTCATCTGAGCCAGCCGCTCCAATGCAGACAATGGCTTTGGGGGCTTTGCCTCCAATTCCTCGGATGCTTCCATCGACAGCTGATCCTTGACCGTTCCTTCCTTCACAGCTCCCTCCAAAATCAGATGCAGTGTCTCTTCCTTTTTTTCATTTGCAGGCGCTTGTTCCTTCTTTGCATTTGCAGGCGTTTGTTCTGCATCCTGCTTATGGGACGCTGCTTCTGTTTGAACAGAGGCTTGCTCTTTCGCACTCTTAACCGGCCGAACGACAGGCCGTTCCTTGCCCCCTTCTTTTGGCAGAACCGAAATGCTTTGCCGCGCACCGGAGGTTGGCTGCGCCACACCTTTTTTCTTCACAGCTGTGTTCTCACCAGATGGAATGGAAGCGCTTTGCCGCGCACCGGATTTCGGCTGTTCCACACTTTTTTTCTTCACAGCCGTATTCTCCTCAACGGCACTAGGCTTCTCTGCCTCCATTCGCGGACTTACTGACGGCTTCTCCTTCACTTCTGCCGTTGTATTCTGCGCTGACCTGTGCTGTACCGCCATCTCTGGATGCTGCGGGGTCTGCGCGCTCCTGTCCGTTGGCGCATGCTCTGGCAGATTACTTTTTGGCTCCGCCGAGGGATTCACGGTGGTATGGGCCTTTAGATCGGTCAGCTGCTGCAGTGAAATCCTGGAGGTCTGACTGGAAATTGGACGCACAGATGCCCGCTCCTTCCGTTCCGGCTGCTGCTGGGCCGCCCGTTTTTCCTTCTTTCCGGCCTTTTGTTGTCCAAGCGGCCGCTCATTCCACTCACTTCGGCGCACAGACGGCTTCTCGTTCTTTTCCAAAATCAGATGCAGTGTGCCCTTTTCCTTCGATTCTGATTTGTGATGCGAAGCATCCGGTGTCTCTTGCTTTGTTTTCGTTTCGGATGTCTCTGCCTCCTGCGGATGCTGCAGCAGCTCTTCCGGCTCCATCTCCAACGTGTTGACCATGAATTCCTCTTCTCCCTCAGAATGCGCTTCCGGCTCGGCAGCTTTGTACGGCTCCTTTTCACGCTCCCCTGACGCTGCCTCCGCTTTCCCCCATTGCTTCACAAACATAGTGGGCGTTTCGGTCTCTGCTTTCTCAAAGCGCCTGCCAGACACTTCGGGCGCCATGGCTTCTTTGCGGACTGCCCTAGCCTTTTTCCCTGCCGGCATGGCTGTGATCGCAGCCGCAGACGGTTCTTCATTGGCGGGGACAACGCCCTGCTCCTGTACGCGCACTTTGCGGTCCGGCTCCTCGTGGCTCGGCTCCGTCTTTGCCGATGCATTTGCGTGCACCGCAGCATCCTTCCCCGCTTTCGCTTCTATTTTAGAATGCGTCTTGTCCGCCGCTTCCAGCTTCGGCTTTCTCTCGCCAGCCATAACCGACTTTGGCTCTGCCTCGTCCGCTGCAGCCAGCTTCGGGTTTCTCTCGTCCGCCGCAGCCGACCTTGGCTCTGTCTCGTCACCCGCAGCCGACTTTGGCTCTGTCTCGTCACCCGCAGCCGACTTTACCTCTGTCCCGTCACCCGCAACAGACTCTTTCTCTGCCTCGTCATCTGCCATCGGCCCTGTCTCTGCCTCGGAATCGTTCTCCGTCTCAGATGTACTCTTTGTCTCCACCGCAGACTGCGTATCCGAAACGAATGCGTCCTTTTCATCCTCTCTTGTCACCGGGTGCGGTTCCGCTTCCTTAAAATTAATATGGGTCTCCTTCTCCCGCTCCGACTTGTGCTCCTCTGCCGGAAGACCCTTCAGCCGGCGAAAAATATCCATAAATTCTTTGCCAGTAATCGTCTCGTGTTCATATAAATATTCGGCAATCTCATCGAGGATTCCGCGGTTGGCAGACAGCAGGCGTTTGGCCTGCGCATAGCTCTCCTGGAGAATCCCCATCACCTCTTTGTCAATCTTGGACGCCGTCTCTTCGCCGCAGTTCAAAGAAGCGCGCCCGTCGAGATACTGATTCTCGACCGTAGCCAATCCCATCAGGCCAAACCGCTTCGACATACCGTACTGCGTCACCATCGCGCGGGCGATCTTGGTCGCCTGTTCAATGTCGTTGGACGCACCGGTAGTAACGGAATCGAATACAATCTCTTCGGCTGCCCGTCCGCCCATATAAGTCACCAGATGGGCTACCAGCTCATTCTTGGTCATCAGGAATTTTTCTTCCTCTGGCACCTGCATCGTATAGCCCAGAGCTCCCTTGGTTCTGGGAATAATTGTAATCTTCTGCACCGGCTCCGAATCCTTCTGTAAAGCCGTGACCAGCGCATGTCCTACCTCATGATAGGCCACCAGCTTTTTCTCCTTGGGGCCCATGATGCGATCCTTCTTCTCTTTTCCGGCAATAACTACCTCAACCGATTCAAACAAATCCGACTGATTGACATATTTTCGGCCATTCTTGACGGCATTGATCGCCGCCTCATTGATCATATTGGCCAGATCGGAGCCTACTGCTCCTGAGGTCGCCAGGGCAATTGCCTCCAAATCTACAGAATCATCCATCAGTACGTTCTTGGAATGAACCTTGAGCGTCTCCTTACGGCCCTTCAAATCCGGCTTGTCCACAATGATCCGCCGGTCAAACCGCCCCGGTCGAAGCAGCGCCTTGTCCAGTACCTCCGGCCGGTTGGTGGCCGCCAATATCAGAATCCCCTTCGAGGTATCAAAGCCGTCCATCTCGGAAAGCAGCTGATTCAGCGTCTGCTCCCGTTCGTCGTTGCCGCCGTAGCGGTTATCACGGCTCTTACCGATGGCGTCAATCTCATCAATAAATACAATACAGGGCGCGTTCTTCTGAGCTTCCTTAAACAGATCCCGCACACGGGAGGCTCCCACACCGACAAACATTTCAACAAAATCCGACCCTGCCAGTGAGAAAAAGGGCACCTTCGCTTCGCCTGCCACCGCCTTGGCCAGCAGCGTCTTACCGGTTCCGGGCGGGCCCACCAAAAGCGCGCCCTTGGGAAGCTTCGCGCCAATATCCGTATATTTGGCTGGATTATGAAGAAAATCGACTACTTCCTGTAAGGATTCCTTGGCCTCGTCCTGGCCGGCAACGTCCTTAAAGGTCACTCCGGTCTGCTTCTCTACATAAACCTTGGCGTTGCTCTTGCCGACGCCCATCACGCCGCCTCCGCCGCCCATCCGGCGCATGACAAAAGCCAGCAAAATCCAGCAAATTGCAATCGGGATCACAAAGCTTAAAATGTTATACAGAAAATTCGTTGTCGCACTGGCCTGGATTCCTTCATAATCCACCCCATGCTCGTCCAGCAGCGGAAGCAGCTCCTCGTCGTCCAGCTGCACAGCGTAATAAGTGATCAGCGCGATCTGCCCTTCCTTGGTCTTGGGCGTAATGTTGATCAAGCCGGACTTAAACTCCACCTTGTCCACCTTGTCCTCACGCACCAATTCTTTGAACTGCGTATACGTGATCTTCTGATTCGTCATCCTGGTAATACTGCTGCTGATCATGCTGGCAATAAACAGCACTACCAGCGCTGCAAGAATAAAAATCAACAACGTCATGCCGTTTTTATTATTGTTCTGATTCTGATTGTTGTTTCCTTTGTTATCCATCTGTGTCCTCCTCGATATTCCAGATAGCTCTGCAATACTTCTATTATTATATGTTGAATGCAAGGGAAAATCAATATTTTCTTGATGAACTTTTCCTGTCAATTCTAAAGTTTTTCTAAACTTTTTTTATGGAAACTATGGATTTTGCCATTTCCAGGTTGTATAATGTTAGCTTATGGAACTCTTCATCTATGGGATTTCACCAAATCAGCACAAGGAGGATAAAGCTATGCCCGTAAAATACGTCTTTGTCACCGGCGGGGTCGTCTCCGGCCTGGGAAAGGGGATTACCGCCGCTTCGCTTGGACGCCTGCTCAAAGCCCGTGGTTATACTGTCACCATGCAAAAATTCGACCCTTACATCAACATTGACCCCGGAACGATGAATCCCACCCAGCACGGCGAGGTCTTTGTCACCGACGACGGCGCCGAAACCGATCTGGATCTGGGCCACTACGAGCGCTTTATCGACGAAAGCCTGAATAAAAATTCCAATGTCACGACCGGAAAGGTCTATTGGAACGTACTGCAGAAGGAACGCCGGGGCGACTACGGCGGCGGCACCGTTCAGGTGATCCCCCATATCACCAACGAAATCAAAAGCCGTTTTTACCGCAATTTTACGACGGAAGAGACGCACATTGCAATCATTGAGGTTGGCGGTACAGTAGGAGATATCGAAAGCCAGCCCTTTTTGGAAGCCATCCGTCAGTTTCAGCATGAGGTTGGATCGGAAAACGCCATCCTGCTTCATGTAACGCTGATTCCCTATATCAAAGCCTCCGGTGAAATGAAAACCAAGCCCACACAGGCCAGCGTCAAGCAGCTGCAGGGGATGGGGCTCTGGCCCAATATCATCGTCTGCCGTTCCGAATACCCGTTAAATCAGGCGATCAAGGACAAAATTGCTCTCTTCTGCAACGTACCCAACAGCCATGTACTGCAGAATCTGGATGTGGAATACCTCTACGAAGCCCCCCTGGCGATGGAACAGGAGCAGCTGGCCCAGGTTGCCTGCGAATGTCTGCATCTGCCCTGCCCCCAGCCCGATTTGTCCGACTGGATTGAGATGGTCGATGCCCTGCGCCATCCCACCAGAGAAATAACCATCGCCTTAGTGGGCAAATACATCCAGCTGCACGACGCCTATCTCTCGGTGGTAGAAGCCTTAAAGCACGGCGGCATTGCCCAGCGGGCGACTGTCACCGTTCAGTGGGTCGATTCCGAACAGCTGACCGGAGAAAATATCGCCGAGGTACTGGGACATGTCCAGGGAGTCCTCGTTCCCGGCGGCTTTGGCGGCCGCGGCGTGGAGGGCAAGATTACCGCCATCCGCTATGCCAGAGAAGAACACATCCCTTTCTTAGGGATCTGCCTGGGTATGCAGCTGGCAATCGTAGAATTCGCGCGCCACGTCTGCGGCTTTCACGATGCACACAGCATTGAACTGGACTCCGCCACCAACCATCCGGTCATCGCCCTGATGCCCGACCAGAGCGGTGTGGAGGATCTCGGCGGAACACTGCGCCTCGGCTCCTATCCCTGTATGCTGTCCCCGGACAGCAAGGCCCGTGCGCTCTACCAGGCAGACATCATCCACGAACGCCATCGCCACCGGTATGAGGTGAACAACGATTACCGCAGCATTTTGACGGAGCACGGCATGAAACTCTCCGGCCTCTCCCCGGACGGGCGGATTGTCGAGATGATCGAGCTGACCACACATCCCTGGTTTTTGGCGACTCAGTCGCATCCGGAGCTGAAATCCCGGCCCAACCGACCGCACCCACTGTTCAAAGGCTTCATCGAAGCCGCTCTCAACTGCAAAAGGTGAAATTATGAAAACAGGATTTGACAATGAAACCTACATCCGCCTCCAGTCCGAGCACATCATGGAACGCATCGGCAAATTTGGCGACAAGCTTTATCTGGAATTCGGCGGAAAGCTGTTTGACGATTATCATGCTTCCCGCGTTCTGCCCGGCTTTGCCCCGGACAGCAAGCTGCGCATGCTGATGCAGCTTGCCGACCAGGCCGAAATCGTCATCGTCATCAGCGCCGCCGATATTGAAAAAAATAAAGTCCGCGGCGATCTCGGCATCACCTACGACCGGGACGTCCTACGACTTAAATCCTCCTTTGAGGCCCGCGGCCTGTATTTCGGCAGCGTCGTCATCACGCATTATGCCGGCCAGAACAGCGCCGTTCAGTTTAAAGCCAAGCTGGAAAAACGCCACATCCGCGTCTACCTCCACTACACGATTCCCGGCTACCCCTCCAACGTCCCTCTGATTGTCAGCGAGGACGGCTACGGAAAAAACGACTACATTGAGACAAGCCGGCCATTGGTCATTATCACGGCGCCCGGCCCCGGAAGTGGTAAGATGGCTACCTGCCTCTCGCAGCTTTATCATGACAACCAGCGGGGCATCAAAGCCGGCTACGCCAAATTTGAGACCTTTCCAATCTGGAACATCCCGCTCAAGCACCCGATCAACCTGGCCTATGAAGCGGCGACTGCAGATTTGAACGATGTCAATATGATCGACCCCTTCCATTTGGAAGCCTACGGCGAGACTACGGTCAATTATAACCGTGACATTGAGATTTTTCCGGTGCTGGACGCGATGTTTGAAAAAATTTACGGGGAAAATCCTTACAAATCGCCCACCGACATGGGCGTAAACATGGCCGGAAACTGCATCATCGACGACGACGCCTGCCGGGAAGCATCGAAGATGGAAATCCTGCGCCGCTATTACAGCTCCCTCAACCGTCTGGCGCTGGATGAATGCCCGGAAAACGAAGTGATGAAAATCGAATTGATCCTAAAGCAGGCCAAGGTCTCTCCGCAGGACCGCAAGGTTACGGTTGCCGCCAATCAGCGGGCAAAGGCTCTGAACGTTCCCTGCGCCGCAATCGAGCTGGAAAGCGGACAGATCATCACCGGAAAGACCTCGCCCCTGCTCGGCGCTTCCGCCGCCGTACTCCTCAACGCGTTAAAGGAGCTGGCCAAAATTCCCAAGGAGGTGCATCTGATCGCCCCGGAGGTCGTCGTCCCCATCCAGAGCTTGAAGGTCAATTATCTGGGCAGCAAAAATCCCCGTCTCCATACCGACGAGGTATTGATCGCGCTTTCGATGTGCACCAGCAAGGACATCAATGCCCGCAAGGCGATGGACATGCTGCCGGCCCTCAACGGCTGTCAGGTACACACCTCCGTCATGCTCTCAGACGTCGATATCCAGACCTTCAAAAAGCTGGGTATGATGCTGACCAGCGAGCCGGTCAAAAAATAGCAAAAAGCCCGGAACAAAAACGAACGCCCCCAATCCAAGGCTGTACCATCCACCTTGCAGCAGGATGCGTTTCGATTTTGTTCCGGGCAAACGAGGTTCCGGCCGCGCCAGCCTGAATCCGCGAAAACAATACAAGGTATCCCATACCGCGCCAATATTTCCCGCCCAAAATTCCAATCTATACAAATCAAAGACCCCGCTGCAAGCAACGGGGTATCAAACTTGCAGCGCTGCAGAGCAGCGGGGTATTTGACCCTCGCGGCAGTCGCCAAATGTCTGCAAGCAGCCACTTGGCTCGTTGCTCGCAGGAATAAATTTTTATTGCGCCTCTTTTCTATTTGCTGTTATACTCTACCATAAAATCACTCCGCAATTCCGTTGCCCATTATAATATCATTTTTGATACCAGATTCAAAGACAGGAAAATCAGCCCCGTACTTAAAAAGTGGATTGAAAAAGAAACCAGCATACAAAATATCACCTTATATTCGCTGATTGACTACATAATTATCGTATGTTGTATTTCAAAAAGGTGTATGTTTTAGGACTGCACTGGGGGAGTCACTCTGTGGCTCCCTTTTATGTTGCTCATCTCCAGAACAAGCTCTGTCTTTGGCTCCACTTACTCCCTTCTATTGGGATGTGCACCAAATCATAAAGGGTATTAATTCCGCCGGATTCCTAAAATGATCCGGCAACCTGTTTTTCAGCCCTGCCATGGGAAAAAGGGGATTCCAATGCACTTCTATTGAAATATCCCTTGATAATAATAACCTTTTTCCCTGATGCCCCTCCATCCAGAAGGTCGGGGAAACGCTTCCAACAGGCATCCCCCCACATACCAGAACCATTGCCTGCCTTGCTGCCAATCAAAGAGATTTACAGAATTAAGGGATTTTTAAGGGCTGCACTCTGACTAAAAAACAAGGGGCTATCAGGAAATAGATAGTTCTAAATAGGGGGCTGTCTGCCCGCAATGGCTGGCCAGACTGTTGCAAGCTGGAACTCAAAGGATTCTTACAGATCAAATCATCTTCTACTGCCATCTGAAATGCCGGTCTGAATGGTACCAAATCAATAAAAGGACTGCGATATGTATTCCACTATATTTTTCAAATATTATACAATTTATTCATAAACCGCATAAATATCCGCTCTAATATAACTTCCGTGTCAATTTCAGAATCTTTTTCCCTGTCAAAAAAATCTTTTTCCACATACTCTCTTACATCTTCTAAAGTTCGGACACATATTTCTGCCGTGGCATAATCTGCACGGTTTGCTTTTATAAATACATCCTTGATTTCGGTCTGTTCTTTTAAAAAGGAGTTGAAGAAAACTATGACCTTTGTCTTCCAGCAATTAATTTCCCCTATATCAAAGCCGAAAAAAGAATTGACAAATTTTCTGCCCTATGGTATTCTTCTGAGTAAAGAGAGGCGGTTTTGTACCACTGGCTACCTGTTAGTCCTGAGTGGGTTACTCG
>CAMULB010000087.1 GCA_947089585.1 uncultured Lachnospiraceae bacterium | reverse complement strand
GCTGCAAGACGACCGTGGAGCCGATGGTAAAGCAGCAGTGGTTCGTGAAGATGGAGGAGCTGATCAAGCCGGCGGCAGAGGGCGTGAGAAACGGCGAGATCAGGCTTTTGCCGGAGCGGATGGAGAAGACGTATTTTAACTGGATTGACAACATCCGCGACTGGTGTATTTCCCGTCAGCTTTGGTGGGGGCATCGGATTCCCGCTTACTACTGTAAGCAATGCGGCAAATTTGTCGTGGCAATGGAAGCGCCCAATCAGTGTCCGCACTGCGGCTGTACGCAGATGGAGCAAGATGAGGATACCTTAGACACCTGGTTTTCCTCGGCGCTCTGGCCCTTCTCCACGCTGGGATGGCCAGAAAAGACAGAGGATTTGGACTATTTTTATCCCAATGACGTGCTTGTGACTGGTTACGATATTATCTTTTTCTGGGTGATTCGGATGATCTTTTCCGGCTATGCGCACATGGGAAAGGCGCCGTTTTCAACGGTACTGTTTCATGGCCTGGTGCGGGATTCAGAGGGGCGCAAGATGAGCAAGTCGCTGGGCAACGGCATTGATCCGCTGGAGGTGATTGAACGCTTCGGGGCGGATGCGCTGCGGCTGACGCTAGTGACCGGCAATGCGCCGGGAAATGACATGCGCTTCTACTGGGAGCGGGTGGAGGCCAGCCGTAATTTTGCCAACAAGGTATGGAATGCGTCGCGTTTTATCATGATGAATCTGGACGAGCAGGCGCCCACGGAGCCGGCGGAGACGGAGCTTGAGGCAGCAGACCGCTGGATTTTGTCGCGCGCCAATACGCTCTGCGGCGATGTGACCGAAAATATGGACAAATTTGAGCTGGGCATTGCTGTGCAGAAAGTGTATGATTTTATATGGGATGAATTCTGCGACTGGTATATCGAGATGGCTAAGACGCGTATCTATAAGAGAGACGAAGCGCAGGCCTCGGCCAATGCGGCGCTGTGGACGCTGCGGACGGTGCTGATTCAGTCCCTGAAGCTGCTGCATCCGTTTATGCCCTTCCTCACCGAGGAGATTTTCTGTACCCTTCAGTCCGAGGAAGAGACGCTGATGCTCTCAGAGTGGCCGTCGGTGCGTGAGGATCGCTGCTATCCGGCGGAGGAAGCGATGATTGAGAAGATCAAGGAGGCCGTGCGCGGAATGCGAAATCTTCGCTCCGAGATGGATGTACCGCCCAGCAGAAAAGCGCATATATATATTGTATGCGAGGAGGATGAGAATGCCCGGATTTTTGCGTCTCTTTCTTCCACCTATGCCGGATTTTTGGGAGCCAGTCAGGTCGATGTGCAGACGGATCGGTCGGGCATTGCAGACGACGCTTTGTCTGTGGTGACGGCCAGCGCCGTGCTCTATATTCCACTTGAGGATTTGGTCGATTTGCAGAAGGAACGCGAGCGGCTTGAGAAGGAAAAAGCAAATCTGGAAAAAGAGCTGGCTCGTTCGGCCGGAATGCTGAATAACCAAAGCTTCTTAAGCAAGGCGCCGGAGGAAAAGATTCGCAGCGAGCAGGAAAAGCAGAAAAAATATCAGCAGATGATGGAGCAGGTATGCGCCCGGCTGGCACAGCTTTCTTAAAGCCTGTCAGTCAAGCGCGGATACAGCACGTTGCAGGTTTTTGATACAGGTTTAAGAAAAAATCCAATCATATTGTCATTAATGATTGAAAAATATCAAATTTCTTGGTAAAATATATAATAATGACGTATAGGAGCTGAAGCTATGGATGATATTAGCCGTGTAATACCTCGGATCAGGATGGGTATGAATGATATGGAAGCATTTCTTTATCTGCCAATCCCCGTAGGAGACAATTATACAGTAGAAGAGTTGGAGGGCGCTCTCAGGGATAAGGGCGTTGTTCAGGGCGTGAATTCAGAGGCATTGGAGCGGATGGTCAGGGAACGGACCTACAACCGGGAGGTTTTGGTTGCAGAAGGCGTTGCCGCGAAGGAAGGAAAAGACGGCTATTATGATTTTCATTTCAACCGGAACCTGGATGGGAAGCCGATGGTCAAAGAGGATGGCTCGGTAGATTATTGGAGTGTGAACCGGGTGGAGATTGTCAAGCAAGGACAGGTGGTTGCCGAATATCATCCGGCTATTATGGGTGAGAACGGCGTCACAGTCAAGGGTAAGCCGATTATGGCGAAGCGGGCCAGAGAGCTGCCGCCGTTAAAGGGCAAGGGCTTTACCCGTTCCGAGGACAACCGTGTCTATACTTCTGATTTTGACGGCAAGATTGAGATGAAGAATGACCGGATTACGATTTCTAAGGTCTATGAGATTGCCGGCAATGCGGATTTATCGGTGGGCAATATTGATTTTAACGGAGATGTGCTGGTGCATGGCAACGTATGTGTCGGCATTACGATTAAGGCGACGGGAACCATCACGGTAGACGGCGTCGTGGAATCCGCTACTCTGTGGGCCGGGAAGGACATTATTTTAAGAGGCGGTATGCTGGGCGGTTCTAAGTCCTCGGTATTTACCAAGGGCAATATTACCGCTAAGTTCTTTGAGTATGCCGTGGTAGAAGCCTGGGGCGAGATCTCGGCGCAGGTGTTTATGAATTGTGATGTTACCTGCCGCAAGCGGATTATCTTAGACGGCAAGGATGCCGGGATTATCGGCGGCAAGGTGCATGCGATTCAGGGCATTGAGGTCGGAGATTTGGGCAATGACGTGGAGATTCGCACCGAGGTACGTGTAGGCAACGATGTGGAGGTGCTGCGCAGAATTAAGGCGCTGCAGAAGGAAGTCTCGGATATGAGCATGATGCTGGATAAGGTGGAGAAGGGCCTGCAGGAATTAGAACGGCTGGCGGCGGCTCAGGCGTTGGAGAAGAACGATCCCCGTAAGATGCAGCTGCTTCGGGTGAAGATTCGGGACAGCGCAACCTTGGGCGGCAAGCAGGCGGAGCTGGGACAGCTGGAGCAGCAGCTGGAGGATGCGAGAAATGCCAGCATTCGGGCGCTTCGCAGTGTTTATCCGGGCGTTATGGTGATTATCGACGAGGCGAGGAAGTTCGTTCGCAGTCAGGAGAGCCATGTGGAATACCGCAAGGAAAAGGGCGAGGTTGTCAGCATGTATACATTTTGACGGGGCAGTGTGACAGCAGATTGTCATAATTCTGTGGAATTTGCGATCAAAAATTCTTTGGGATGATCGAAATGTGCTTGCATAATATCACCATTCTATTATAATGGAAAAGGAAACTTTAGAACTGTTATAATAGAGTGGTGAATTTTTTTGACTTATGAAGAGCGGATTGGGTATATCCTCGATCTACCCAGATTTACAAAAAAGAATCTGCCTGCACATACCAGGGAGCTGCTGGAGCGGCTGGGCAATCCCCAGGAGCAATTTGCAGTGGTTCATGTGGCAGGGAGCAATGGAAAAGGAAGTGTCTGTGCTTTTATCAGCCGTGTTTTAAAAGAGAGCGGCCTGCATGTGGGGATGTTTGCTTCGCCGCATCTTGTGGAGCTTCGGGAACGATTTTTGCTCGACGGATGTCCCTGCAGCCGGGCGCAGTTTTCAGAGGCGGAGGAATGCGTGCGCCGGGAGGTACGGGAGATGACGAAGGAGGGAAAGCCGCATCCTGCCTTTTTTGAATACTTATTTGCGGTTGGCATGGTAATTTTTGCCAGGGCCGGGGTGGACTGCGGCGTGCTGGAAACGGGGCTTGGCGGAAGGCTCGATGCAACCAATGTGGTCAAAAGGCCGCTTGTGACCGTGATCACTTCGATCAGTTTGGAGCACACGGAGATTCTCGGCGATACGATTCAGCAGATTGCAGCGGAAAAAGCCGGAATTATCAAGCCGGGGACGCCGGTGATTTATGACGACAACGAGCCTTTGGCCGGACCGGTAATTTGTGCTGCGGCCAAGCGGCAGCAGGCGCCAGCGCAGGGGATTTCTTACAAGAACATTAAATATTTATTAAACGATGGAAAAAAGATTGATTTTTCTTTGGATTGTGGGTATGATGTTACTACTGACATTCGGATTCCCTTTGCGGCGGACTATCAGGCGATGAACGCGGCGCTGGCCCTGGCGGCCGTACTGCGGCTGCGGGAATCTTTTTCGATTTCGGAGGATGCCGTTCGGCGGGGATTTTTACATGCGTCCTGGCCGGGGCGGATGGAGGAGGTCTATCCGCAGGTCTACTTGGACGGAGCGCATAATCCGGCGGGGATGCAGGCATTCCTGCAGGCGGTCGAGCGGCTGGCAGACGGGCCGTCAATTTTGCTGATGGCAATGGTCAAGGATAAGAATTACCGTCAGGCAGTGCGCTTGCTGCTGGAGAAGGGAAGCTGGGAGCAGATTATCTTGACGAAGATCCGCGAGAATCCGCGTGCGCTTCAGCCGCAATGCTTAAAGCGCTGCTTTGAAGAGGAGTGGGCGGAGAGAGAAGCGTCGCAGGTGATACCAGGATCGGGAGCGCAATCGCAGGCTGCGTCAGGCGCGGCAGAGGAGGCGGACGCGTTTGGCGCTGTAGCTTTACCATTTGCCGGAGGAAAACGGCCGCAGCTTTTGGTGATCGAGGATCCGGCGGCGGCGCTGCAACAGGCGCTGGAGCATAGACAACCGGGGCAGACGCTGTTTTGTACCGGGTCGTTGTATTTGATCGGAGATTTGAAGAAAGTAATAGGAGGTTGGATGGATGATTAATTTTGAGGAAGAGTTGAAGAAGTTCCAGCCCAGTCTGGAGGTAGAGGAAGCGGAGGAAGCGATTTACAGCCGTGATTTGACGGATTTGACGGATATTTTGCAGGAGATGATCAAAGAAGTCCAAAGAGGCCGATGAAGCTTTATGGCAGCTTTGGCAAGGTGAACCACGATGCAGATCTTTAGAAAGGGAACTTTATGGAATGTATGAAATGTGGCGCGGCTCTGGGAAGAGAGGATTACTGCCCGGCCTGCGGAACCAATGTGAAAGTATATAAGCGGATCATCTGCACCTCCAATCAATATTATAATGAAGCCCTGAAGCTGGCCAGGCAGCGGGATTTGTCCGGAGCGGCAGAGTGCCTGCGCAGGAGTCTCAAGCTTTATAAGCTCAATATTGCTGCCCGCAATCTGCTGGGCCTGATCTATTTTGAGATGGGCGAGACGGTGGATGCCATCGGTGAGTGGGTCATCAGCCGCAGTCTGATGCCTGAGGATTCGTTGGCAGAGAAGTATCTGTCTGCGGTACAGTCCAATGGCAGTAAGCTGGAAGCCTTGAACCAGACGATTAAGAAATATAACCAGGCGTTGCTTTACTGTCGCCAGGACAGCAAGGATTTGGCAACCATTCAGCTGAAGAAGGTGCTTTCAATGAATCCCCGTCTCGTCAAGGGGCATCAGCTGTTGGCGCTTCTCTATATGGAGGAGGGCAAATATGAGCAGGCCAGGAAGGCGCTGAACAACGCTCAGAAGATTGATGCGGGCAACCGCACGACGTTTCGTTATCTGCAGGAGGTCAATGAGCATGTGAAGGGAGAGCAGCCTGCACGTAAGGAGAGCCGCAAGGAGAAGGAGGATCTTGTCGCATACCGCAGTGGGAATGAGACAATCATTCATCCGGCGAATTTTAAAGACCGCTCGGCCCTGGGAACGATTTTGAATATTGTCGTAGGCGTGGTAATCGGCGCGCTGATTACCTGGTTTTTGATTGTACCCAGTATGCGCCAGGATGCAGCCGGGGAGACCAATCAGGCGGTGCGGGAGGCCAATGATGCGATCAGCACCAAGAATCAGACGATTAAGACCTTGGAAGAACAGGTGAAGGAATTAAAATCCCAGGTCAAGAAGCTGGAGGGCGGCAAGGAGGAGAATCAGGCTTCCCTCGAATTGTACGAGAAGCTTCTGGCTGCGTTTGATGCATTTTCCCAGGGAAATATGGAGGAGACGGGAAAGGCCCTGGAAGGGGTTGAGCCTTCCGACCTGAGCGGAAAAGCGGCGGAGCTCTATCAGAAGATGACGACCCAGGTAGACGAAGGAATGATGGCGACGCTGTATCAGGAGGGAGAGGCTGCGTATAAGCGCTATAATTACGAGGAAGCGGTACAAAAGCTGCAGCCGGTGGTCGATACGGATGAGAATTACCAGGAAGGGTATGCCATCTATTATCTGGCACAGGCATATCGGAGACTGGAGCAGCCGGAGCAGGCGCTGATCTATTATCAGCGGATTCTGGAGCTGCTTCCGGGAACTCAGCGGGCCAGGACGGCCGAACAATTTATACAGGAATATCAGGCAGCGCAGCAGTAGACAGTGTGCGTTGGGGAATGCGCGGATTGCGTTCCATGCGCAGACTTGCCGTGACGGCACAGACGATACGTCCGGTTTTTGGCAAAATTTTTAGAATATTTATTACACTTACAAAAGACGTCATTTTTTTGGCGTCTTTTTCTTTTTTATGGGACACCTCTGTGACGGTTCTGATGGTCCAGAGCGTGAACATGAGGCGATGGAAGGGATCGAAAGAAGGAGGAAAAATGATGGAGCATAGGTTTGAACAGGAGGAAGGAAGGCTGATCATCCGAATGCCAAGGGAGGTGGATCACCATTCTTCCGATGTGCTGCGCCGGGAGACGGACGGACTGTTTCTGCGCTATCCGATCCGCAGCATTGTATTTGACTTTCAGGACACGGTGTTTATGGACAGCTCCGGCATCGGTGTGATACTTGGCAGGTGCCGGAATCTGCGTTTTGCGGGGGGACAAGCGTCTGCCGTGCATCTCAATGGGCAAATACAAAAGATTTTTCAAGTATCAGGTTTACATAAAGTGATCGAAGTGGTGCTGTAAGGAGGAAAAACAAGTGAAAAACGAAATGAAAATGGAATTTACATCGCAGCCGGAAAATGAGGGGTTTGCGCGGGTGACAGTGGGGGCGTTTGTGTCGGTTTTAGATCCGACCGTCGATGAATTGGCTGATATCAAGACCGCCGTCTCGGAGGCGGTCACGAATGCGATTATCCACGGCTATGACCAGAAGGAAGGGAAGGTGTGGATTACCTGTGTGATTGAGGATCAGAATGTGGAGATCTGCGTCATCGACAGCGGCAAAGGCATCGAGGATGTAGAAAAAGCACGGGAGCCGCTCTACACGACTAAGCCGGATCTGGAACGTTCTGGCATGGGCTTTACGTTCATGGAGGCCTTTATGGACGAGGTATGGGTTGCCTCAGCCGTCAATCAGGGAACCAGGGTGACAATGAAAAAAAGAATCGGAAGGACATGAGACATGGAAGAGACCATCGCTTTGATCAGGCAGTCACACAGCGGAGATAAAGAAGCGAGGGATACACTGGTGCAAAATAATCTGGGACTGGTATGGAGCATTGTCAAGCGGTTTGAAAACAGGGGCCACGAGCCGGAGGATTTATTTCAAATCGGCAGCATTGGGCTGATGAAAGCCATTGACAAATTCGATCCATCTTTTGCGGTAAAATTTTCCACGTATGCGGTTCCGATGATCACCGGGGAGATAAAAAGGTTTCTGCGGGATGACGGTATGATTAAGGTCAGCCGGGGCTTGAAGGAGAATGCGGCCAAGCTTGCGGCTGCCAGAAACCGGCTGCAGAAGGAGCTGGGGCGTGACGTGACCTTAGGAGAGCTGGAGGAAGCGACCGGCATGAGCCGGGAGGAGATCGTGATGTCCTTAGAGGCTTGCGTGGAGGTGGAGTCGATCTACAAATCACTGTATCAGCCGGACGGAAATCAAGTCTGCTTAGCGGATCGGCTGGTGGAAAAGGGCGATGAAAACGAGAAGCTGTTAAACCATATGCTGCTGGCGCATCTGATGAGACAGCTGGAGGGGATGGAGCGGGAGCTGATCATTCAGCGCTATTTTAAAGAAAAAACACAGGTGGAGGTGGCAAAAAGTCTGGGCATCAGCCAGGTTCAGGTCAGTCGTCTGGAAAAGAAAATTTTACAGCGTCTGCGTCGGTTGGCGGGCTGAAACATATGCTTCAGAATATCAGCGCGTGAGTCCATTGCGGAAAATTTTGAATAATGAAGGAAAAGATACACATACTATCTTCCAAAGAAGAAAAAAGGAAGTGATGGTATGAGCCATAAATTGTATCGCATGTGCCTGCTGTCAGTGATTATTCTGGCGATTGTGGGCGGCATCTTTTATTATCTCAACTACGTACAGGATGAGACGAACATTACGGAAGGGACACTGGTGCAGTACCGTGAAGAATTGGATTGCAGGCGGTGCAGCAGCGGGGAACAGCGGTTATGAGTGAGACGCTTTACCTGAAAATAGATCAAAATGTAAAGGTAACGAAGCCCAGTGTCACGTTAGCCGATCTGGCCAGTCTGACCTGTACGAATGAGGCGATTGTCAACAAGCTCAAGACGATGAAGGTCTATCGTTTTCCGGAGCCGGGTTCAGGCAAGGGCACCAAGCAGGGGATTGTGGTTGTTTCCGTCTTGAAGATAATTGCTTTGATTGGCGCGGAATACCCCAATCTGGAGGTGCAGAATCTGGGAAGTTCTGATTTTGTGTTGGAGTATGTGCCCAAGGAGGAAGCAAAATGGCTTGGGGTACTCAAGGCAGCCGTTTTATGCGTGCTGATTTTTTTCGGTTCCGCGTTTACGATTATGACGTTCAACAACGATGTGGGCGTGGCCGATGTATTTGCAAAATTCTATCAGCAGGTGACGGGAGAGACCTCCAACGGTTTTACGGTGTTGGAAATCTGCTATTCGATCGGTTTAGGACTGGGAATTTTGGTCTTTTTTAATCACATCGGCCATAAAAAGGTAACGCATGACCCGACGCCGATTCAGGTGCAGATGCGCACCTACGAACAGGAGGTAGACACGACCTTTATTGAAAACAGCAGCAGGAAGGGTACCAATATAGATGTGGATTAAACAGCTTTTACTGGGATTTTTGGGACTGACCAGTGGATTTGCCGTATCGGCCGGAGTATTTGCCTTTGTGATTTCGCTGGGCATAATTCCGCGCTTTGCGGCCAAAAGCCACACCAACAATCGGATTATCACGTATGAGAATGCGATTTTTCTTGGCGGAATGTTTGGAAATATCATGTCGCTATTTGTCGTTTCGCTGCCGCTTGGTACGATCCTGGCGGGTGTGTTCGGCTTATCGGCCGGCATCTACACCGGCTGTCTGGCCGTGGCCCTGGCGGAAATCTTAAATACCTTTCCGATCATGTTTCGCAGAACGCGGATGAAGTTGGGACAGGAATGGGTGCTGGTGGCGATGGCGCTGGGAAAAATGGCGGGTGCGTTTTATTTTTACGCACATCGTATGACGCAGTGATGCAGACCTGGGGGAGCGAAGGATTAGAAAAGAGAGCCAGAAGGCAAAGCAGATGGCAGCGGAAGCGAATCAACAGAAGCAGAGGGAGAAACGGAGTATGACGAAGGAGCGAAGCATGACGGAGGAACGGAGCATGACGGAGGATCAAAGCATACGGAGGAGCGAAGCATGACGGAGGATCAAAACATGACGGAGGAGCGAAGCATGACGGAGGAGCGAAGCATGACAGAGGAAGGCATGACAAAGGAGCCGAGGACGACAAAAGAAAAGCAGCGGCAGCAGCAGGAATACAATGAATATGTCAAGCAGGTGACGCCGACGCATTCTCTGGGGGCCAATATGGCCAAGGCGTTTGTGACGGGCGGAATCATCTGTACGCTCGGCCAGGTGATTTTGAATGCAGCAGGGAATATGGGATTGGACCAGGAGACGGCAGGGTCATGGAACAGTTTGATTTTAATTCTGTTGAGTATTCTTTTGACGGGCTTCAACCTCTATCCTTCGATTGCCAAATGGGGCGGCGCCGGGGCATTGGTGCCGATCACCGGGTTTGCCAATTCCGTGGCGGCGCCGGCGATTGAGTTTCAGAAAGAGGGACAGGTTTTCGGCATCGGATGTAAGATCTTTACGATTGCCGGGCCGGTGATTCTGTATGGGATTTTTACCAGCTGGATGCTGGGGCTGATTTATTGGATTGGGAAGTATCTGGGATTTTTCTGATGGGAACAGAAGGAGGATGAAAACGTAACGGCAACCGACAGGGTGATGAACGAAGCACGGTTCATGATCCTGTTTTTTCTTGGATTCAACGAAGGATGGTCAGCACACTGGTACTACAGCGGTGTAGAGCTACTGGAGTGCATCGAAGGAGCAGGAAATGTCGTTCGCTCCATTTACCGCACCCTCTGAATCGATCTATTTATTTATGCTTGTGATCTGGAAGCGATATTCCTAAATTTTTGCAAACCATCTGTGTGATTTTTTGGCGCTGTTTGTCGCTCATGGCTTGATTTGCTTCTTCAAATTTTTGTTTATGAAAAAGATCTAATTGCCATACCAATGTCTCAGGCAATTCTATATCATTCGGAATAATCTTCTCTCCAATCTCATAATGGTGTAACAACGACTCTTCGCCCCAAGCCATAGAAACAAAGATCAGATACGGAACCTGAACCGTTGTGTACGCTGCGCGGAATTCATTCTCTTTTCCATAAACCTTAAAGTCACCACATACATTACTGATGATTCTTGTTGGCCTGCCAGAGAAATAATGCAGAAATGCGGTTGGAATCATATACTGTTTTATCGCACGAATTGTTTTAAAATCTTCCTGATATAGAGCATTTCTCCATTTCTCCAGTACAATGTCTAGTTGCTTATATTCTTCGTTCGATAAATTCCCGATGCCCTTTTCCATTAGATACTTTAGCGTTCTCCATGCGATTGATAATGCAAAATAACGAATTTCATCATCGTTTGACTCAAATTTCTCCACACCATAGCCATCCGAAAAATTCTGATATATCTGATTGGAGAAGAAGGTTTCGTATTTACTAAACCTTTCTTCACAGTCTTCACATAGAAATGGTAACTTTTTTCCATCCTGATATGGGGTGTTTGGATTGTCCGTAGTTCTGAATCGTCCGGTTGGAGAATTTTTTTTGATCAGATTGAAAAAAAGCTTAGGTACAATATGACTGTTTTTCAATTCACGCTCCTGTTTACACAGTCGACAAATTCCAATATGCTTACTTGCCATAATGTCATCTCCTCATAAATGATGGTTCAACCTTATTATACAACAGAGAGCTGGACTTTTGTTAATATATTGGATAAAAAAGTCGAAAAATGCTACAGCTTTTCAGGCTATTCCAGGCGGAACCTGGCAGGGCGGGAATTCGATTCCGTCATTGACATGCCCGATGAGCTGAATAACCTCTGGATGCTGTCAGGATTTATCTGCCAGAACCAGCAGGTTTTATTTTAGGAAACACAGGGGAGCATAGAATACGGGAAAAAACTGGATTTTATGGAAATCTGCGGATTGGGAAAGACAGCAGGATGTTCCAGCTTTGGAAAAGAATTTTATGGAAATCTGCGGATTGGGAAAGGCACCAGGAGGTCCAGAATGTTCTGGCTTTGGAAAAAGTTTTATATGGATGAATGGGTGGCAGAAGATATGGATGATACCGTCATTGCACGATGGGGAAAGGCATATACAGCCACAACTGGAAGTGCCGCAGTATGCCGCAGGGAAGCTGGGGAAAGAGGTGAGGATTTGAAGCGGGGGGCAGTATGCGTGTAGAGTGCTTCCCCAATAAGCTGGTTATTTTGAAAGAATAAAAACCATAAAAGCAAAGG
>CAMULB010000086.1 GCA_947089585.1 uncultured Lachnospiraceae bacterium | reverse complement strand
TGCAGGGACTTTTTCCAAGCAGGTGATCGGCATTGTGACAAAAATTTCCCTCGCAGAGCCGAAGCAGATTGCAGGTTCGGTGGAAGAGCTTGAAAAAGCGGGCGCCGCGCCGATTTTTGAGGTGGATACCATCGACGGGACGGGTCTTATGCCGCTGATGGACTATCTCAATCGCTTCGACGCATGAAATCCGCCGAATTGGAATTGAAATGATACGAATCAAAAATAGCAAAGAAAAGGAACGTCAAAATGAAGGAAGAGCTGTTAAGTGTCGGCATTGATTTGGGCACCAGCACGACACAGCTGGTTTTTTCCCGGCTGCTGATTGAAAATATGGCCAGTGCGTACAGCATTCCGCGCATGGTCATTACCAAAAAGGAAATCCAGTATCAGAGCGAAATTTATTTTACCCCGCTGCTCGACGCGGTGACGATTGATTTTGCCAAGGTGCGCCGTCTGGTGGAACAGGAGTATGCGTCCGCGGGCATTCGCAAGGAAGCGATTGATACCGGCGCGGTGATTATCACCGGAGAGACTGCGCGCAAGGAAAATGCGCGGGAAGTCGTAAATGCCTTAAGCGGCTTCGCCGGGGATTTTGTGGTCGCGACGGCAGGGCCGGATTTGGAAAGCGTTATTTCCGGGAAGGGCGCAGGGATGGATGTATACTCCAAGAAGCAGCGTCTGACGGCGGTCAACATCGACATTGGCGGCGGCACCAGCAATTTGGCAGTATTTTCCAGAGGAGAAGCGGAGGATACCGGCTGTCTGGACATCGGCGGACGGCTGATTCGGGTGGACAAGGACAGCCATATCGTCACTTACATCGCCCCCAAGCTGTTGGAAATCATCCGCAAGGAGCGGTTTGAGCTGGCGGTAGGCGCACCCTTGTCCGAGGCAGCATTGGAACCACTGCTGCAGATTCTGACAGAAGCATTGGAGCAGAGTGTCGGGCTGCGGTCAGACAGCTGCTATTATGATCTTTTGCTGACCAATCACGGCCTCAAGCATACGGAAAAAATATCGGCCATCAGCTTTTCTGGCGGCGTGGCATCGGTTCTCTATGAGCCTGAGCGTTATCCGAATGTATTTGTTTTTGGCGATATTGGAATTCTTCTCGCACGTGCGCTCCGTAAGTCGCGCCTCTTTTCCTGTCTTACCGTGGCAAAAAGCGCGGAGACGATTCGGGCGACCGTGGTCGGAGCCGGCAGCCATACGACAGAATTGAGCGGCAGCACCATCACCTACACCGATACGCCGTTTCCGATGAAAAATCTTCCGGTACTAAAGCTTAGCTCCGAGGAGGAAGCCAGAGATCTGTCGGAGGCTGTGCGCAAAAAGCTGAACTGGTTTTTGACCGAAGAAGGATTGACGCCGGTGGCCGTTTCCATTCGGGGAGAAAAAAATCCGTCCTTTGAACGCGTCCAGGAATACGCCCGCGGGCTGCTGGATGGGCTGGGAGAATTCCTTCGAGCCGCGCTGCCGGCCGTGGTTGTTGTCGAGGAGGATATGGCAAAGGTGCTGGGACAGACGATGGATTTTCTGACACCGGAGAAGAAGTGCATCATCTGTCTCGACGGAATCCGCCTTTCTGCGGGCGATTACATTGATATCGGCAAACCAGCGGCAGCGGGAAGCGTGCTGCCGGTGGTCGTGAAAACACTGGCGTTTGGGTAGCGTTAAGGCGCAATCAGATCGGTGTTTGTGCAGCGCTACGGCGTAAAAGCGCCTTGGCAGGAGTTTACCAGAAATATGTTTTGGCATCAAACAGGAGGAGCTTTATGATTTTAAAAACAAAACTGTTCGGGCATCTGTACGCTTTTCAGAGCCTGAAGGAGGTCATGGCAAAGGCAAATGAGGAAAAGTCGGGCGACAAGCTGGCGGGGCTGGCGGCTGAGTCGGCCGAGGAGCGGGTTGCGGCGAAGATTGTACTGTCTGAGATTACGCTTAAGGAGCTGCGTGAGCATCCGGCCGTGCCCTATGAAATCGACGAAGTGACCCGCATCATCCAGGATGATCTCAACGAACCGATTTATCAGAAGATCAAGAACTGGACGGTGAGCGAGCTGCGCGAGTGGATTCTAAGCGAAGAAACGGACGGCGCCGATATTCGGCGGATTTCCCGCGGTCTGACCTCAGAGATGGTAGCAGCCGTAGCGAAAATTATGTCGAATCTGGATTTAATTTATGGAGCGCGAAAAATACGGGTGACGGCGCACTGCAATACAACGATTGGAGAGGCGGGAACGCTCTCTTCCCGCTTGCAGCCGAATCATCCGACCGACGACCCGGACGGCATTCTGGCCTCTTTGTTAGAGGGTCTGACCTACGGCGCCGGGGACGCGCTTCTGGGCTTAAATCCGGTCGATGATTCTGCGGAAAGCGTCACGCGCGTCCTCAAGCGTTTTGCAGAAGTGAAAGAAAAATTTGAGATTCCCACTCAGACCTGTGTGCTGGCTCATGTGACGACGCAGATGGAAGCGATCAAAAAAGGCGCGCCGGCGGATATCATTTTTCAGTCCATTGCCGGCTCGGAGTTGGGGAATACGGCGTTTGGCTTTAATGCGGCCACTCTGGAGGAAGCGCGGCAAATGGCGCTGACCAAAGGAACTGCTGAGGGGCCGAATGTGATGTACTTTGAGACCGGGCAGGGCTCGGAGCTTTCCTCGGAGGCACATCACGATACCGACCAGGTGACGATGGAAGCGCGCTGCTATGGCTTTGCCCGCCATTTTTCTCCCTTTTTGGTCAATACGGTGGTCGGCTTTATCGGGCCTGAGTATCTGTATGACGGCCGTCAGGTAAGCCGGGCCGGCTTGGAGGATCATTTCATGGGGAAGCTGACGGGAATTCCCATGGGCTGTGACGCCTGCTACACCAATCATATGAAAGCAGATCAGAACACAATTGAAGATCTGTCGGTGCTTTTGACCGCCGCGGGCTGTAATTATTTTATGGGGATTCCCCATGGCGACGACGTGATGCTCAATTATCAGACGACCGGTTATCATGAGACGGCGGCGCTGCGGGAGATCTTCGGTCTGACGGCGATTCAGCCGTTTCATCAATGGCTGCTGCGGATGGGCTATGTCGATGAACAGGGACGGCTGACAAAGAAAGCAGGAGACGCATCTACGTTATTTTAGCAGCGAAAGAAGGAGGAACGATCGTGAGAGACGAAGAAATCAAAACCATGGTGGAAGCCATCCTGGATGAGATGTTGAACCAGCAGGATCCGGCCAGAACGCCGGAGCCCAAGCGCAGTGAAGTGATTCAGACGACGGCGGCCGGGTTCAAGCAGGACGGTAAGAACGAGGGCGATCCGACGGCTTGTCTGCCGGATTTGACCGAGGTCGATTTGCGCACACAGTTTTTGATTGCGCATGCCAAGGACAAGGAAGAATATCTGGCCATGAAAGCGAAAACGCCGGCCCGTCTGGGAATCGGCAAAGCCGGAGCGCGCTACCGGACGGCGACGATGCTGCGGGTACGGGCCGATCATGCGGCCGCAATGGACGCGGTATTTTCCGATGTTGAAGCGGAATTTGTGGAAAAAAGCGGTTTTGTCGCCGTCAAAACACTCTGCAAGGACAAAGACGAGTATCTGACCCGGCCGGATTTGGGCCGCAGATTTCCCGGTGAAGAGCTGGAGGTTATCCGCAAAACCTGCGGCAGTCATCCCAAGGTACTGCTCATCGTCGGGGACGGCCTGTCCTCCTCGGCGATTACCGCCAATGTGTCGGACATGATTCCCGCAATCAAGCAGGGGCTTAGTCTGCATCAAATTTCTCTGCCGCCGGTGCTGTTTATCAAATATGCCAGAGTCGGGGCAATGGACGCCATCGGCGAGGTGACGGAGGCGGATGTAATCTGTATGCTGGTGGGAGAGCGTCCGGGGCTGGTGACGGCAGAATCTATGTCCGCCTACATTGCCTACAAGCCGCGGCATGGGCTGGCAGAGGCCAAGCGCACCGTCATCAGCAACATTCACAAAGGCGGAACGACCGCCGTGGAGGCCGGAGCCCATGCGGCTGAGCTGATTGTAAAAATGCTGGAGAAAAAGGCTTCGGGCATTGATTTAAAAGGAGTGCAGTGATGAAAAACGATGAATTGCGGCCAAACATATTGAGCATGAAGCTGATTTCCAATGTCAGCAGCGACCTGGCGCAAGCGTTGGAGCTTATGCCAAGACACAAAAGCCTGGGGCTTGTGACCGCGGATACGGACGATGTCACCTATACGGCTCTCGACGAGGCGACCAAGGATGCGGACGTCGATGTCGTCTATGCCAAATCCATGTACGCAGGGGCGGCCAATGCGTCCACCCGGCTCGCGGGGGAGGTCTTGGGGATCATTGCCGGGCCCAGTCCTGCCGAGGTGCGCAGCGGCCTTGCTTCGATTCGGAATTTTATGGAGCACGGCGCCTGCTTTGTCAGCGCCAATGAGGACGACTCGATTGTCTATTTCGCCCATACCATCTCGCGCACCGGCTCTTATCTGTCGCAGATCGCAGGAATTCCGGAGGGAGAGGCGCTGGCTTATCTGATTGCCCCGCCTTTGGAAGCCATCTATGGGCTGGACGCGGCGCTCAAAGCGGCGGATGTACGAATCGTATCTTTCTATGGGCCGCCCTCGGAGACAAATTTTGGCGGCGGGCTTTTAACCGGAACACAGTCGGCCTGCAAAGCGGCCTGCAGCGCCTTTGCACAGGCGGTTCGTACCGTAGCCGAGGAGCCCATGGAGGAATAAAAGAGAGGAGAAAAGAGAGATGGAATTACAAGACAAGGATCTGCGTTCCGTGCAGGAGACACGAAATTTACTGAGGGAGGCCAGGGAAGCATCAAAAAAGCTGGCCCGAATGGAACAGTCCCAGATCGACCGGATCGTGGCCTCTGTCAGCAGCGCGTCCATTGCCAATGCCGAGCGGTTGGCGAAGCTGGCCCAGCAGGAGACCGGCTTTGGCATCTGGCAGGATAAGGTGATCAAAAATCTGTTTGCCGCCAAAACGGTCTATGATGCGATCAAGGATCAGCGCACGATTGGCATTTTGAGAGAAGATCGTATCCAACAGGTGTGGGACGTTGGCGTGCCGGTCGGAGTGGTCGCCGCGCTGGTGCCCTCGACCAATCCGACCTCAACGGTCATTTATAAGGCGATGATTTCCTTAAAAGGCGGAAACGCCGTCGTATTTTCCCCCCATCCCAGCGCAAAAGACTGCATTTTGGAAACGGTGCGGGTTGTGGCGGAAGCGGCAGAAGCAGCAGGCTGTCCCAAGGGGGCCGTCTCGGCCATAAGCATTCCGACGATGGAAGCCACCTCGGAGCTGATGAAAAATGAGGATACCGCTTTGATTCTGGCCACCGGCGGAGGCGCGATGGTCAAGGCCGCTTATTCCTCCGGGACGCCGGCCATCGGGGTAGGCGCCGGAAACGGCCCGGCTTTTATCGACCGAAGCGCAGATTTACCGATGGCCGTAAAGCGGATTTTAGATTCTAAAGCATTTGACAATGGCACAATCTGTGCGTCTGAGCAGTCGATTATCATTGAGCAGGCAATGGAAGCAGCCGTAAGCGAAGAATTGCGCAGGCAGGGAGCCTTTTTGCTGAATGAAGCGCAGAGCGAGCAGCTGGGGCGGTTCATTTTGCGGGCCAACGGCACGATGAATCCCAAAATAGTCGGCAAAAGCTGCAGGCAGATCGCAGAATATGCAGGACTGAACGGCATTCCCGATTCGGCGCGGGTTCTGGTGGCAAAAGCAGACCGTGTGGGAGCGGATGCGCCGTATTCCAGAGAAAAGCTGGCGCCGATTCTCGGACTGTTTGTCGAGCCGGATGTGGATCAGGTATTGGAAAAAAGCATTGAAATCCTGTTGATGGAGGGAGCGGGCCATACCTTCTGTATGCACGCCGAGGATGAGGCGTTAGTGAGAAGGTTTGCGCTGCGGATTCCGGCCTCTCGTTTTCTCGTCAATACAGCGGGATCCTTGGGCGGCATCGGCGCGACAACCAGGCTGTTCCCGGCGCTGACGTTAGGCTGCGGAGCCGTAGGCGGAAGCTCCACCTCCAACAACATCGGGCCGATGGATGTGATCAACATCCGACGGGTGGGCTTTGGCTATCGGGAATTGTCCCAGCTTCGAGAAAGCGGGGATCGCGTGCTGCGGGAGCATACGGGCAGCGGCAAACCTCTGGATTACGCTTGCCGCAATCTGGACGGCGACCGATCCCTGGCACACACCGGCTGCGATCTGGACGGCGGCGGATGGCGCGGATATCCGGGAGCGGAAGGCTTTGGCGATTCAAATATGCCGGGACAGGAATTGGTGGATGAAATTGTGGAACGGATTTTAAAGGAGCTGTCGCCCCGGCTGTAAGCAAAGTTTTTTTGCTGCGTTTTGGCGGTTTGGGATGGAAAATCCATTTTTGCGGCATACTAAGTGAAATCGCTGCACGAAGCACGACGGTGCAAGCACAGCGGAAGGCTTTCAGCGGTACCTTGTTGCACCGCTGTATGGAATCAGATTATGGAGGAAGAAAAAATGGCAAATACAAACGCATTAGGAATGATTGAAACAAAAGGACTGGTAGGCGCGATTGAGGCGGCTGACGCGATGGTTAAAGCGGCAAACGTGGAACTGGTGGGCAAGGAATCCATCGGAGCCGGTCTGGTGACTGTGATGGTACGCGGAGACGTGGGCGCCGTCAAGGCGGCGACCGACGCAGGCGCTGCGGCTGCGGAACGCGTGGGAGAGCTTGTATCGGTGCATGTGATTCCCAGACCGCACACAGAGGTGGATGTGATTCTGCCCCATTCCGTTGCCCGTATTTCCGGCCCGACCAGTGACGAGGTATAAAAACTGATGGAAGAAAAAGCACAGGAGCAGGTACGGCGCATTGTGGCGCAAGCCGTCAGCCGTGCGATTCAAAATGGCAGATTTTTTCCGCAGACCGGACAAAAACCAGAGCATTTGACCTGTCTGCGGGGAAAGGAGCTGGTCTTAAAGGATCATCCCAGAATTGCGTTTCGGGGCGCGATTGACTCTCTGGAAGCGGAGCTCATTCTCGTACAGGGAAAGGCGAAGGAGCATCGTTGTATGCGCCTGTTTCACGACCTGGGAGAAATCATAGATCTGATCCGGCGTCTTTTGCGCTGCGAGGTATCGGGAGATCCGGTGGGCGCGGTATGCTTACAGGGGCTGAATGAACAACAGCTGCGGGAACACTCTCATCATCCCGGAACCTACTATGGCAGGAAGCATTTTCTGCCGACGGCAGAGCACGGGGAGGTGGTATCGCTGCTCAATCATCTGCGCACCAAAGCGCGTGAGACTGAGCTGATTGCCTATCGGGCGTTTCGAGAAGCAGACGGCACGGTGAGCAGAGAGGATATTTTGCGGGCGCTCAATCGTCTCTCCTCTCTGTTCTGGATTATGATGTTCAAATATCTGGCCGGAGCCTATACCGAAGCTTTGACGATTGAGGTGGAAGCCTCTGGACGCCATGTGCATTTAAGTCAAAAGGATGTGGAAACGCTGTTCGGGCCCGGCTATCAGCTGACGCGGGTGCGGGATTTGTCGCAGCCTGGACAATACGTCTGCAGCGAGCGCGTGTCCGTGACCGGACCGAAGGGAACCATTCAAAACGTTGTGGTGTTAGGGCCGGTGCGTGAGGAGACGCAGGTGGAGCTGTCCTTTACAGACGGTTTAACGCTGGGGATCAAGCCGCCGGTGCGTTTGAGCGGCGAGCTGGAAGGGACGCCGGGTGCAATTTTGTCCCAGGGCGGCCGTCAGCTGGTTCTGCCAAAGGGCGTGATCGTGGCAAAACGTCATATCCATGTGGAAAAAGCAGATGCCGAAGCGCTTGGCGTTGCAGATCAAGACCAGGTGGCGATTGAGGTGCTGGGCAGCAGACCGGTGATTTTTGAAGATACCGTGGTGCGGGTGAGTGAGCAGTATCGGACTTACGTGCATATTGATTACGACGAAGCCAACGCCTGCGGGTTTGAAGCCGGGATGCGCTGCCGAATTGTCCGCTAAGCTTTTATGGGGCGTAGCAGAGGTCTCGAATGTGCCTGGTTCGGACCCGCGCTGAAAAAACAGCTATGGCAGCTTGCGTCCAAGGAGGATGAAAATGGAACAACATGCAGTTTCAGATCAAATGCTGGAGCGATTGACCGAGCAGGTGGTACAAGAGCTGCAGCGCAGGCTTATGAAAAGGGAACAGACCAAAGAGCAGACAAACGGGCTTATGAAAAGGGAACAGACCAAAGAGCAGACAAACGGGCTTACGGGAAATAAGCAGGGCAGGGCACAAGGGCATTCTTTTCCCGCAAAAACGAATCGCGGGCAGAAAAAGCGGCTGCTGCTTCTCGGTTCCCTCAACCCGGATGCGCTGCAAAATCTTTCCGCGTCCTTTGAACTGGTACAGCAGCCAGACGATGCAGACTGGGAGCTGCTGCTCGCTGCCGAGCTCTCAGTCTGCACGATGTCCGAGGTGGCCCACGGCCTGCCAAATCATGCAGAATCCGCCTGCATCCTGAAAGGATTGCTGTGCGGCCGTCCCATTTTTTTACTGGAGCAAGGGCTGGCCTACCGCACCTATCGGGCGCGGGCATCCAAGCCGCTGTATTCCCTTTATCAAGAGCAGGAGGATCAGCTTAAGAAAATGGGCATTCGACCGCTGAATCACTATATGGACTTGCTGGACGAGGGCGGTTCGCTGCCGGCGCAGTCGGTAGAGGAAGGCGCGCGGGGCGTTTTGGATCTGACCAGCCTTTCCCTGCTGCGGGAGGCAGATTTGATCCGCGCCCGCACAAACGGCTACCGGGTTCTGTGTTTGAGGCAGAAGACAAAAATAACGCCTTTGGCGTCCGACTATATCAAAAATCACAGCCTGACGATCCTTCGGCAGTAGGAGGTATTTACACATGAGTATCAATCAGATGATCGTATACGTGATGGTCGTATTTGCCGCATTGGGTGCGATCGACAAAATTATTGGCAACCGCTTGGGACTGGGAGAAAAATTTGAAGAGGGAATTATGGCGATCGGCGCGCTTTCGATCTCGATGGTCGGAATTATTGCTCTAGCGCCGGTGATTGCCGACCTCTTAAAGCCGATCATCGTGCCGGTCTTTGACCTTCTGGGTGCTGATCCGGCGATGTTTGCCGGCTCGATCCTGGCCAATGACATGGGCGGTGCCCCATTGGCAAAAGCCCTGGCTCTGACTACGGAAGCCGGTGATTTTGGCGGACTGATTGTCGGCGCGATGATGGGGCCGACGATTGTTTTTACGATCCCGGTCGCCCTGGGGATTATCCATGAGGAGGATCGTCGCTTTCTCGCCACCGGCGTATTGGCCGGCGTGATCACAATTCCCATCGGTTCCTTTGTGGGAGGCCTTGTCGCAGGCTATTCCGTGGGAATGCTTCTGCGCAATTTGATTCCGATCATTCTCTTTGCCGTTCTTATTGCGCTGGGACTCTGGCGGTTTGAAAACGCTATGATCAAAGGCTTTACCTGGTTCGGAAAATTTGTCGTGGCCGTTATCACGCTGGGGCTGGGCGTCGGCATCATCGAAGCGCTGACTGGATTTGCGCTGATTCCCGGTATGAATCCCATTCGGGAAGGATTTGAAGTTGTGGCGGATATCGCCATCGTACTGTCCGGTGCATTCCCTCTGGTCTATGTGATCACCAAGGTGTTCAAAACGCCATTGCTGAAGCTGGGAAAATTGCTGGGGATGAATGAGATGGGCGCTGCCGGCATGGTGGCCAGTCTGGCCAACAGCATCCCCATGTTTGGCATGATGAAGGATATGGACGAACGGGGCAAAGTGCTCAACGTAGCCTTTGCCGTCTCAGCCGCCTTTGTATTCGGAGATCATCTCGGCTTTACCGCCGGATTTCATGCCGATTTGATTTTTCCAATGATTGTCGGTAAATTAACCGGAGGCATCACGGCCGTACTTGTCGCCATGTGGATTACACGATCGTATCGGACGAAAGGAGCGCAGAGCAATGGAATTGAATCGTGATGAAATAAAACGAATTATTTTGGAGATCTTAAGGGAAAAAGCAAACGGATTGAGTTCGGAAGCCTTGTGCCCATCGGAAGCGGTGGGAGTGCGGGACGCACACAGCCGCGCGCAGGCGGCGGGATTGATCAAGGTTCAGGTTCCGAATATCCGAACCACCCTGCAGGATCGGCTGGATACGGGAACGGCCAGTGATCAGGTCTATACACATGATTTATTTACGCTTGAGGAAAGCCCCAGACTTGGCTGCGGCGTGATGGAGATGGAAGCGACAACCTTTGACTGGAGCTTAAATTACGATGAGATCGACTATGTGATCGAAGGAGAGCTGACGATCATCAAGGAAGACAAGCGTCTGACCGCAGGGCCGGGAGAACTGATTCTTATCCCTAAGGGCTCGGCCATTCAATTTTGTGTTCCAAAGCGGGCAAGGTTTTTGTATGTGACTTATCCGGCCGACTGGAATGCATAAGAGGACGCAGCAGCGCGGCAGAGCCAATTGAGGCTCTGCCGTTGTGCTTAGGTCAAGCAACGGCTCATTGTGGCGATAGAACCAATTTGCAGCTCTGCCGTTGTGCTTAAGTCAAGCAGATTCCGATTGTAATTTCTCTGTAATTGGATTATAATAGAAAAAGGGTTCACGGTTCCTTATGTAGCTTAGCGGGTCTTTTCACAGCCGTTTCTGAACCTGTGAGCCGCGTGTCAACAAACGTGATGGAGAAATGATTATGAAAAAATTAAATCTTGTTTTACTATTTTTGTTCGCTTTGATGCTGACCGCGTGTGGGAATGCATATGCGAAGAGGGAATATCAGGACGATGAAAAAATTGCGCGAAAGGAAGATCACTATGCAAAAGCGGTTTCTGTATTTTGCCCCATAGACGGCGGATATTCGTTTACTGCCTCTAGGTTTGATGGACGAGAGACCCTGTGGAAGCAAGCATTGGATGAGGATCAGGAAATCGAGCTTCATCTTTCCTTTCGCTTGGCCAAGGGACAGGCCAAGCTTGTACATATTGATGATGACAACAACGTTACAACGGTACTGGAATGCGCGCCAGGGACAGAAACGGACGAATGGGTCATGAGAACCGTTGCGTTCAGGCGCGGGCAAAACCGTTTGAAAATGGTCGGCTACGACTGCGAAGCAATTGATTTACAACTGCTGTTTGAAGAACCATAAAGTCATGTTTTCCCGAAACGCAAGCTTGATGCCTTTGCATCTGTTTCACTGTGCGATTTGTTTTAAAACTAAAAAACCAGGAGTAAGCCACCAATGAAGCATTTGAAAAAACGATTAGAAATATCATTCATATTTTTTCTTTTATGTATGAGATTGACCGCTCGGCGTTTGTCACGCTTACAGCCTCAGTTGTCCTATCCGGGCTGGTTGTCCTGCCGTCCCTTTATCTGCCAAAGCGGATTGTCGATCAATTTGCAAACGGAGGAACGTTTGAAGCCGTCATTTTTTATGCTGCGATTTTTGCGGCGTTATCCTTGATTTTGGGCCTGTTGGAGCAAATGACGGCCTCGAAGCTGGAGAAACAGACCAAGACGCTGGAATATGAGGGTGTGATCCGGCTGTTTCAGAAAATTGCCGAGATGGATTATGATCTGCTCCAGAGCGCGGAGACGATGGACTGCTTTGCCAAGGCGACCAAATGCGTGATGGCGCAGAATTTTTATCAGC
>CAMULB010000085.1 GCA_947089585.1 uncultured Lachnospiraceae bacterium | reverse complement strand
GCGGATGCAGCGTGTGGTTGACGGGATGGGGGCGGTTCGCATTGCACAGGAGCTGGTGAGCACGGCGACAGTTAAATCCCAGTAAGGAAGAACGCATGATGGGCTTAACGGTATAAGCAAGGATGAGCGCAGAGCGTTGGGAAGCCTTAGACAAATATCGCCCCACTCCCCAATCAAATCCAATGCTTCCTCCGGGAGCATATACGATACCTCCGAGCGCATATACGACAACTCCTTGGTCAATTGACAGCGCTGTTCCTCGGTGCTATAATCATCCCAATACCTGAATCTGACTTTAGGTATTGGGATTTTTCGACTTTGGGGAGGAAGAATAAAATGTATACCATCGGACAAATAGCAGAAATGTTTCAGCTTCCGGTTTCGACCATTCGCTACTATGATAAAGAGGGACTGTTCCCCGACCTGAAGCGTTCTTCGGGGATTCGTCAATTCGGCCCCAAGGAGATCGAGGCGCTGCGCGTCATCGAATGTCTGAAAAAGTCGGGATTGGAGATTAAGGATATCAAATTATTTATGGAATGGTGTTCAAAGGGCAGCGACACCTATGCTCAGCGAAGAGAATTGTTCCTGCGGCGCAAAGAGATTGTGGAGCAGGAGATCGCCAAGCTGGAGCGGGTATTGGATATGATTCGCTTTAAATGCTGGTATTATGAGCAGGCGATGCAAGACGGCAACGAGGATCATTTAAATGAGCTGGTTCCAAATCATCTCCCGCCGGAGATTCAGAAGCTCTATGACCATGCACATGAAAAATAAAAGGCATGAGACGAATAAAAAATAATAGAAAATAAGAAATAAAAAAGAAAAATATAGATTTAATAAATGAAATCAGATCAATAAAACAAAGAAAATAATTCTAAAACAAAAAATGAATTAATTTTTCTAAAGCACACGATAGACAGCCCAAAGCGCTTGTGTTTGTGTAAAAAGGAGATTTTTTCTTTTTGTTTGGCGCAGGGGCGCATGTCCTGTCGCTGGAACAAACAGAGCCGCTAGGGTCAGCAGTTTTTTAGAAAATTATCCTTAAAAATTCCTTTCATCGGATTATAATGATCGACATTCCAGGCCAGCGTCAGGCTGGGATCGCTGATCGGGTCTACATTTAGAAAACGGACGGAGGTATTTTTGTACAGGCTGTTGCGCGTATCGAGGATACAGACGCCGACGCCGGCTTCCACCCACAGCATTTCCTCCTGTAAGGAGGAGGCGAATTTGACCTTCGGACAAAAGCCGCAGCTTTTGCAGGCGTCCAGAATTAGCTTGGGCGACATCTCGGAATCTTCGGGCGAAACCATCAAAATGGTCTCATCCTGAAAATCGGATAATTTGACGTACCGTGCTTCGGCCAGCCGGTGATCCTTGTGCACGACCACGCAGTCGCGTGTGTGCTCGATGACTTCATATTGCAGCTTGTCCCGCAGCTGAACGTCAAACAGCAGTGTAATAATCAGATCCAGCTCGCCGCTGTATAGCTTTTCAACCAGAGCATTGAAGCTGTAATTGCGCAGATTGATTTTGACTTGAGGGTAAAATTCCGCAAAATGACGCAGTACGCCGGGGAACAGATCGCCCACGTAGGCGCCTTCCAGAATTCCAATGTTCAGTTCGCCGCTGACACCGGCAAAGCTGTTGGCGGCTCTGGCGATTGCTAAATTATAATCGTGATATATTTTCTCAAATTCCTCTAGCAGAACAACAGCCGCCGGTGTCAGCTTGACCTGGCGGTTATTGCGTACAAAGAGCTGCATATTAAGCTCGCTTTCCATTGCGGCGATCTGACGGCTCAAGGCCGGCTGTGTGATAAAGAGCTGATCGGCCGCTTTGGTGAAATTGAGACATTTCGCGGCGGTGATAAAATATTTCATCTGGATCATATTCATGGGGCGTCTCCTGCAAGGAAAGATCTGGTGAATGGTGCGGCATCTGTGGAAAAGGGCGGCATCTATAGAGACAAGGCTCTATAAATGCCGATGATAGAAATGAGTATAGCACAGAAACAGGAAAAGGGGAATGCCGGATCAGGCATTTTCATTTTTTAAATGATCCATAATATTTTCCCGCCCGATCTTGTGCATTGAATAAATCATGGTACTCCCGACCACCAGAAAGACGCTGCCGATGGCGATAAACAGACTGTACCAGGGCACATAGAATCCGGTAGCCCAGCCGGCGGACACACTGCGGTAGATGCGGTAAGTGACCAAAAGAGAGACTGGAAGCCCAAACAGCAGGCTTTTTACGCCGTACAGCAGACATTCATAGCACATCATCACCCGAAAGCCCTTCGGTGTCATACCGGTAGATTTCAGCATTGCGAATTCTCGTTTGCGCAGCTGGATGTTGGTCGAAATCGTGTTGAACACATTGGCAATGGCGATCAATGAGATCAAAATAATGAAGCCGTAGGAAAATACGGTAATAATCATGAACATGCTCCGCTGCTGTGCGGCGCTTTCCGCGTAATCGTATACGGCGTTGTTGCTTAAGCCCAGCTCTGTCAGCAGCTCGGAGATATCCGAGGTTGCCTGCGCGTGATCCGCTGCTTGAAAATAAAATTCCACGTTGTCGTCGAAAGCAGCTCCCTCCATCTGTGCAGGGCCGATGACGGCTTCCATTGCGCGGATGGGGTAGACCAGTGTCAGGCCGTTGGAGAAACGTTCGCCGAGAAAGAACGGCGCCTGCTCTGGCATGGCTCCAATCGTTATGGGAACCGGCGTTGAGCATTCCGTGACTGGAAGCTCCAAAAATGATTCGGACGAATCGCTTTTACTTTCAAAAAAGGAGGTGAGCTCTTCCTCATCGGAAATGTACGTGCTGACGTAACGATAGCCTTGCTGCGGCTCGATCCGCAGGAGCTCTAAGGAGGAAGCCTTGCCGTTTAAGGTATGGAACGCAGAATATTGATCCGAATCTCCGTGATACATGCGAACGAAGTCGAAAACGATTGCCGGCGGCTGTTTGACATTGAGGTAATCCTCGCTTTGAATGCCATTTTCCGCCAAATAGGATGCAAAGGAGCTGTCGTCAATAAAAAGGAGCGTAGCGCTTGTGGTAAGTGAGTCCGACTGGATGGGCTCTTCTGCAATCTGTTCTAAGTATGCGCGGTATTCCTCACTTAAAGAGCTGCGGGGAATTGTGACAGAGGAAGTCATGTCCTTGACGTATGCGGCATACTCGACTTTTTCCAGGGCGGATAGCTGTTTCAGCAGCTCTGCATCGGAAAGCCTCTCTGAGTCCTCTTCGGGATCGTCTGCGTCGCCTGCGGTGTGTGAGTAGCGATAGTAGACGATGTCGAAGCCGGAATCTGAGATAATGCTCTCAGCGCCTTTCAGCAGATAAGAACAAAAGCTGCTGGCGGAGATGAACAGGACAACACTGACAAACAGGGAGAGCACGGTAGCCCGGTATTTTCTGCGGTTTCGTTTAAAATTCTTGGAGGCCAGCATACCTGAGAGGCCGAACAGGCGATAGGTCAGCTTCATAGTGCGAACTTTGCCGGGGCGGATTGCGATGTCCGAGGTCATGCGGATTGCCTCAATCGGGGACAGCTTTGCGCTGCGTCGGGCCGGAAGGTAGGCCGAGATTAATACCGTGCCAAGTCCGATCAAGGATGCAATAAGGATCGCCCAGGGCGTTGCATGCAGTGTGAGAGCGACAGACAAATCACCCCAGAGAATTTTGGACATTGAGCTTCCGACAAAGGAAAAGGTAATGCCGATCCCGGCAACTCCGGCCAGAATCCCAAGCGGAATTCCGATGATGCAAAGCGCAAAGGCTTCAAACAGCACGCTGTGAACCAGCTGTTTTTTGGTGGCGCCCAAGGAGGCCAGCAAGCCGAACTGTTTGGTTCGTTCTGTCACTGAAATAGAAAAAGCATTATAGATCAGCGAAATGGATCCAAATAATATAATCAGGATTAAAATAGCTCCCAGTCCATAGAGCACCTGATTGTAGGAGGATTCATAGGAAGCTGCATACATGCGCAGCAGATCACTGTTGCTGTCGGTGCCTGCGACAGCAGAATAGTGGAGGCCTAACCAGGGCAATGCATCCTTGGGATTCTGAAATCGGAGGTAGGCAGTATACGAGGAAGGCAAAGAAGCGTTCCTCTCTCCGCTGATCGTCAGAGCCGTGTATCCTGGTGCGTCGTATTTTTCAATCGACGGACGGGAATAAAATCCAACGACGGTGTAGGTTTTGGTAAAGTCAGTCTCAAATGCTTCGACCTCTGTCGGCTCAGTTTCGTACAGCGCGTCGCGGTCGGAGTCTGTGCTGGAGGACGCTGCTTCGTCTGCATCGGAATCCGTGTCGGCATCTTCCGCATCCGTAAGGGCATGATCCTCGTCCGCGTCGGCATCTTCCGCATCCGTATAGGCATCATTCTCGTCTACATCGGAATCCGTTTCTACATCATCCCCGTCCGCTTCAGCCTTGCTTTTGCGCATTTTCAGCTGCTCCTCTTCTGTGTACAGATAAGGGGTGTCCTGCCAGAGGACGCTTTCTGTTCCATCCGTATTTCTGGAGGTGCGATGCCCGACTTCTAAGGTGATGGTATCGCCCAGCTGGTAGACAACGTTGCCATTGTAAGCAAGATGTTCCGGGATCAACAGTTCCGAATCTGTTTTGGGCAGGCGGCCGTCCGTGACAAGCAAGGGGAGAATTCCCTCGGCATTTGCGTCCATACCGCCGAGAAACAGATAAGGCTTGTCGGGATTTGAACCGTCTTTTAATTTTGCATATCCGATCTGCTCCAGGAAAGAGGCAGCATTGATCGCGCTCTGCTCAGGGAGCGACGAAGGGGCGTTCGATGCGGCAGGCACACAGACATGCCAGTCGCCTTCCCGCACCTTCGCCACGGTCAGCAGATGATGCTGAAAGGAGGAAATGCTGGTGGTCACGGCTGTAAACATGGAGAGGGATAAAATGATCCCAATGATGGTGACAATGGTTCGCGTCTTATTTTCCTTTAATGTTTTGAGTGTTACCTTCTGAAAGATACTCATGGACGGATCACCTCATCCCTTGTGATTTTGCCATCTTCAATCGCGATAATACGATCGGCTTGAAGTGCAATATTTTCATCGTGTGTAATAATAATTAAAGTTTGATTATATTTTTGATTGCTATACTTCAACAGAGAAATAATCTCCTGGCTGTTCTTGGAATCGAGATTGCCGGTGGGTTCGTCTGCCAATACGACGGCGGGGGCGTTCATCAGCGCCCGTCCGATCGAGACGCGCTGCTGCTGTCCGCCGGAAAGCTGGTTGGGCAGATGGCCCTCGCGCCCCTTTAGACTTAAGATGGAGAGCAGCTCCGTGAGACGCTCCTGATTGATTTTGCGCCCGTCCATCAGTACCGGAAGCGTCATGTTCTCAGTGACATTGAGCACCGGAATCAGGTTGTAGAACTGGTAAATCAGCCCCACCTGGCGACGGCGGAATACGGCCAGCTGCGCTTCGTTTTGGGCGTATACGTTGCTGCCGTCGAGATAGACCGTGCCGTCGGTGGGCCGGTCAACGCCGCCCAAAATGTGCAGCAGCGTGGATTTTCCAGAACCGGAAGGCCCGATGATGGCGACGAATTCTCCCTTGTTGACGGAAAAAGACACATCGTTTAAGGCAAAGACACGGTTTTCACCCTTGCCATATATTTTTGTCAGATGATCTACTTTTAAGAGTTCCATAATTACCTCCACAAAAATGTTTTGCTTTCGCGGACTATGAGCCAGACAGCCCCATCGGAGGAGCTTTTTGGCAGGTCTGTGGGCTGCTGCCGCTTGCTACAGGCAGTTTCTGCCGCTATGGTACAGACCGTTTTTGCCATCAAAGCTCTGGCGCATGCTGCGAGGTTGTTTCTTTGATTGTAGTTGTATTGTAAAGGGAGAAAATGACTCTGTCATGACTTTTCGGTGACAAATCTGTCATATTTGAAAAAGAAGGCGCCCGCTTGGCTCATAGCGACGAAAAGCGACAGAATACGACAGTTGAAAAAGAAGGCGCCCGTTTGGCTCATAGCGATGAAAAGCGACAAAATACGGCGAAATACGACAGGAAAACCATCGCTTTGCGAAGACAACAACGGCGCTATACGGTTCCAGAAGGGGGATAGAAGTGGAGGATAAAGCGCGCGCCGCCGCCCGGACGGTTCTCGGCTTTGATGGTGGCGTTTTGGCGAACGAGAATCATCCGCGATAAAGCCAGGCCGATGCCGACGCTTTCCTGATCGGACGCGGCCCCCTTGTAAAAACGTTCAAACAGATGGGGCAGATCCTGCGCGGTGAAGCCTGGCCCGTTGTCCTCGACAATCAGCTCCGTAAAAATCGCGTTTTCCGAAGCGGATACCTGGATCTGGCCGCCGGTTGGGGTGTGCTCCATGCAGTTTTTGAGAATGTTACCCAGCGCTTCTGCTGTCCAGGAAAAGTCGCCGACAAAAGACTCGCGGTGCGTCTTGGGAACGAAGGAGAATTGCTGGTCGCGAAGCTCCATTGCGATGGCCAGAGGTTCAGAGGCTGCGGCGACCAATTTGGCTACGGGGACATTTTCCGGCTTGAGAATGACGGTTCCGGCATCGAGCCGCGAGAGCTTGAGCAGCGCTTCAATCAGCCAGTCAATGCGGGAAATGAGCCGCGAGAGCTGATGCACCAGCTCCCGGCGCTTGCATTCGGTAAGATTGGGGTCTGTGAGCAGCGATAGAACCAGGCGGATGGAGGTCAGCGGCGTGCGGATCTGGTGGGAGATATCCGCTAACGAAGCGGCCAGATTCTGTTTGTCTGTCTGCAGCGCTTCGGATTGCTCGGTCAGACGCACGAGCAGCTTGCCGATCTCAACGCGAAGGATTGCCAGTTCGCCCTCCTGATAATCTGAAAAATGCACAGGCGCTTCGTTGTGCAGGATCTGGTCGATTTCCTGACAGAGCAGACGGATGCTGCGGTAGCGGAAAAATGTAACCGACAGGTGAAGCAGGGTAAAGGCAAGACAGAGGAAAAAGGCAAAGCAGGCGGATAAAAAACCGGCGCGCAGGGAGAAGGAATTGTCGATATAAGCGCTGCCTACGCTTATAAAACGACCCCGCACCAAAAAGAAAGAGCCGAAGATAAAGCCGGCTGCCGTGAAAAAAAGGATCATGCCGATGTGCAGCGCAAGATCACGTTTGATTTCAGGGTTGCGGAAAAAGTGCATAGATTGGCCTCCTGTCTGTACGAGCGCGTGTCTGAAAATTGCTTTCTGACCGATGAATTCCACAGCCCGTGAAAGATGCAGAGGACGGGAATGGCTGCTCAAACACGCGCTCGCAGCTGGTCGTGGGAAACGGTTTTAACCAAGCTTATAGCCCAAACCCCTTACGGTTTTGATGATGCTGGGGTTGGCGGGATCGTCCTCGATTTTTTCCCGGATCCGCTTGATGTAGACCGTCAATGTGTTGTCGTTGACAAACTCGCCGGCAGCGTCCCAGATCTCCATCAAAAGCTTTTCGCGGGAGAGCACAAGCCCGCGGTTGGTAAAGAAATATAAAAGCAGCCGGTATTCGAGGGCGGATAAGAGAATTTCCTGCCCGTTTTTGGACACAAGGGCCCGCGCGGTATCGACGCAGAGCGTTTCATATTCCAAAAGCGGCTGCAGGGAGCCGGAATAGCGGCGCAGCACACTTTTCATCCGCGAGATCAATTCTCTGGGACGAAAGGGCTTGGCAATGTAATCGTCGGCGCCTAAGTCCAGTCCGGTGACGACGCTGTATTCATCGCCTGAGGCCGTGAGAAAAATGACCGGGAGATTCCAGGAGCCCTTGATCGCGGTGCAGACGCCAAAGCCGTTGCCGTCCTTTAGAGAGACGTCTAACAGTACCAGATCGAAGGCTTGTTCCTCAAGGCGTTTTAAGGCCTGCGTCTGTCCGTCGGCATTGGCGACGAAAAATCCTTCTTTTTGTAAAAATTCCGTTAGGTTGGAGACAATCGCCGGATCGTCCTCCACCAGCAGCACACGTTCGTTCATGTCGGTTCCTCCATCTGTTTCAGTACGACAGCGAGCATGGTTTGCCGCCGCACGGGTGTTGACTTTACCTGTATCGGTTCATTCTTCCGGGAGCATCTTTAAGTACCGCATTAATTTGTAAGACAGTCCCAGCGACATAATCTCGTCTCCGTCCTCTAGGCCGCAGCCGGTGAGCGTCTTGATCTTGTTCATCCGGTAGAGCAGTGTGTTTTTGTGGATGTGGAGATTTTCGGCAGTATGGGCCGGATTGCCCGGTGTTTTGAGAAAATAATACATCGTTTTTAAGAGCTCAGAGTGACGTTCCCGGTCGTGGTATAACAGCTTCATCATTGCGGGATGGATGAAATACTGCAAATCCTCCTCTTTTTCGCAAATCTCCATAATATGATAGAAATAGGCGGTAGAATAGTAGTGGATCGGGCCTTCTTCCTGCAGGCGGCGTCCCACCTCGGCCGCTTTTTTTGCCTGGAGATAAAAACGCCGCGCGGATTTGAGATCGGTAAAAAAGTTGCTCATTCCGGCCGTGAGCGAGTTGTTGCGCAGATAATGCTCTAACGTATGAAGCTCATAGGCGGAAAGCCCGTTTTCCCGCGAGCGTGAGAACAGCATCACCAGCGTATTTTCGTAAATGGCATAGATCGAGCCGGTGAGAATGCTGTTTAATTCGCGCACAATGACCTCCAGCTTGGCATTGGCCTCCCGGTAGCTGGAGGCGGAAATCGTCATAATGTACAGGTCCTCCTTGAGGTTAAAGCCCAAAATGTGCAGCCGCTCACGCACACTGGGATAGTTGGTTTCCGGGTTTTCCAGCAAATCCGCCAGAAAATAGGAAAACATCACATCGCGGTTCTGATTGTAAAAGCTGTCCTTTTGCAGCTCCATGGAAATAAAGCGCGACAGCCGGGATAACAGCAGCGAGTCTATGTCTGTGATCGGCTTTAACGATTCATACAGCATGACCTTCGCCACCTCAATGCCGTGGATTTTGACCGGGGCGATCAGCATGCCGGTTCCATGCAGCGGTGTGACAAAGTAATAGGGCTTGCTTGAGCTGCGTATTTTTTCATCCAGATTGGCTTCGCGGATCGACCGGATGCCGGCTTCCAGAATATAGCCGGAGGCCAGCTCTTCCTCAAAAATCGTATTATTTGGAGAAAAAGCGGAGGAGATCGCCAAGTATTTGAAGCTGGTATCGACGACAAAGACCGGGTTGCCAAAGACCTCATAAGCAATATCGGCCATATGCTGCAGGCCCTGATCGGAAAAAAAAGCGTTGGCGAACAGATGCAGTCCTGCGTTGGCCCGCTGCAGATGCGTGATTTTGGCCTGCGCCTGATTGAACAGCGGCCCAATGGATTGATCACTGTCATAGTATAGGATATTCAAATGGGTATGAAGATAAGCGTCGGCCTGAAAACCGACGCCGTAGGAGAGCAGCTGCAGCGTATGGGGATAGTCCGGCGGCGGCATCTGGTCGGCCGGACAGAAATAAAGGATATTGGATTCAAAGCTGGCAGAGCCGGGGGTGTAAAAGTGCAGGGAATAGACGTCGGCAGAGAAGTCCTTTTTTCCCAGCAGTGTCAGGGAAAATTCGCTTAGGTGTGTCATCAGCTCATGTATTTCCATAAACGGGAGCTCCTTTCAGCAAATGGCGCGTTTTCATAAAATTCATTATATACAAAGCGCGCGGTTCTGACAAGCAGGCAGCGGCGGATCCTGCAATTTTTTACGGAACCATCAAAAGAAAGGAACGATTCATTAAAAAACCATAAATTTCGCCCAGGATATTGACAAATATTCCGAAAAAAGTTTACTATGGAACCATCACGGATATTTTAGAAAGGCCAAACGAGCATGGAGACGGAGAAACAGAAATTTAAAGAGATGACGCTGGGGGGCAAGCTGGAGCATATCTGGGAGTATTATAAGCTGGCGCTTTTGGGAATTACGCTGGGGGTCGCGCTGATCGTGTATATCGTGATGCGGATTGTGATGCCGGACCCGGAGAGTATCCTGAATGTGACGCTGGTGAACGCATATCCGCAGGCGGGAATGAACGGGAATGTGTTTGAACGTTACCTGACAGAGCAGGGATATAACCCCAAGAAAGAGACGATCGCGGTCAACGCCGGCCTGTATCTCGGAACTGAGATGGCCAATCCGACCAATGCGACGGTTGTTCAGGCGCTTTTGGCGATGACACTGGTGGGGGAGATCGACCTGCTGGCGGGGGATGCGGGCATCATTGATATGATCGGATCCGGAAACGGCTTTTTGGAGATCGACGAGGTGCTGCCAGCGGAGCTTTTGGAGAAATATCAGGACAGTCTGTACACGGTAACGGCGCCTGAGAGCGGCGAGGAATATGTATGCGCAATTCGCCTGCCGAAGGGCAATCCGTTGGAACAGGACGGATATTACGAAGCCGATGTGGTGGCGGGAATTCCGTATACGGCGCAGCATCCGGAGATGGCAAGGGAGATGCTGCTGTATTTGCTCGGAGAATGAGCGCCCGCGGCGGCCGAACTCAAGGAACATATGCCGGCTGAGAATCGAAGAAGGAGTGTAGCAGAGCATGAATGAGAAACCATTGGAATGGATTGCGGAATGCGGGGAGAGCATGGGGCACAGGCTGGGCCGGTTTGCCAGTCTTGGGGCAGCGGTAGCGCTGTTTCTGTTTTATGCCATGAGCAGGCAGTTATTTGCACTGATCGGGCTGGCATTGTTTGCCGGCTTGTTCGCCTGGATGCAGATGCACGCATTTTTGGAGTATGAATTTTGCTATTTTGACGGGGACGTCGATGTGGCGGCGATCTTTAACCGGGCCAGACGCAAGAAGAAGATGCATTTTCATCTGGATGATGTGGAATATATGGTGAAGAAAATCGATCCCCAGCAGGAGACAAAGTATTTTTGCTGCAAACGGGACGGCGGCAGCGTCTATACCTTGATTACAAATCAGGAGGGCAAGCGGACGGCAATTGTGCTGGAAGCAGATCCGGCCTTTGTCAAGGTGATGGAGATGAAGCGCAAGGTACGGTAGACAAGCATGGAAGTTATTTTAGGAGGAAAGGATGTCGAGACAGGATCGTCTGGTGACAGATCAGGAAGCATTGATTCGGATCATTGACCGATGTCAGGTGATCCATCTGGGGATGCACGACGGAGAGGAAATCTATGTGATTCCCATGAATTACGGTTATACCTGGGAAGAGGGAAGGTTGACCTTCTATTTGCATGGGGCTTTAGATGGAAAGAAGGTGGATCTGCTGCGCGAGAATGGGAACATTGGTTTTGTGGTGGATTGTGATCACGAGCTGATCGAGGGCAGGCTGCCCTGCCAGTTTGGATTTAAGTTCGCCAGTGTGGCGGGGAAGGGAACGGCGGAGATTTTACAGGAACCAGAAGATAAGATCTATGCCATGCAGCATCTGATGCGGCAATTTTCCGAGCGGGAATTTGAATGGAATGAGCGTCTGCTTTCGATTGTAACGCTGATTCGGATCCGGGTAGAGGAATTTACCGGCAGAGTGCGGGATTAGACCGTCCGGCGGAGCGCAGGAACGGCCGAACCGGCAGCATGCGGGTATCAATAGAAATTTAAGAAAGGAAAAGGAAAGATGAAACAATATGGCTTTGGCGTAGATGTAGGAGGAACCACCTGTAAGATCGGTCTGTTTGAGACCAGCGGAGCATTGCTGGAGAAGTGGGAGATTCCCACCGACACCAGTGACAACGGAAAGAATATTCTCGATCATGTGGCAGCTGCCTTAAAGGGCAAG
>CAMULB010000084.1 GCA_947089585.1 uncultured Lachnospiraceae bacterium | reverse complement strand
ACTACCGCATCCACATGCACCTTTTCCTCCTGATCCAGCTGATTGCCCTTTTCCCCCTGATTTGGCCCATCGCCCTTTTCCAGATGCACCAGATATTCGATGTTCCCTTCCGGCCCCTTGATCGGTGAAAAGCCCAGATGACGGACGACAAAGCCGATTTCCTTTGCAAAATCCAGCACCCGCACAATGACCTCCTGATGCACCTTCGGGTCGCGGACGACTCCTTTTTTTCCCACCTTTTCACGTCCGGCCTCAAACTGGGGCTTGATCAGGCAGACCATCTCTCCGTGCTCCTTCAACAGCTGCATCGCCGGCCCTAAAACCTTGGTCAGGGAAATAAAAGAGACATCCACCGAAGCAAAGTCCAGCTCCTCGTCGATCTGGTCTGGCTGCACATAGCGGATATTGGTCTTTTCCATACACACAACCCTGGGGTCCTGTCTTAATTTCCAGGCAAACTGCCCATAGCCCACATCGACCGCATAGACCTTTTTTGCGCCGTTTTGCAGCATACAGTCGGTAAATCCGCCGGTCGAAGCGCCAATGTCCATACAGACCAAATCCGTCAAGGAAAGCGCAAACTGTCCGATGGCCTTTTCCAGCTTTAAGCCGCCCCGGCTCACATACGGCAGCGTCTTTCCCCGCACCTCAATCGCCGCCTGCGGCTCAAAGGACGCGCCCGCCTTGTCCTCCCGCTGTCCTTCGACAAATACAATGCCTTCCATAATCATCGCCTTTGCTTTCTCCCGCGAAGGCGCCAGCTGCTTTTGCACCAGCAATACGTCCAACCGTTCTTTCATTCCTTTAACCCGATATACTCCGCCACCAGCCGCTTGACAATCGACTCGGCGTCAATGCCGGTCTCCTTTCTCAAAATATCCACGTTGCCGTGTTCCACGTATTCGTCGGCAATGGCAATGGAAATCACGCGCGCCGAAGCGCTGCACTGGCTGAGAAGGTGAATGACACGCTCCCCAAATCCGCCGTTTGAGACATTCTCCTCCAGCGTCGCCAAAAGCCGATGCTCCCCGGCCAGAGACAGCAGCAGCTCCTCGTCGAGCGGCTTGACAAACCGTGCGTTGACCAGCGTACATTGATAGCCCGCTTCCTTTAAATACTGCCGCACCGCTACGGCTGTTTTGACCATACTCCCGACTGCAATGAGAGCGATCTCCGACTCCTCATACAGCACCTCGCTCTTGCCGTAGACAATGGGCGCACGAAACTCCTTTAAACCGTCGTAAGCCTCGCCTCTGGGATAGCGCACCGCAATCGGATGGGCAAAGTCAACGGCATATTTGATCATATCCGACAGCTCCCACTTATTCTTAGGAGCCATAATGCAAAGATTGGGAATAGAAGAAAGGTAGGACAGATCGAAAATCCCCTGATGCGTCTCGCCGTCGCTCCCCACCAGCCCGGCGCGGTCAATGGCAAACACCACCGGCAGATCCTGAATGCAGACATCGTGCAAAATCTGATCATACGCCCGCTGTAAAAATGAAGAATACACTGCGCAGACCGGTTTTAAGCCCGCCGCCGCCAAGCCGGCGGCAAAGGTGACGGCATGTCCCTCGGCGATGCCGACATCAAAAAAGCGCTGCGGAAACATGTTGCGGAACCGCTTCAGCCCGGTGCCGTCGGCCATAGCCGCCGTGATTGCCACCACCTTCTCGTCCCGATCGCCCAGCTTGCGCATAACCGTCGAAAAAACGTCGGTATAATTGGCCTTCACCCGTTTCTTAGACGGCAGTCCGGTCTCAATCTCAAAGGCGTCCGTCCCGTGGAAGCGGGAAGGGTGACGCTCAGCCGGCGGATAGCCTCTGCCCTTCTGCGTCAGCACATGCACGAGCACAGCGCCGTCCACCCGCGAAGCCTCACGGAAGGTACGCACCATGCCGTCAATGTCGTGGCCGTCAATCGGCCCTAAATATGTGATCCCCATATTTTCAAACAGCATACCGGGAATCAGAAGCTGCTTGATGCCGCTTTTGGTACGGCGAATCCGTTCCACCATCCGCTCGCCGTAACGCGGAATCCGGTTGAGCGAATTGGTCACACCAGTCTTTAAATCGCGATATGCGTCCGCTGTCCGCAAATTGCCCAGGTGGCGGGAAAGTCCGCCGACATTTTCGGAAATCGACATGTTGTTGTCGTTTAAGACGATAATCAGATTGGATTCTAAGCGGGAGGCATTGTTCAACGCCTCAAAGGCCATGCCGCCGGTCAGCGCGCCGTCACCAATGACGGCAATCACGAAATCATCTCCATCGAGAATCTCCCGTGCCTGGGCGTACCCCAACGCCGCAGAAATCGAAGTGGAACTGTGCCCGGTATCAAAGCTGTCGCAACTGCTCTCCTTGCGCTTGGGAAAGCCGCTCATGCCGCCGTATTTGCGCAGCTCCTCAAAGCCCGCCCGCCGACCGGTCAGAAGCTTATGTGTATAGGACTGATGCCCGACATCCCAGACCAGCTTGTCCTTGGGCAGATCAAAGGTAAGGTGCAGCGCCATCGTCAGCTCCACCACGCCCAAATTCGAGGCCAAATGCCCTCCAGTCTTGGAAATCTTCTCGATCAGAAATTCTCGAATCTCCCCGGCCAAAAGCTCCAGCTCTGCCGGCGACAGGGTCTTAATATCATTCGGTTGGTTGATTCTCTCCAGCATCATAAACGTCATTTCTCCCTGTGGCTTAAGAACAGCATCAGCTGTACCAAAAATTCATTTTTCACCACCAGACTCTCTAAGCGGCGCACGGCCTGCTTTGAGAGCATCTCCACATCGGCCCGCGACTGCTCCAACCCTTTTAACATCACATAGGTGGTCTTTTGATTCTTTTCATCACTGCCGACGGGCTTTCCCAACACCTCAGTGCTGCTGGTGACATCCAAAATATCATCCTGAATCTGAAACGCCATTCCCAGATCCTGAGCCGCCCCTTCCACCAGCCGCTGTTCATTCTTGGTCGCCCCGGCCAAAAGAGCGCCGATTAACATCGATGCCTCCAACAGCGCACCCGTCTTTAAGCGGTAAATAAACAACAGCTGCTCTTCGTCAAGCGCCCTGCCGCAGGAATTCACATCCGCCGTCTGCCCGCCGATCATACCGTAAATTCCAGCTTTTTCTGCCAAAATTTTCAGTGCACGGGCAATGTTTTTGTTCTCCGGCTCAATCTCAAAGGCAAGCACCGCCGTCTCAAATGCATAATTCAACAGTCCGTCGCCGGCCAGAATCCCCATCGCCTCTCCATATGCCGCATGGGTCGTCTTCTTTCCCCGCCGATATTCGTCGTTATCCATCGCCGGCAGATCATCGTGCACCAGAGAGTAGGTGTGTATCATCTCAATTGCCGCCATAAAAGGCTCTATCACCCGTGACTTGCCGCCAAACAAACGATACGTCTCCTGCATCAGCATCGGCCGCAGCCGTTTTCCCCCGGCCAGAACGCTGTAATTCATCGCCTCTATGACCGTTCTCTGAAATCCCTCTTCCGGCGGAAGGTATTTTTTGACCACCTCGTCGATCTGTCCGGCTCTGCGTGCCATCTCCTGCTCCATGTTCTGCTGCTCCTTTCCCTGCCTCTGATGTAGCTTCTCTCTTTGCCGCATTTGGGGCGGCATCGGTTTCCGATTGGTTCTGCTTTGTTTTGGACGGCGATCAGTTCCGTTCTTCCGTGTTTGAAACAGCTGCCGCTCTCTTTTGCTCCCCGCTGCTGCCGAATTGCTACTGCAATTCTTCGCACATCCCTTCTTCTTGCAGTAAAAGCAGTTTTTTTTCGACCAGATCAATCTTCTGACTGCACTGACGAAGCATCCCTACCCCCTGCTGATAGAGCGCAAAGGAATCCTCCAGTGCCAAGTCCTTCTGCTGCATCCGTGCCACAATCGCCTCCACTGCCTCTAAAAGCCCTTCCAGCGTAGAATCCTTTGCTTCCTCTGCGCTGTGTTCCAGCTCCATCTTACCTAGTATCGTCTCCGCTTCCATCCGGCTCCTCCTTGATCCTCCGATTCCGCTTCACATCCGATTTTGCGGCCGGCGCCCGCTTTCTATCGCCCGGCCTTGCAGCCGGTTCCTGGCCGCTTTTGGGTTCTTCCCGGATCACCTGTGTGACGCCGGCCAGTACGCTGCCCTTTTGAAACTGCACATGCAGCAAATCCTGGGGCTTTAATACGGATGCATCCGTTATGACGCTCCCGTTTTCATCCGTTACAAATGCATAACCGCGGCTCAATTGGGCCAGCGGCGATACACCTTCCAGCCCGCCGGCGCAAAGAGCCAACCGATGACGCAGCGCCGTCAGCTTCTGCTCCATCAGCTCCTCCAGACGCATTTGAAGCTCTGCATGATGCTGCCGCTTCTCCTGAATGCGATGCTCTGGCTTTAACAGGGCAAAACGCTGCTGCTGGTAGCGCACACGCTCCCGACAAGCCGTAATACAGCGCGCCGCCGCCTCGTCAAGCGCCAGCTGGTATTGGTTCAGCTGTCCCAACAGCTCGCGGATCTCATAGACTGCCAGCTCTGCCGCGGCCGAGGGCGTGGGCGCACGCAAATCAGCCACGAAATCGACAATCGTCACATCCGTCTCATGACCAACCGCAGATATAACCGGAGTATGGCATTCAAACACGGCCCGCGCCACCGCTTCCTCGTTGAACGCCCACAGATCCTCGATTGAACCGCCGCCGCGTCCTACAATCATCACATCTACGCCAAATGCATCCAACGCTTTGATCCCCGCCACAATGCTTGCAGCCGCCCCTTCTCCCTGCACGAGCGCCGGATAGAGATACAGCTGTACAAATGGATTCCTGCGGGAGGCAATGTTCTGAATATCACGAATCGCCGCCCCGGTCGAAGCTGTGACAATCCCTACCTTGGAGACATAACGCGGAATCGGCTGCTTATATTCTGCGGCAAACATCCCCATCTCCTCTAGCTCCCGTTTCAATGCCTCAAACCGCTGATACAAAAGCCCCGCTCCGTCCAGCAGAATCTCCTTGGCGTACAGCTGATAGGTGCCGCCGCGTTCATAGACGGCAATCGAACCCAAAGCTACGACATTGTCCCCATCTTTCATTGAAAAAGCGAGCCCCTTGCGGTTGGCGGCAAACAGGATCGCCCGCATGGAGCCTCCATCATCCTTAAGCGTAAAATAAATATGCCCCGTAGGATGATATTTGCAATTGGATACCTCGCCCTTGACGTAGATCCGATTCATCATAAAATCCTGCGCGAACATATTTTTGATATAGCTGTTTACCTGACTGACGGAATATACATTTTTCTTCATACCAGTTTTGCCAGTATTCCGTTGACAAAGGAAGCCGAATCATCAGTGCCGTAGCGTTTGGCTAACTCCACCGCCTCGTTGATTGCCACCCCTGTGGGAACATCCTCCTCATATCGCATCTCATATACGGCGAGCCGCAAAAGCGTTAAATCCACCTTGCCCATGCGGCTGGTCTTCCACCCGGTAGCCGCCTCGTTGATCGCCGCGTCAATCTCGGCCAGATGGGCCAGGACTGCCTTTGTCTTTCATTTGATATAGGTGAGATCTCTCTCTTCTCGCTCCTCAAGCTCCTCCAAAAAAAGCTCTGTCTGATGGGCCAATTCTTCCCCTTCGTAAAATTCCGCCCGAAACAGCAGTCTAAACGCCTGCTCCCTTAATTCTCGTCTACTCATCTCTGACTCCTTCTTATCCTTCCTGCTGACAGCGGAATCCTGTATTTTAAGAACGATGGTTCTTCTTGCCCAAATCGACTGCGGCAATCCGGATATCGACACGGCGCACCTCTAACCCGGTCATATTCTCAATCGCCGTCTTGACCCGCTCCTGCACCTTGGCAGATACATCCGGAATCGCATAGCCAAATGCAATATTCAGCGCCACATCGACATTGACAACACCGTCCGCCACCTCTACCTTAATTCCCTTAGAAAGGTTCTTCATCCCAAGCTTGCTTACCAGCTCATTGGTAATATTGCCCGCCATCGAGCTGACCCCTTCTACCTCGGTAGCCGCCAACCCTGCAATGATCGCCACCACTTCATCGGCAATACGTACCTCACCCAGATTGTCGTCTTTTATCATATAAGCTTTCCTGTCTTCCGCCATATCCGTGCCTCCTAAACATATTTATGATTTTCTATTATAACAGAATCTCCTACATTTGCAAAGATAACTTTTTTGATTCGTTTATTTTTTGCAAATTTTGAGAAATTAATCATTGTAAATATGCAAAAGCTCATATATAATGTTCCATATCAATGCTTTGCAGCAACAGTACAGGCTGCTTAAATCATTCATTACTGTTCCTATCTATGGTGTTCACAGCACGGGCGTCCAAGGATGGAAAGCTGCCGATGGCAGGAATCGTCCATTTTACCCCTGAACGGTATTGGCTCGTCTCCATAAAACAAGCGCCCGATGCCATCAAAACAGTAGCAATCAATCTTTTACAGGAGGAAAAAACATTGGAAACAGTGATTGTTCTTGACTTCGGTGGGCAGTACAATCAGCTCATTGCACGCCGGGTACGGGAATGCAATGTCTATTGTGAGGTACACCCCTATACAATGACCCTGGAAGAAATCAAAGCTGCCAATCCCAAAGGAATTATATTTACCGGCGGGCCGAACAGCGTATACGACGACGCTTCCCCCCATTACGATGCAGCGATTTTTGAGCTGGGAATCCCGATTCTCGGCATCTGCTACGGCTCGCAGCTGGTGGCCTACACGCTGGGCGGCAAGGTGGAAACAGCCCCTGTGAGCGAATACGGCCACACCGAGGTGTTCATCGACGATCAGGATGCGCTGCTTTGCGGTGTTTCCAAGCAAACCGTCGGCTGGATGAGCCATACCGATTACATCAAAGAGGTTCCGAACGGGTTCCATGTGACGGCCCATACCAAGGACTGCCCGGTGGCCGCCATGGCCCACCCAAAGAAGAAGCTCTACGCCACGCAATTCCACCCGGAGGTCATGCATACACGGGAAGGAATGCGGATGCTTGGCAACTTCGTTCACACCATTTGCGGCTGCAGCGGAGACTGGCGCATGGACTCCTTTGTCGAGACAACCATTCAGTCCCTGAAGGATAAAATCGGCGCCGGCCGTGTACTCTGCGCCCTCTCCGGCGGCGTAGATTCGTCTGTCGCCGCCGTTCTGCTCTCCAAAGCGATCGGCAAACAGCTCACCTGCGTCTTTGTAGACCATGGTCTGCTGCGCAAAAATGAGGGCGACGAGGTAGAGGCCGTCTTTGGCCCCACCGGACCCTATCAGCTGAATTTTATCCGCGTCAACGCCCAGCAGCGCTATCTTGAGCGGCTCAAGGGCATCACGGAACCGGAGGAAAAGCGCAAGATCATCGGCGCTGAATTTATCCGTATTTTTGAAGAGGAAGCAAAAAAAATCGGCGCCGTCGATTTTCTCGTACAGGGCACGATCTACCCGGATGTCATTGAATCCGGCCTGGGCAAATCGGCCGTCATCAAATCCCACCACAATGTAGGCGGTCTGCCGGACGTAGTGGATTTTAAAGAGATTATTGAGCCCCTGCGCATGCTGTTTAAGGATGAGGTGCGAAAGGCCGGACTAGAGCTTGGCATTCCCAGGCACCTGGTATTCCGCCAGCCCTTCCCCGGCCCCGGACTTGGCATCCGTATCATCGGCGAAGTCACCAAAGAAAAGGTTCAGATCGTCCAGGAGTCAGACGCCATCTACCGTGAGGAGATCGCCGCCGCCGGACTGGATCAGACGCTTGGGCAATACTTTGCCGCTCTGACCAACATGCGCTCCGTCGGTGTGATGGGAGATTTCCGCACCTACGATTATGCCGTGGCGCTTCGAGCGGTTCATACCAGTGATTTTATGACGGCAGAAGCTGCAGAGCTGCCCTGGGAGGTACTGAAAAAAGTGACGAATCGGATTGTTAATGAGGTCAAAGGCGTAAACCGCGTAGTGTACGACTGCACGGGGAAGCCGCCGGGGACGATTGAATTTGAATAACGTTCAAAAGTCCGGAAAGCCGCTAAAATTAGGGTTTTCCGGACTTTTTTTCTGTGCCGTGACATTATTTTGACATTACTTTTACAAGCATTGAATTCTTGCCTTGTCAATCTTGTCTCTTTTGTTCCGATTTTTCATCATAGAGCAATATATCCTCCACTTTACAATGTAAGTGATGGCAAAGCTTCTCAATTATATCGAGACTCACCTTCTGGTTCTTACCCATCTTTGCCAATGTACCTCTGCTTACAATCCCCGCATCTACCAGATCCATTTTTTTCATTTCTTTATCCAGTAAAGTTTTCCATAACGGTTTATATGTAATCATAATTATCACCTCTTTTTTATTTTACCAAAATAAAATTCTACTGTCAACAAATATAATTCTAAAATATTGAAATTTTATTCTAAAAACTATTGATATTTCACATCCATATGTTAAAATATAATTACTAATAATGCAGAATTAAATTCTAATATTTTAAAACAATTGGAGATGATAAGATGTTAAAAAATCAATTATTTGGCGTAGAGGTAGAAATGACAGGTATTACCAGAAAGAAAGCTGCAAAAATTGTGGCGGAAGTCCTTGGCACTACACCATCGGCATCAGACAGCACTTGCTACCAGACACGCACGATCACAGACCAAGAAGCTCGGAAATGGAAAATCATGCGTGATTCATCCATCAGTCCCCAAATTAATGATGACACCAGAAGCTATAAGGATGAATACCGCGTAGAATTTGTTACTCCTCCCTTAAGATATGAGGACATAGAATTGCTCCAGAACGTAATCCGAAAACTCAAAGAAAACGGCGCAAAAACAAACAGCAGTTGTGGCATCCACGTCCATGTTGACGGTGTAAACCACACGCCGCAGTCTCTCCGCCGGCTGGTTAATTTTATGACCTCTCGACAGGATCTGATTTATGAAGCACTTGAAATTGGAAATAGAGAATCAAAGTGGTGTCAGAAACTCAACTCCAATCTACTTAAAGCCATGAAAGAGAACCGGGAACTCACAAAGGATAAAGCAGAAGAAATTTGGTATAGCAGCGCAAATGACGGATATTGTGGCGGTATTAACCATCAGCATTATAATAGTACTCGCTATCACGGTGTTAATCTCCACAGCTACTTCTCCAAAGGAACTGTAGAATTCCGGCTTTTCAACAGCACTCTCCATGCTGGAAAAATCAAGGCTTACATTCAGTTCTGTTTAGCCATATCTGCATGGTCCATCACATCACAAGAAAAAATCGTATTCCGCTCCATGGCTGGATATACACCTGAGAAAAAAGTTACGCTTATGAGAAACATCCTTACCCATCGACTTGGCCTATATGGAAACGAATTCAAAACTTGCCGGCTGCATCTTATGACCCCCTTAAAGAAATCTGCTGGCATGGCCTGCCGAGCAGCTTAATATACACGTTGTCCTACCGGCATAACGGAGAGAAAGGGAATATCATGGGAAAATTATACATAGCGTACGGAAGCAACCTTAACCTGGCCCAGATGGCCGTTCGATGTCCCTCTGCAAGTATATATACAAAAGGAGTACTAAATAACTGGGAGCTGGTCTACAGAGGAAGTAAGGCGAACTCACACGCCACGATTATAAGAAAACAGGGTTCCACAGTTCCCGTGCTCGTATGGGATATTCAACCCAAAGATGAACGCAGGCTAGACATATATGAAGGCTATCCAAATTACTATTTCAAAAAAAATATTATGGTAACAATCGAGGGCAAGAAAAAGAAGGCCATGGTATATATTATGAATAATAATCAACTTCCTGGAAAACCTTCTGAACAATACATTGAAACCATTCTGCAGGGATACTTAGATAATGATATGGATATTCATATTTTAAATAAGTCATTAGAAAGAAATTCTATCGAATGTAGATAATATCTCAACTAAGAAAAGACGCTCATAGATTGAACGCCTTTTCTTAGTTAAAATAGTGTTGCAGCACTATTTGTTACTTGATGAAATCGGAGAACCATTCTTTTTATGTATAATTTTAGGGCTTTCATTTGGTACCCTCACAATCAATTCATCGAGCTTGCATTCGAGAGCTTCACAAATCAAATCTAAATGTTCCAGATTCACTCTTTCAACCAACTCATGGTACAACTCATTGATCGTGTTTGGCCGGATTCCCGTAACCCTTGCTAAATCTGCCTGTGTCCACCTTCGTTCACCAAGTTTCGTTGATAGTAAAATTTTTATCATACGTCGCTGCCCCTTCCATTACAATTTAACATTTTTCGTCATAAGTTTACACAAAATGTTAAATTATAACGTAATACGCTATTTTATAACTTATTTCCTCATAATTCAGATTATGTGATTTATTTAATAAAAAAGAAAGAAGTTGAATACAAATGATAAGAGAAAAGTTTATAAGCGATGTACTGGCTAAAATTAGAAATATATTACCAGCATCCCAATTAGATACCCTAAAAGATATTTTAGTAACGGAATTATATGAATATGATTTAATTAAAAAGACAACAGAATTGTCTTCAATTGATGAAACCCCTATTAGAATATTGAATACATTTATTTTCACAAAACAAATTGAAGGAAAATCATCAAAAACCTTGAAACGGTATTATTCAATGAATCATTCCCTGATCCAGTCAATTGATAAACCTTTAAACCAAATATCAACCTACGATATCAGATTCTATTTAGCCACTTATCAGCAAAAACGAAAAGTAAGTAACCATACTTTAGATGGAATGCGAAGATGCTTTGCCAGCTTTTTTTCATGGCTTGCTGCTGAAAATTTCATTACCAAAAACCCTTGTCTTGCTATATCGCAAATAAAATATCCAAAAACTATAAAAAAACCGTTTTCATCTACTGACATGAAACGCATCGAATCTGCATGTACAAATCCACGGGATCTATCTATAGTAAGCTTCTTATATGCTTCTGGATGCAGAGTCTCAGAAGTTGTAGGATTAAATAGGGATGATATTGATTTTATATCAGGGGATGCAATTGTTTTCGGTAAAGGTGCAAAAGAACGGAAAATATATCTAACAGAAGTAGCTATCATGCACTTGAAGGATTACTTATTATCAAGAAAGGATTCTAATCCATGTCTCTTTGCAACTTTAAAATCCCCATATAGGAGATTGTCTAAAGCTGGTATTGAATCCGTTTTAAAGAGGTTGGGAAAATTAGCAGGTATTGAAAATGTACATCCGCATCGTTACCGACGCACTTTAGCAACAAATTTACTCGATCGTGGTGCTCCTATTCAAGATGTTGCTGCAGTTCTGGGCCATGCTGACTTGAAAACCACTCAAATCTATTGTTATATTAGCCAAAAAAATGTTCGCAATACCTACAAAAAATTTGCCGAATAATATTTTACTAAACACGGGTATGAAAAATGCCTTTGACACCATCGCGCTTGAGTGGAAAAAATGCAGAGTCGAAAAGACATTTGTGCCATATAAAGCTATAATTCCCAAAGCGGAATTTGAAAACGGAACAAAGGTTTTATGTAAATTCAGCGGAACCATGTTTAGAGGAACCATAAAACAAGGTATTTATAACAAAGAATATTGGTTCGGTTCTATTGAATGGCTTACATCAAAAACCAGGAGATATTCTGAAGAAAATACTAATACACAAGATGGATGTGCAGGCTCTACCGATGATGGCGTTTTTGGATATTCTATGAGTGATAGCGTAGTTGTTATGATAAGTAATGTTAATGCCAATCCAGAAGCCTATTATTGCAAAATCACCTGAAAATCTGATCCGAGTACTTTTCAGGTGATTTTTTCTTTTTTAAATTGCCCTTCC
>CAMULB010000083.1 GCA_947089585.1 uncultured Lachnospiraceae bacterium | reverse complement strand
CTGGACTGATCGGCAGATCCTGTGAACCGCCGAAAACAGCCTTTTTATGTTCTTTTTGGGGGATCCGACAACAATTATTTGTTGGTAAATCCGTAGTTGTCACGATCCTGGCAGCCGGTTCCACAGTACATGTAGGTGCGCTCCGGTACATCGTTGATTTCGTCCTCGTCGATCTCTGCCACGCAGCGGGCCATGGAGCCGTCGCCCATGAACCATCTTAACGGGAAGCAGTAGAAACGGAAGCGCTTGCCGGACACCTTATCCAGATCGCCGCCCAGGTTCTCAACGCCAACAATGCCGTGTCCCAGCATAGTCTTATGGCAGGGCTCCCAGGTTCCCCAGCAGCCAACGGCTTCCAGCTCGCCGAATTTCTTGTCGTAAGCTTCCTGGCCATGGATGCGGATGTACTCTTCCTTGTCAAATTCTGCGTAAGCTTCCTCGCCGAACTGCTCCTTGTACTCCTCGGTGATCGGTCTTCCAGAAGCGCCCAGCAGGTTCATACGGGTCATGCCGTTGTTGCCCATTGCCGTGTGAAGCGGATGATCCAGAGCCTGCATATCCATAGCCACACATTTTACCTTGTGCTCCACGAACCACTTGCCGGCATCCACGCCTGTACCGCAGGAATAGTGATAATATTCCTTGGAATCGTCAAATTTGCGGTGCATTCCTGTATTCAGGCAAACAACCATTCCTTCCAGCTCTTCCGGCTTGATTCCTGCGCGTTTGCAGGCGTCATCCAGATGTTCGCCGGTGATCAGCTCCCAACGTCCAACGTTGATCTCCAGACATACGGCTTCTCCAGTGTAAGCGTCTACCGGCATCTCGTGTGTATAGCGGGCACGCTTGCCGTCAAACTCACGCTCCATTACGTGACGAGGCGCATCGCAGTGTGTTCCGGTGTGCATCGTGCAGCCGACATACTGTGTCAAAACGCCGCCCTTTGCCATCGAATGCTTGCTGTCGATGACTGGCTTGTCAAAATAAGGCCAACGCGGAATCTCCGCACTGAAAGGATGTGTCAAGTCAACCCAAACTTTTTTTCCCATTGTTCTATACCTCCGTATATGTTTGATTCAAATGCATCTCAGCTCTGAAATGCATCTTATTTGTTGTACAGCATCTTGATCAGATATTCATTCAAGCCCGCGTTCTTAGCCGCGATCTCTTCGTCCGTGTAGCTCATAAAGCCCTCGCGTACACCGTCCACTGCCTCTGCGCGAAAGCCCAGCTTGCCGCCGTCAATCATCTCCTTCAACAGCGGAGACGCGTCGTGACGATCCTCTAAGTCCTTCAGTACATAGCTGTGAATGTTATATGTCAGCTGCGTGCCTACCATATCAGAATTCACCAGCGGCGGCAGATACGGCAGCCGCAGGCCAAAGCTGTATTTGCAGGCATCATCCACGGTCTTGGCATCGGCAATGCCCCGCTCCACGATGGAGATCGCCTCACGCCACAGCGCATGCTGCATGCGGTTGGCGATAAAGCCCGGCACGTCCTTTTTGCAGAGCACCGGCTTCTTTCCGGCATCGGTCAGCACCTGCATTACGGTGTCTGCAACCTCGTCGGTGGTATCCTCGGTCTTTACCACCTCCACCAGCGGAATCAGAAAAGCCGGATTCCAGAAATGGGTGCCGCAGAGACGTTCCTTGTGCTTGCACTTTGAAGCGATCTCCGTCGGGCTCATCACCGAAGTATTGGTACAGAAAATCGTGTCCTCCGCCACCACTTCCTCCAGCTGTGCAAACAGATCCTGCTTCATCTGCATGTCTTCCAGCACGCATTCTACCACCAGCTGCGCGCTCTGAACGCCCTCGCTGTGCATATCCTGAGTGAAGCGGACCTTGCCGACAATCGCGTCTACCTCCTGCCCGGTGACGATCCCTTTCTCCACCAGCAGTTTCATGTTATTGCGGATCTTTGCTTCGATATCAACCGGAAAAACATCGTATACGGTTACGCTCGCGTCCTTCAATCCCGCCAGAATCTGGGCGATGGCGCTGCCCATCATCCCGCCGCCGCAGACCAGAAAATTCTTAATCTCTCTCATCCTCTTCTCTCCTCGCAATTAGCAGGTCAAATATCCGCCGCTGCAGTCATAGTTGCCGCCGGTCATGTAGTTGGAGGCGTCGGAAGAAAGGAATAATGCAAAGCCTACGAAATCATCCGGCTCAGCCAGACGTCCAATCGGCTCACGTTTCATAAAATTCTGATATACTGCGGATTCCGGATCAAACATCCACTCGGTCAGCTCGCTGCGGAATACGGTCGGGCAGATGGAGTTGACATTGATGCCGTATTTTGCAGTCAAATCACATGCCATGCTGGATACCATCAGATCTGCGCCACCCTTGGAGGTACAATATCCGGTGTAGCCAGCCATACCGCGTTTGGAACGCTGGGAAGTAACAACGACCATCTTGCCGCCCTTGCCCTGCTCAACCATCTGATGCGCCACATATTTGCAGACAACGTACACGGACTTGCAGTCTGCATCCATAATATACTGCCAGTCCTCTACCGACTGCTCAAGGATATTCTGCGGCTTGTTGTAGCCATGGCAAACCGCTAAAATGTTGATCTCGCCGTACTTGTCTACCGATGCTTTGATCAGCTCCTGCACGTCCTCTTCCTTGGCCGGATCTGCTACGACATAGCAGCAGTCAATGTTCTCTGCCTGAAACTCATCCTCTAAGTCCTTCAGCTTGCTCTCGCTGCGTCCAGTCATAATGACCTTCGCGCCGGCATAGCCGTAAGCCTTGGCCAAAACCTTGCCCAAAGCACCGGTTGCGCCCGTTACCAGCGCTACCTTTCCCTTTACAGAAAACATATTGTCAACAAAATCCTTCTTTACAGAAACCATTGGGAATATCCTCCTTTATATCATTGATTCATTGGCCCAAAGCTCTGGAACGATCCAACGCCAACGGGCCCTGTTCCTGATGTAGCCTCATGTCCGAACTGATTGCAATTCGTCTTATGTAACCGGATATCCGAAGCAATTATGCCTCAGGATAGTTGATGATTACCAGCATTCTTGCGGGAAGATTGCTCTTGTTCTCAAGATAGCGTCCCTCGTTGGGCGGGAAGGAGATAGACTCATTGGCATGGATAACATACTCCTTGCCGTCCTTATCCGTCACGGTCATCTCACCCTCCAGTACATAATATACCTTCTCCAGGGGGTTGTCCTCATATGCGTAATCTGCGCCGCCGCCCGGCAAAAATACGCTCATGCCAACCCAGAACTTTGAAGCGCCTGTCTCGTCCTTCCCGTGATAGCGCATACAGGTGCAGCCATGATGTCCTGGTGCATTGTAAGTGGATAATTCCTCAATTGTTCTCTTGACCATAATTTCTGCGTCTCCTTTCGTTTGCATAAATTGATGATAGTTGCGATTCCACCAGGAAAAACCCTTTGTGAAATCCGTTGTAATTATTATAAAATACAATCCATTTCTATGCAATACATACAATATTGTTATTTAATAACCAACAAGAAACCCGGTTACTGCTTACACCTGTGGCGTTCACAATCACCGGGTCTGACGAATCCCTTCACATTCTGAGAGCGCAGGCTGCAAACACAGGATCCGCTTTATTTTTGATTGCTATCTGCTGCATGGGCAAAATGAGCCGTCATCATTCATCCTCTACCGAAAATCCAAGCTCCCGCAGCTCCCTGCAAAATTCTTCCCGCTGTACTCCTTGCAGCATGCCGCTTTCCTGCGGCAGAGCAACGCGAATCTGCGCCGGTAAGACCTGATGCTTCTTGCAGAGCTTCCGCAAATCTTCCGGCACATTCTTATCGTGAGCGCTCTGCTCCTGCAGACATTTGTCATAATATACTTGTTTGTCCATATACATCAGACGGTCTGCCTGCGCCACCTTCTCCTCTACATTCCGGCTCTCCTTGAGCCAGACCGTACCAAGGGAAATCGTTGTATTCCGATTCTGCTCGCAGATCCCCCGCAGCCGTTTTACTGCTGCCTCAAATGCCTTCTCGCTCACACCGACGCAGAACACGACAAATTCATCGCCGCCGATTCGGAAAATCTTCTCCCAGCGCATGCTTTTCAAAATTCGCGCCGCGCTTTTAATCATCTTATCCCCATATTCATGTCCATACGTATCATTGGCAATCTTCAAGCCATTGATATCTGCAAACACAATGCCAAGGCTGTGTTTGCAGCCTTCCAAGGTTCTTAAATATTCCATATACGCATGGCGGTTCCCGACCCCAGTCAGCCGATCCTCATAACTCAATTCATACAGCTTCACCACATTCTTGCGCTTTTGGATATCATCAATGACAAATGTGGCCACCGACTGTAAAAGTACCAGCGTATCCGTGTTCAGCTTCGGATTGTCTACGCCCAAAAAACCGGTAATCTGTCCGTCTACCCTCAGCGGCGCCGCCAACAAACTCTCAATGCTCTGCGTCTCTAAAATCTCATATTCCACAGAGCTCTTCTCTACCTCCCCGCTCAGCGAAGTGATGAAAAATTCTCCCTGACGCTCAAACTGCTCCATCCAGCGGCCGATGACCGACAGCGGAACCTTCTGCAGGTATTCAATCTGCGGTTCAATCCCTTCTTCACACCATTCATACGTATTATTGACAATCTCATGTTCATAATCAATCTCAAAAATATAAGATCGTCCGGCTTGATGGTATTCGGCAATAATCTTAAGCAGCCGATTGATCGCCGTCTCACTGTCCGCTTCTTCATGCAGGGTACGCACACACTGTACCAGCGTCTCTTCAATCAGCAGCTTCTTCTTCAATTCCACGGATACCTTGCGCAAATCCGTCGTATCAACGGCCATCTCCAGACGCGCTTTTACTCCCTCTAATGTAATCAGCTTGATCTTGGAATAAAAGTAACATTCCAGCTTCTCATTGTAATGCTCTCTGGTACACTCCCCCTGCGCTAACAGCTCCTCGTTGGTGCAAAACTCACACGGAGTCTCCCTGCCATGCAGAATCTGATAGCAAGGCTTCCCCACCCATTGTCCCTTCTTACTACATCCCAAGCGTTCCTTGGCCGCCCGGTTTAAATAAACCAGTTCATAGGTGTCTATCTTGGAAATATATATAATATCACTGATTTCATTCAGCACCATAGTTGCAATCTGATCTGGTTTCAAACTCTTCCTCTCCTCATTTGCCCTAAGACATCCTGTCGTCCGTACCAATTTGCCTGTACACAATCCTTGTGTTTTTTTCATTATAGCACTTTTAGAGAGAAGCGTCTATCCCTTGATCCACTTTTATCAAATCGAAGCAACGATCCTATTACAGGTCACTCCTGCGGGATTGGAAGCAGCGTTAGCTTCCCTGCACCTGATAGCCGCAATAGACCCGCTTGCCGGCCCATACCAACAGCACAGACGCCAAAAGATACAGCACCGGCGCAAACTGCCAGACCGACAGCTGAATGCCGAACACAGAAACCAGACGCAAATCGAACAGGCTCTCTTTATGCAGCAGATTGGCCGGAAGATAATTCCAGAACTGACCAAGCCAGCGCATCAAATCCGTCACCGGCGGAAACTGAACCATGCGCTCTACGAGAGCCGCTCCAATGAGAACCGCCATCGTTCCCACCCACCTTTGGGTCAGCTCTGCCAAAAACATGGCCAGTATACCGGCAAACAGGCCCACCAGCAGCAGCAGCAAAACGGCAATCAGAAACATCGCACCTACCGAAAGCGGCAGTCCATACTGCACAATGGAAAGCTGGATGGCCGCACCAAATCCATCCGGCCCATAAATCACCAGTTCACAGACCAGCGCAACCAGCAGCAGCAGACAGCAGCAGCAAATCGAAAACAGACTTCCGGCCAGAATTTTGCCGAAATACAGCTCTGCTTTCCCATAGCGGGTACAAAGAATCACCTGGTCGGTTCTGCGGCTGTGCTCCTCCGTAAAAATTCCCGGCACGCAAATCGCGGTCAAAAACAGAATCATCAGCCCGATCAGATACAAATAGCTGCCGACCATATTTTCCCAGGCGCCTGCGTAGCCGTACACCATCGGCAGCTTTAACTGCTTTTCCCATTCCTTCCAATAATTCTGCTCCTTTTGACTCATGCGGTATGCATCAAAAAATACCTGCTGATATTCCCGTCTGGCCTGATACAGCGACTCCTCATCCAAGGGGCTGGAATCCTCATAATTCCAGGCAAAGGACTGAATCACTTCCTCCACCGGCCGATAGACGCCGCTTCCTCCATCCGCCCGAATCTCGGCCAAAAGCGCATCGTCCATCGCCCGCCCGCTTAACCTTCTGGCATACTCTCGTTCTATTTTCATCTGCTGCATCTGCGTCGTCTGCTTTCCGTCTGCATTGGTCGAACCAATCAGGCTGGCACACACAATTCCGACGATCAACGCCGCCATCACGCCCAGCGTCACCCAGACGTTTTTCCGCTTCCACAGCTTTTTCCATTCATAGGCTGTCAACGTGAAAATTCTCATCCTGTTCCCTCCTCAAACATATGCCTGCAGACGCTCATCCCATTTTCTCTTCAAACATTCGCATATACAGCTTTTCCAATGCTTCTGATATTTCTGTCTGCGGCTTCTCAAAAATCAACTGCCCGCCCTTCATAATCAAAATGGTATCCGCCGTCTGCTCTACATCCGAAACGATATGGGTAGATAAAAGCACAATACAGCTTTGCGCCGTCTGTTCGATCAATTTGCGAAAGCGAATCCGCTCTCTGGGATCTAAGCCCGCGGTCGGCTCATCCAAAACCAAAAGCTTGGGCTGATTCAACAGCGCCTGAGCAATCCCCAGTCTCTGCTTCATTCCTCCGGAATACGTCTTGATTTTCTTTTTGGCCACCTCCTGCAGCGATACCTGCTCGATCAGCTGACGACACCGTTCCTTGGCCTCATCCTTTTGCAGCCCCTTCAAGGCCGCCAGATACATCAAAAAATCCCAGCCGCTGAATCCAGGATAATAACCGAATTCCTGGGGCAGATAGCCCAGCATCGCCCGGTATTCCTCCGTGGACACGTCCATACCGTCCAAGGTAATGGTGCCGCCGCTGGGCCCCAGCACGCCGCAAATCATCCGCATCAGCGTCGTTTTTCCTGCGCCGTTTTCTCCCAAAAGCCCATAAATTCCCGGCTTTAACGTGAACGAAACGCGATCGACCGCAATTTTATTCTTATACTGTTTTGTCAAACGATCTACCTTCAATTCCATACCAATTCCTCCGTTTTTCCCAGGATCCGTCCCAGCTCTTTGCCGGTCACGCCCAGCAGCACCGCCGCCACCGCCAGCCAAAGTCCGCTGTAAGACACATGTGTCAGCCAGACAAATTTGCTGTAGAGCACCATTTGCAGACAGCTGACCGCCGCCGCCACGCCTGCTCCTGCATAGACGGCTTCTTTTCCCCGCAGCCTGCGCGTCACCTGCAGACATCCAAACGATGTCATCAGATAGGGAACCAAAAACAACAATCCCTGCATCCCCCGCGCGTCCTGCGTCCCCAAAGTCAGCGCCAGCAAAAATACCAGATTTCCGGCGCCCAAAAGCCCCATCCGCACCGCCGCCACACTTTTAAGCGACCAGCGTGCAGCCTGCTCCAGCTCCGCCATTTGAAAGACCGGCGAGCAAAAGCTCTGTTCCACCGTTACCATCCCCAAAAAGGGAATACAAGCACAGACGGCCCACTGCAGCTCTCCCACCTGCTGAAACCAAACGGCTGCCGCAAAAATGATTCCAGATAACAGCCACATCCATTTGGAAAAATACGTCAATTGTACCGCCACCAGACGCATCAGGCTCATGGGCCTTCGATACTGCTCCTGAAACGGCTGAGTTTGCCTCTGCCGCGGCTTTTCATGCTCTTGCTTACGGCTGCGAGTCATCCCTGTAAGCGCCTGCTCCTGCAGCCTCCGATATTGCGTCAAAAACGCTTCCTTGCCGACAGGCTCTGGCACTTCACAGATCTGTTTCAGCTCCTCTTTCAGCTGTTGTTTTCTGCTTCGTTTCATCCGAAAGCCTCCTTTCCAGCTTTTTTAAAATTTGTTTCGTTCTTCGGTACAAGGTAAAACGAGAGATTCCCAACCATTGCGCCAGCTGTGCGGCCGGCACCTCACCGATATAGCGGAGCAACACCAATTCCCGTTCCGGTTCGTCAAGCTCCAACAATGCTTGGCGCAGTACCATCGTATCCAGCAGCTGCTCCTCCCTGTGCCAAACATGCTCTGACGCTGTATCTGCAAAGAACGCCAGCGTCTCCTCTTCCATCTGCTGCGGTTTCTTTCGGCGGTATTCGTCGATGCACAGATTCCTGGCAACCGTGTAGAGAAAGGCCAGAGGGCATCCGCCTGCCAAAAAGCGTTCACTTTCCAGGCTTTTTAGAAACGTCTCTTGCGTGAGATCCTCGGCCAGCTCCCGATTACCCAGCTTCACATAGCAATAGCGGTATATTTTATCATACTGCTCCTCCAAATTTGGCTGCATTCTTCCCCTCCTTCCGATCGCATGGTTGCTTTGCACTTTGTATAACGTCCGACCAAAAAAGATGTGCGCATCATTTACAAAAAATTTAGAATAAAAGAAAAAAGATGCAAGGCAGCGGGGACATTTTTCCCACTGTCTTCCATCTTTTCTGATCTTACTCGTTTTGCCATGCCTTAGACACGCACGACCATATCTTCCTTGCGGGGCGCCGCCTGCGGATATTCTCCGCTGCGATATCCCAAAATACAGTGCCCGATTCCCTCATAATCGCCTGTAATTCCCCATTGCTGCAGCAACGCCTTTCCCTCCGGGGAATCAAATTCTTCCGTCGCCCGATGAATCCAGCAGGAATCGACGCCGACTGCATGCGCGGCATTCATCAAATTCCCCATCGTCAGGCATCCGTCTGCATAATGCGTCGGCACCGTCCGATCGGCCAGCACCACAATCACGGTCGGGGCTCCGTAGAAGGGGTCGATATCCGCTCCCATAATCGCGGCATTCATCGCAGACAGCGCCGCAATTGTCTCGGCGTCCTGCAGCACCACCATTTTCACCGGCTGGCGCCCCATTCCGCTGGCCGCGTATTTTCCAGCCTCCAAAATCTCTGCTAACTGTTCTTCCTTGATCTGCTCTGGCCGATACGCGCGTACACTTCTGCGCTCCACCAAATCCTTTACTGTTTGTGTCATCGTCTGTTCCTCTCTTTCCGCAGCAATCCCGGCTGCTTAATCCAAAGATTCCTCCTGCAAGCGGTCAAATTCCGCCATACATTCCTCTACCGTCGCACCGTTTAAAAGCTTTCGTACAATCAAACACGTATTGCCCCACTGCTCCACCTTCATCGACGCATTGGAGCCGAGCACGTAGACATTTTTCTCGATCTGATCCTTGAGCGGCTTCAGCGCGTCAATGCAGTCCACCTCAATATTTTTTGAGGGAGAAATTACCTTGTTTGTCTCAGTATAGAGCGCAAGCGCTTCATCCGAAAGGATGAGATCCAGCACATCCTTTGCGTCCTGCAGGTGCTCTGCATCCACACAGACTCCGTACCCGGTCATTGACACCACCGGCATCTGTCCCCGGCTGCTGGGAAAGCCGATTACTTTCATTTCAAAATCGGGATTCCCATAGGCCGTATCTGTGTTGGCCGCTCCCCAATACGCCATTACAATCGGCGTCTTTTGGGCCAAAAAATCGGGCCCTTCGCCTTCGATCGCCTCATACGTATAAGCCTGCTTGGCATCTACATAGCCTTTATCAATTAACTCCTGTAGGAATTCAAAGCCGGGACGCATATAATCGCTGTATTTCTTTGTTCCCTCATTCAGCGCCCGGATCTCTTCCTCGGTATTCCCGCCGTTATACAAATCTGCATACGCCTGTGCCAGCACAAAATTCTCCAGCCACCAGCGGTTAGCCCCTACCGGCGTCTCAATTCCATTTTCCTGAAATACCCGGCAGCATTCGAGAAAATCCTCCGGCGTCTCTGGCAGCTGCAGGTTGTACTGATCAAACAGCTCCTGATTGACGAACAGACCATGGGCAACTACCTCCTGCGGGATCGCTACCAGCTTGCCGTCCACCGTATTGGCCGTCTTTACAACCTCCCGCAGATTCTTCGCGCTGTCAAGATCGGACAGATCTGCCAGCCTGCCTTCTGTACCCAAAACCTGAATCGTATCCGGATTCAGCAGATAGAAATCATCAAGCGAGCTGCGCACCCGTTCTACCACTACATCATCGTATGTTTTCTCCTGATAATTCTCGGCGGTATACGTTCGATAGGCCACCATCAGATCCAACTGCTCCTCCGCAAGCGCCACAGTTCGGTCAAATGCGGTTCTAGCCGTGTTGTCCGCATCCGGGTCTGACTTTTCCATTGGCCCAAACAGATTGACCACCTTATCACTGGATTCCTCCGAAATGATCACATCATGATTGGATTCCCCCTCGCCCCCACAGGCGGTCAGCAAAACGACTGCCGCTACTGTAATACAAATTGCCACCGCCCGAAAGCGTGTCTTAAAAATTGGCAACATCCTCATTCCTTATTCCTTTCCTGCTACATACTGATATACGATTTTTTTCAACAAATCCATCTCAATCGGCTTTGCCATATGAACATTCATCCCGGCGCTAAGCGCCTCCCGCTCGTCTTCCGCAAAGGCATTCGCCGTCATCGCAATAATCGGAATCGTGTTTGCGTCCTCCCGCGCCAAAGCGCGAATGGCCTTAGTCGCCTCATACCCGTTCATAACCGGCATCTGCACATCCATCAGGATCGCATCAAATTCTCCTTCCCCGGCATCTGCAAAACGCTCGACCGCCAGCTGGCCGTTCTCCACAATCTCACATCTGGCGCCCTCCATCGTCAACAGCTCCGCCAAAATCTCGGCATTGATCTCATTATCCTCAGCCGCCAGAAAATACAACCCCTCCAGGCTGCTTACCGCCGCTTCCTTTGCTTCGTCCGCTCCAAACCTCTTGCGCAGCTGTACAATCTTTTCCTTTAATGCAGATACAAAAAACGGTTTTTCTAAAATCGCGGTCTGCTCGTTTACCAGTCCCTGCTCTGCCATCGTCTCCTGCTCCTGCGAGGTCAAATACAGCAGCAGCGCCTGTTTTTGCAAATGCAGGCCCATCTGTTCTGATGTAAAAGTCACGTCTCCGATGGAGTCCACATCGAGTAAAATCAACTGGTATCCAGATGATGCCGCTTGTTCTTCTATAAGCTGCAGCGCATGCTCCAGCTCAAAGGCCGCATCCACTGTAATTCCGCTCTCCTTCATCAAAAGCTCAATACTTTTTAAGCTCTCCTCCTCCTGGCCAATCGCCAATACCCGTGAAATTCCGTTTTCCTGCCAAAACTCCAGATCGGCACGGCCTTCCGGAATGCGCAGCTCCAATTCCACGCGAAACAGGCTCCCCTGATCCACTTCGCTGAAAACTTCAATCCTTCCGCCCATCAGCTCTACGATATTTTTCGTAATTGCCATGCCAAGCCCGGTGCCCTGCACCTTGTTGGTCGTGCTGTTCTCAGCTCTGGTAAACGCTTCAAAAATCGTCTCCAAATACTCCGGCGTCATGCCGTAACCGTCGTCCTCCACCTCAATTCGTATATGCTCATATTGACTGGAATGCGGCTTCAGTCCCAGAATGCGGAACCAGATATTTCCGCCCTCAGGCGTATATTTTACCGCATTGGATAGCAAATTGATTAAAATCTGATTGATTCTTGTCTCGTCACCCATCAGATATTCATGCTTGATTCCCAACGCCTTGACATGAAAGGTCTGCCCCTTTGCCTTTGCCATCGGACGAATGATTGCATCCACCGAGGAAACAAGATCATTGAGCGTAAATTGTGCCACATTGAGCACAACCTTGCCGCTCTC
>CAMULB010000082.1 GCA_947089585.1 uncultured Lachnospiraceae bacterium | reverse complement strand
ACCAAATTTATTTTCTTCGCCGGCCAGCAGCCGCTTGATATTTGCCCGGTGCTTCCACAGCGCCAGCAGCGTGAATACCGCTCCCAGCACATAGGCTTCACTCCGGCTCTCCGCCGGCAGCGCAATGATTCCCAGCTGTCCAAATACGATCAGCTGCACCAAAAATGTCAACACGACCAAAATTGAGCCCAATGACACGTAGCGCGTCAGCGCCACCGCCAGGATAAACAAAAACAGACACAGCGGCGCAATCTGCCAATAGCAGGCCAGGATGAAGCCGGCGGTGCAGGCGATCCCCTTTCCGCCTTTAAATTTCATATAAAAGGGAAAATTGTGGCCCAGCACAGCGCCCAGTCCGCCATACATCTGCAGCACCTTCACATACTGCGGGTATTTTTCGTGGAACAAAAGCCAGGCAATCCAGATCGCCAGCATCGCTTTGCACAAATCGCCCAAAAAGGTGACAGCCCCTGCTTTCCATCCCAGGGTACGCAGGGTATTGGTCGTTCCTGCATTCCCGCTGCCATGCTCGCGAATGTCAATATGATGCGCCTTGCCATAGAAATATCCAGTCTGAATCAGCCCCAGCACATAGCCGATTGCCAGACAGATAAGCCGACTTGCCATCGCTATCCCTCCTTTCTCTCGCGAATGATGAATTTGAGGGAGGTTCCCCGAAATCCAAACGCCTCCCGAATGCGGTTTTCCAAATAACGGGTATACGAAAAATGCATCAATTCCTTGTCGTTGACAAAAATGACGAAGGTCGGCGGCTTGACCGATACCTGGGTCATATAATACAGCCGCAAACGCTTGCCCTTGTCTGAGGGCGGCTGCTGCATGGCTACCGCCTCACTTAGAATCTCATTGAGCACACCGGTCTGGATTCTTAGGGCGTTATTTTCCAGTACCATATCAATCACATCAAACAGCTTGTAGATCCGCTGCCCCGTCCTGGCCGAAATAAACATCAGCTCCGCATAGGGCATAAAGCTCAAAATCTCCCGAATGCGGTCGGTGTACTGATAAATCGTCTTGTCGTCCTTCTCAATCGCATCCCATTTGTTGACGGCAATGATCATCCCCTTGCCCCGCTCGTGGGCAATCCCGGCAATCTTGGCGTCCTGCTCGGTCACGCCCTCGGTCGCGTCAATGACCAGAATGACCACATCGGCCCGCTCCACCGCCGTCACCGCGCGGATAATGCTGAACCGTTCAATCTCCTCCTTGATCCTGCTCTTCCTGCGCAGTCCTGCCGTATCAATGAAGCAATATTCCCGTCCCTGATAGGATACCTCCGTATCAATCGCATCGCGCGTCGTACCGGCAATCTCAGAGACAATGACCCGCTCCTCGCCGGTCAGCTTGTTGATCAGCGAGGATTTTCCCACGTTTGGCTTGCCGACGATCGCCACCTTCGGCCGCTCGTCCTCCGTCTCTTCCTCCGCATCATCGGGAAAATGCTTCGTCACCTCGTCCAGCAATTCGCCCAGCCCCAGGCGTGATGCAGCCGAAATGGGAACTGGATCGCCAATGCCCAGATTGTAGAATTCGTAGACATCGGGCATAAATTTCTCAAAGCTGTCCACCTTATTGACCGTCAGCACCACCGGCTTGCCGCTCCTGCGCAGCATGTCCGCCACCTTGCCGTCCGCATCGACCAGCCCCTGACGCACGTCGGTGATAAACACAATCACGTCTGCCGTATCAATCGCAATCTGCGCCTGCTCCCGCATCTGGGACAAGATAATATCCTTGCTCTCCGGCTCAATGCCGCCGGTATCAATCAAGGTAAAGACCAAATTCAGCCAAGTCACATCCGCATAGATCCGGTCTCTGGTCACGCCCGGCGTATCCTGGACAATGGAAATCCGTTCCTTGGCCAGCGCATTAAACAATGTGGACTTCCCAACATTGGGACGACCCACAATCGCAACAATCGGTTTACTCATGGTACGCTCCTATTCTGCCGCTGACACACGATTTTGGTTCAGCGGCCCCATCCATCCTTTAAAAGACATTCCACAAAGTGATGTCCGTTTGATTCTACAATATCGACGGGCACTTGTAAAGTCCCTTTCAGGTCGGTCAAGGTGACATCGTCGAGAAAAACCTCTTCCCCGCTGCGCAAAAGATTACAGGGCAAAAGCAGCCGTTCGCCCAGTTTGCGCCCCTTGAGCTGCTCCATCAGATCCTGTCCGGTCAGCAGCCCTGAGACTGTAATCTGCTCGCCAAAAAAATTATTTTTGATTGCAATCACCTCAACCTGATACTGTGGAAAGCACTGCATAAAGCGAGCGGTCAATGCGCGGATTGCATCCGCCGCCAAAAGACCGGTGGCGATGGTAAGATGATGCACCGGCCGGTTCGATTCAGAAATCGCCGTCGTCTCCCCCTGCACCGGCCGCTCTGACGCGGCAGCGGCCTCTGCACGCTTCCCGGCCGATGCTTCCCGGCTCCTCGCAGCGGCCTCTTCCAACGCCTGCAAAAATTCCGTCTCCAGCAGACGCAGCATCCCGACGCCGTTTTCCAGCTGTAAATATCCGTCGTAGCGCGCTTCCTCCGGCAGCGCTTCCCCGGCCAGCAGATACCATTCGTCGCTGGCATGAACAAAATGAAGTCCGCTCTTCTCATAACAAATCTTCTGCCAGTGATGGATTTGCGCCAGCACCTCCTTTGCATCCTCCCTCGTAAAGGGAGAAAGCGGATACAGGCCCTGCCGGTAGCGGCTTAAGCCCACCGGCACCACCGACAGGCTCTCCATCCGCGGCAAGTAACCGGCGAGTGCTTCAATTGTGCGGTCTAGCTCCGCCCCGTCATTGATTCCCTTGCACAACACAATCTGGCCATTCATCGGAATGCCCGCCTCATAGAAGCGGCGAATTTTATCCAGCGCTTCGCCGGCAAAACGGTTGTTCAGCATCCTACAGCGCAGCGCGGAATTGGTCGTGTGCACCGAAATATTGATCGGCCCCAGCTTATAGCGGATGATCCGCTGCATATCCGCTTCTTTTAAATTGGTCAGCGTCACATAGTTTCCCTGCAAAAAGGAAAGCCGCGAATCGTCGTCTTTAAAATACAGCGTCTTGCGCATTCCCTCTGGCATCTGATCAATAAAGCAGAAAATACACCGGTTCTGGCAGCAGCGATATTCATCCATCAGACCGCTGGCAAAAACAATCCCCAGATCCTCTTCGTACTCCTTCTCAATCTCCAGCTCCCATTCCTCTCCATCCGCTTTGCCGATCAGTACGGTCAGATATTCCTCGTTGGTCAGATAATGATAGTCAAATACATCCGCTATCTCCTGGCCGTTGATGCTGATCAGCCGGTCGCCCGGCGCAAGTGCAAGCTCCTCGGCAATACTGCCGGGAATAATCTGTTCTATGATATGCTCCTTCAAATTGATTTCCTTTCCGTCCGCAAAATATCGCTTCTGTCTGCGGTTCTTCTTTTCGCCGCCATTGGTGCTCTGGTGATATCGTATCATAAAATGACGATCAAATGCAAATACAAATCCTTCTGAATGTGATATTATGTGATCATTGGCAAAAATGATAAAAAGCAAAAACCGCAGCGGAAACATCCCGCCCCGGTTGCGCACAGGAGGAAAAAATTATGAAGCACTCATACCAAAAAACGATCTGCGCCTGTTTTCTGGGTTATATCGTCCAGGCCATAGTCAACAATTTCGCCCCTCTTTTGTTTGTCACCTTTTCCCATACATACCAAATTCCGCTGGAGCAGATTACCCTGCTGATTACGATCAATTTCGGCCTGCAGCTTCTGGTAGATCTGCTGTCAGCCGGCTTTGTGGATAAAATCGGCTGCCGCACCTGCATTCTGCTGGCCCATATTTTTTCTGCCGCCGGACTCATCGGACTCACCGTCCTGCCAGCCCTGTTCTCCGACGCGTTTATCGGGCTGCTGCTGTCTGTCGTCATCTATGCATGCGGCGGCGGGCTGATCGAGGTGTTAATCAGTCCGATCATGGAAAGCTGTCCCACCGCGCATAAGGAAAAGGCCATGAGCCTGCTGCACTCGTTTTATTGCTGGGGCCATGTGGGAGTCGTACTCCTCTCCACGCTGTTCTTCCAGCGATTCGGCATCGAACACTGGCGGATTTTAAGCGCGCTGTGGGCCCTTCTGCCATTGGCGAACTTCCTTCTGTTCTTAAGAGCGCCGCTGGCCCCTCTGACCGCAGAAGGCGAAAGCGGCATGAGCTTAGCCCAGCTCTGCCGCCAGAAATTATTTTGGCTTCTCATGCTGCTGATGGTGTGCGCCGGAGCCAGCGAACAGTCCGTGATCCAATGGGCGTCCGCCTTTGCCGAGGAGGGCTTAGGCATTCAAAAGGCCTTGGGAGACCTCGCCGGGCCGATGGCCTTTTCCATTCTGATGGGCAGCGCCCGTGCCTTTTATGGAAAATATGGAGACAGAATCAATCTCGACCGCTTCATGCGGCTGAGCGGCCTGCTCTGCGTTCTCTCGTACCTCTGGATCGCTCTGTCTCCCTGGCCCGTCTTGTCCCTGCTCGGATGCGCCCTCTGCGGCCTCTCGGTCGGCATCCTCTGGCCGGGAAGCTTCAGCAAGGCCTCCGCCTCCTTTAAAAACGGCGGCACCGCCTTGTTTGCCATGTTAGCCTTAGCCGGAGACCTCGGCTGTTCGGGCGGGCCGACCTTAGTCGGCGCCGTCTCTGACCTCGCCTCCGGCAATCTCAGGGCCGGCATCTTAGCAGCGATTGCCTTTCCGCTGCTGCTCACTGCAAGTCTCTTATGGCTTCGGCCGCAAAAGGATGACAAGACTCAGTAATCCTTTGCCCGCGCAGCCTAACTATCCCGCTCCGCTGTCAGCACAACCACGGAGCGTGGCATCACCTTTAAGATGCTGCCATAACGGAAATCCGTCAACGGCTCCGGGTCTTTGCCGTCCTCATATGTCACATACGTATTGACGCAGACCTTCCATTTCATCCCCTCCGGCAAATTGGGCAGCTGCATGTCGAGCGGCTCCCAAAAGGCATTCATGCCGTAAAACACAATATCGTCCCGTGTATCCGCTTCATCCCGTCCAGCATACATGACGCCAATCAGACGCGTACTCTGGTCCGTTCCGCCGTTAAAGGGATATCCGTTGTGAATGCTGATCTCCGGGAATCCGCAGCTCACGCCCTTAGTCGGCTTGCGAATCACATCATATTTCTTGCGAAATGCAATCATATAACGGAAAAAGTCATGAATCTCCCGGTAGGTGTCGAGACGATTCCAATCCAGCCAGGAGATCAGATTATCCTGACAATAGGCATTGTTATTGCCAAACTGCGTATTGCAGAATTCGTCGCCGGCATAGAACATTGCCGGCCCCCGGCTTAGCATCAGCGTCGCGAACGCATTCTTGACCATCCGCCGCCGCAGCTGTTCAATCTGCGGATCATCCGTCTCTCCCTCAACGCCGCAGTTCCAGCTGTTGCCGTTGTTGTCGCCGTCGGTGTTGTCCCAGCCGTTCTTCTCATTGTGCTTGACGTTATAGGCATACATATCATACAGTGTAAAGCCGTCATGACAGTTGAGGAAATTAACCGACGCGTCCCGTCCCCGCTTGGAGGGGTCATACAGATCCTTAGAACCGGTAATCCGCGTAATCGCCGTCTGTGCCATATCCCCGTCTCCCTTGAGGAAGCGGCGCATATCATCCCGATACCTGCCGTTCCATTCCGACCAGCGGCGGAACGCCGGAAAATTCCCCACCTGATACAAGCCGGCCGCGTCCCAGGCTTCGGCAATCAGCTTTACCTTTCCCAAGATGGAATCGCAGGCGATCTCATGGACAATCGGCGGCTCCGCCATCGGCTCGCCATTCTGATCTCTGGTCAAAATTGAAGCCAGATCAAAGCGGAAGCCGTCCACCCGATATTCTGTCACCCAGAAGCGCAGGCAGTCAATGATAAAACGGCGCGTAACCGGATGATTGCAATTCATGACATTGCCGCAGCCGCTGAAATTATAATAATGTCCGTCCGGGGTCAAAATGTAATAAACATTGTTGTCAATTCCCTTGAAGGAAAAGCAGGGGCCGTCCTCATTGCCCTCCGCCGTATGGTTAAAGACGACATCGAGAATTACCTCAATCCCATTTTTCTTCAAATCATAAATCAGCTGTTTCAGCTCATCGCCCTCATGATTGTGCTCAACCACAGAGGAATAACCGGTATTGGGAGCAAAAAAGCAAACCGTATTGTAGCCCCAATAATTATACAGCTGCTCTCCGTCTACAATGCGTGCGTTTTCCATCTCGTCAAATTCAAAAATCGGCATCAGCTCTACCGCATTGATTCCCAAATCCTTGAGATACGGTATCTTCTCTCGCAAGCCTTCATAAGTTCCCTTGGCCGACACCCCGGAAGAATCATCCTTCGTAAAGCCCCGCACATGCATTTCGTATATGATCAAATCCTCCGTCGGCGTCTCAAGCTGACGAATCTTACCCCAATCAAAATTGTTCTCTACAATCCGCCCATGGTAGACAAAATTATCCGGGTTTACCCCCCATTCCCGCTGCCCGGTCACGGCTTTTGCATATGGATCCAGCAAAATATGGCTGGAGTCAAAAAGCAGGCCTTCCTTTTTGTCATATGGACCATCCATTTGGAATGCATATTCAAATTCTTCAATTTTCAAGCCAAATACTAACATCGAATACGTATTCCCGATGTGATACGCTTCGGGAAATTTCAATCTGGCATAAGGTTCCTTCTCCTGCGGGCGGAACAACAGCAGCGTACAGCTGCTGGCACCCATTGAATGAATTGTAAAGCTCACACCGCTCGGTGTCGCTGCTGCGCCGTCCCGATTATAAAACCCCGGCCGTACCTCAAATCCGTCAATGACATCCAAAGGCTGCAGTCTCACGCCGCGCTGTTGCTTCTGCTTTGCAATACTCATACTATTTCCTCCTAGAAGCACGGAAACCCGCTCTATTAATCCGTTTTTTTGCTCTGTCTTTTCTGTCTTTTCCTGCTTTTGTATATGATTCATCCAAGAACGCATTTTTGTAAAAAAATGATTCATCTTTTCCCCTCATGGCAGCAAAACCGATTGTGGTAAAAAACGCCGCACTAACATCGGTTAGTACGGCGCTTTTCATTTGTGTGATTGTCCACTCCGCGAACGGCAATCCTCTGGCCGTTCTCACCGGTTCACTCTTTTCGGTCTACTCCGCACCGTATAATTGAACCAGCTTATTCAAATACTCGTATCTCTCTTTTGCGTTCTGCTCCGCATTGTCAAACAGCTTCTCGGCACGCTCCGGATTGAATCTCGCCAATGCGTTGTAACGTACCTCTCCGTTGAGGAATGCCTTGTAATCTCCGGTCGGAGCCTTGCTGTCCAGTGTAAATGCAGACTTGCCCTCTTCCTTCAAAGCCGGATTGAAGCGGAACATATGCCAGTAACCGGCTTCTACCGCATTCTTCTCCTCGGTCTGTGCCTTGGACATACCGACCTTGATGCCGTGGTTGATACAGGGTGCATAAGCAATGATCAGAGACGGTCCCGGATAAGCTTCCGCCTCGGCAATTGCCTTGACGGTCTGGTTGTAATCAGCGCCCATCGCGATCTGCGCTACATAGACATAACCATAGCTCATGGCAATGCTTGCCAGATCCTTCTTCTTCACATCCTTACCGCCGGCTGCAAATTGAGCAATCGCGCCGGTCGGCGTCGCCTTGGAGGACTGTCCGCCGGTATTGGAGTAAACCTCGGTATCAAATACCATGATGTTGATGTCCTGTCCGCTTGCCAGCACATGATCCACGCCACCGAAGCCGATATCATAAGCCCAGCCGTCACCACCGAAGATCCACTGTGATTTCTTGGCCAGGAAGTCCTTATCCTTCAAGATCTCCTGTGCATGCTCGCATCCGCATGCCTCTAAGGCTGCAATCAGCTTATCCGTTGCCGGGCCGTTGGTGACACCGCTGTCGTATGTCTCCAGCCATACCTTAGCAGCTGCCTTCACATCCTCGTTGTCTCCATTCTCAACGATGTTCTCGATCTTCGCCTTCAGGCTGCCGCGCAGCGCTTTCTGTGCCAGAAGCATACCATAACCGAACTCTGCCGCATCCTCAAATAAAGAGTTAGACCATGCCGGCCCCTGTCCCCGCTCATTCACGGTATACGGTGTGGAGGGTGAGGAGTTGCCCCAGATCGAAGAACATCCGGTTGCATTGGCGATATACATCCGATCGCCGAACAGCTGGGTAATCAGCTTCGCATAAGGAGTCTCGCCACAGCCTGCGCATGCGCCTGAGAACTCTAACAGCGGCTGCTTGAACTGGCTGCCCTTTACGGTTGTCTCTTTGAATTTATCCAAAACTTCCGGCTTCTTGGCTACCGTCAAGCCGAAATCGAAATACTTCTGTCTGTCTGCATTGGCCTCGAAGTTCTCCATAACCAGAGCCTTCTCACCCTTCTTGCCCGGACATACATTCGCACAGGAGCCGCATCCAGTACAATCCCAGGTTGACACGCTGACTGCAAATTTCTTGCCCGGCATACCGGTCATATCCAGCATGTCCATGCCTTCCGGCGCCTTTGCTGCCTCTGCCTCGTCCAGAACCACCGGACGGATGACGGCATGCGGACATACATAGGAGCAGAAGTTACACTGGATACAATTCTCCGGCTTCCAGATCGGTACATTGACCGCAATTCCGCGCTTCTCGTAAGCGGAAGTACCGGAGGGCGTGGTGCCGTCCACATATTCCTTGACCACAGATACCGGAAGCGCGTTGCCTTCCTGTCCATTGACTGCCTTCTGAATATTGTTGACAAAATCAACGGTATCCTGCTTGCTGCCCGTTGCCTTCTCACCGGTCAGATCCTCCGGTGCGCAATCCTTCCAGGAAGCGGGTACGTCTACCTTCACCACCTGCTTGGCTCCGGCATCGATCGCTGCCCAGTTCTTCTGAACGACATCGTCGCCCTTCTTGCCGTAGGTTGCTTTGGCGGCAGCCTTCATCAGCTCATTGGCCTTATCAGCGGGAATGATTCCGGTCAGCTGGAAGAATGCCGACTGCAAAATCGTATTGATTCTCGTCGGGCCCATGCCGGTCTCAATTCCGATCTTCACACCGTCAATGATGTAGAACTGAATCTCATTGTCGGCAATATACTTCTTCACCTGGCCCGGCAGATGCTTGTCTAACTCGTCTGCGCTCCAGGAGCAGTTCAAAAGGAAGGTTCCGCCGGGTACCAGCTCCTGAACCATGTTGTACTTGCGGATATAGGCAGGATTATGGCATGCCACAAAGTTCGCCTGCTTGATCAGGTAGGTGGACTTGATCGGCTTCTTGCCAAAGCGCAGATGGGACATCGTCACACCGCCAGACTTCTTAGAGTCATAATCAAAGTAAGCCTGAGCATACATATCTGTGTTATCGCCGATGATCTTGATGGAGTTCTTGTTCGCTCCGACCGTACCGTCTGCACCCAGTCCCCAGAACTTGCAGTTGGTCGTTCCTTCGGGTGTTGTCACCGGATCTTCCTTCACCTCCAAAGACAGATGTGTCACATCGTCGATGATACCGATTGTGAACAGCGCTTTCTCATCGTTGTGGTATACGGCGATGATCTGTCCCGGTGTCGTATCCTTAGAGCCAAGACCATAACGGCCGCTGTAGATCGTTACACCATCAAACTTGGAGCCCTTGAGTGCAGCTACCACGTCAAGATAGAGCGGCTCGCCAAGTGCGCCCGGCTCTTTGGTGCGGTCTAACACACTGATCTTTTTCACGGAATCCGGAATTGCCTCAATCAGCGCTTCCTTGGAGAACGGACGATACAGGCGTACCTTCACCAGGCCGACCTTCTCACCCTTTGCCAACAGGTAATCCAATGTCTCGTCAATAGTATCGCAGACAGAACCCATGGCAACAATCACATGCTCCGCATCGGCAGCGCCCGTGTAATTGAACAGCTTGTAGTTCGTACCGATCTTCTCATTGACCTTGTTCATATATTCCTGCACGATCGCCGGCAACGCGTCGTAGCCCTCGTTGCACGCTTCTCTTGTCTGGAAGAAGATGTCCGGATTCTGTGCAGAACCTCTCTGACAGGGATGATTCGGATTCAGCGCATCCTTGCGGAACGCGTCAATCGCATCCAGATCCACCATATCCTTCAGATCCTCATAATCCCAGGTCTCAATCTTCTGAATCTCATGGGAGGTACGGAATCCATCGAAGAAATTGATAAACGGCAGTCTTCCTTTAATTGCAGCGCAATGCGCTACCGGGGTCAGATCCATTACTTCCTGAACGGAAGACTCGCACAGCATGGCCGCACCGGTCTGACGGCAGGCATACACATCGGAATGATCGCCAAAAATGGATAATGCGTGGCTGGCGATCGCACGCGCCGAAACATTGAACACACCCGGAAGCCGCTCACCGGCAACCTTGTAAAGGTTCGGAATCATCAGAAGCAAGCCCTGGGATGCCGTATAGGTGGTAGTCAGCGCACCTGCGGCCAAAGAACCATGAACCGTACCTGCAGCACCTGCCTCCGACTGCATCTCAGTCACCTGCACGGTCTGCCCGAAGATGTTCTTCCTTCCCTGCGTTGCCCATTCATCGGTGGCTTCCGCCATAACAGAAGAGGGCGTAATCGGATAGATCGCTGCAACGTCCGTATATGCATAGGATGCATGGGCTGCTGCATGGTTACCATCCATGGTTTTCATTGATCGTTTCATGAACATTTCCTCCTACTCAATCCTTATCAGTTCCCGTAACTGTCTGGATCACCAAACAGTTACCAGTTACCTAAATCTTTCCTTATTACTATAATCACGTATGGGAAAAAAATCAATAGTTTTCGTTTATTTCATGTATTTTTCTTCAAACACTTGAATCGGGAGCGGCCGGTCGTACAAATAGCCCTGTCCATAGCGGAATCCGCAGTCCACCAGAAATTCCACCTGCTGCGGAGTCTCCACGCCTTCAAAGATAATCTCCTCCTTCACGCTGCGGATCAATGCGCCGATCCGTTCGATGAATTCCCGCTCCTCTTCCATGTCGTTCTTATCGAGAAAGCTCTTATCCATCTTGACAATATCCGCCGGCATATCATGCAGCATACTGAGCGAGGAATAGCCCGTTCCAAAATCGTCGATCGCCACAGAAAATCCCGCTTCGCGCAAAAGCTTCATCTCAGTATGTACAATATCCAGGCCGGACACCAGCATGCTCTCGGTAATCTCCACCTCAATATATTTATGATCCACCTGATAGGCGTCCGTCATCTCACAGATCCGCTTATAAATCCCTTCCCCTTCAAAATGCCTGCGGGAGAAATTAACGGAAATCCGATGAAGCGTCCTGCCCTCCATGGCCCATTTTCTCATATAACGCAGTACCTCTTCAAATACGAAGAAATCCAGCCGCACAATCGCTCCCGACTTCTCTAGGATCGGAATAAACTGATCCGGAAACACCATCTTGCCGTCCGGCTTCTGCCAGCGCACCAAAGCCTCTCCACCGCTCAATTCCATGGAATCCAGCATGAACTTTGGCTGAATAAACACCTTGAAATGGCGGTTCTCCAGGGCCGTCTCAAATTCGTTGACGATATGCTTCTCTGCCTCCCGCTGATCCCGCAGCTCCCTGGTATACACTTCGCAGGCGGAGCCGTTATACTGCTTCTTCATCCGCTTTCTGGTCAGATTGGAATTCTCAATCGCCGTATCAATATCCTCGTCCGAGCCTTCAATAAAATAAATCCCCGCAATCAAGCTAACCTTCCGGTCCGGAAACTGGCTGCGCTGCAGCCCGGAAAAATAAAGGATCGTCCGCTCGACAAGCTCTTTCAAAGCCTCTCTGCTCTCGTTCCAAGCCAGGCTGATAAACAAATCGGA
>CAMULB010000081.1 GCA_947089585.1 uncultured Lachnospiraceae bacterium | reverse complement strand
TTCTGCTTCCCCTGATGCCTTCTCTTCCGGCATTCTCTCAAACACTCTGCTTCCCCTGATGCCTTCTCTTCCGGCATTCTCTCAAACGCCCTGCTGCTCCTCTCTCTTCGCTGCAATCCAGCCGGCGAGATCCTGATAGACCTGAGCCCGATCCAGCTCATTCAAAATCTCATGGCGATCCGACGGATAGAGACGGATGGTAAGATCCTGCATCCCCAGCTTCTGATACAGGCGATAGACCCGTCTCACCCCTGCGCCATAAGCGCCTACCGGATCCTCCTCCCCGGAAACGAAAAACAGCGGCAAGTCCTTCGGCATCCTGACCAGATGCTTTTTGCGCTTCACATACCAGATCGTATCAAACAGATTGTAAAATCCGTTCAGCGTGAACTGAAACGTACATTTTGGATTCTCGGAATATGCTTTTACAATCGCTGCATCCTTCGTCAGCCAGCTGTTTGCTTGATTCTCACTGCGAAACCGGCCCTCGTTGCTGGCAAAGGCCAGCTTCTGAAGCAGCGGGCTGCGGTATCTCCATCCGCGAAATGCAGCCATCAGGCGGCAAACCGCCTTGCCCAGACAAAGCACCGCGTCCGGCTGATCCCCGGTTCCCATGATCACAGCCCCCGCAAGATTTGCTCCATAGCGGCATAAATATTTGCGCAGTAAGAAGGAACCCATACTGTGCCCCAACATAAAATAGGGAAGCTGCGGATATTTTTTTTCCACAATGCGGCGAAGCCTATGCATATCCTCCACCAGGATATCGCTGCCTCGCTTTTCAACAAAAAACCCCCAATCCTCCTTAGAATTCACAGATTCTCCATGTCCCAGATGATCATGTCCCACCACCAGAAATCCCTGACGGTTCATAAATTCCGCAAACGCTTCGTACCGTTCAATATACTCCACCATGCCGTGCGTAATCTGAAGAATTCCTTTTGGCTGCGCCGCCTCCGTTTTCCAGCACACGCCATGAATCCGTGTTTTCCCATCGGCTGATAAAAAAGAAAATATCTTCTGCGCCATCTCATCTGCTCCTTTTTTGTTTTCCTTATTTTACTCTCTTTCTCGCAAATGTGCAAGACCACTGTCTATTTTCTTACATATAAGAACCATATCTTAGCAAACCGCGAAGCAATCATGGTCAACAATAATTTTTTACGACAATCTGCAGCGTCTCGCTGCCGTTAAACCGATTGATCTCCGGGTAATAGACAGCATGAATCCTCAGCTCCAGCTTGGGACGTCTGCCCTCAAACAAATCCTCCTGCGCTTCCCGCGTGTATTTTTCCGCTAAAAATGTTTGAAATTGCTCCACATCGCCAAAATAAATCGCATCCAGAACCGTTCCCTGGCTGCTTTTGACCTTCATACGCAGAACATTTTGATTCTTACCCAATACCCGCGCCGACAACAGCAAAAGATTCTTATCGGCAAACACCGGCTTTTCGTTCCCTTTTCCAAAGGGCTCCAATACCGACAGCTGCTCTACCAGCTGCGGCGTAATGTAATCAATGGGCATCGGAACGTCAATGCGAACCTTAGGGATCAAGTCCTCCTCGGTCAGAGTGGTCAATGCATTGAGCCGCTCACGCATGCGGGGGATGTCCTCTTCCGCTAAGGATAATCCCGCCGCCATCGGATGACCGCCGAATTTGCTGAAAATGTCTTTGATTTTACAGAGCTCCTCGTACATTGAGTACGCTTCAATCGAGCGGCCTGAGCCTTTTGCGCCCGTCTCTGCCCTGGTCAAAATAAAGACCGGGCGATGAAAGCGTTCGCGGATTCTGCCGGCGATAATTCCGGCCAAGCTTTCGTGACAGTCCGGCAAAAACAGCACCAGTACCTTGTCTCCTTCCTTGATCGCCGCCTCAGCCAGCGCTTTGGCTTCTTGTACTCCCTGGTTGGTCAGCTCCTTGCGCCCCGTGTTCAGATCCGTCAAATCCTGGGCCAGCGCCAACGCCTCTCGCTCGTCCTGAGCCTGCAAAAGCCGCAGCGCGCGCAGCGCCGTGTCGAGCCGGCCGCTGGCATTGAGACAGGGGCCGAGAATATAGCCGATGTGATACGCGCGGATTTCCCCCGGCATCAGGCTATTTTGCCGCATCAGGGCATGCAGGCCGCGGTTCTTTGCCTGGTTGAGCAGCTTTAAGCCCTCCTTGACGAGAATGCGGTTTTCTCCTAAGAGCTCCATCACATCGCCAATCGTGGCAAATGCAGCGTAGGGTAAAAACTGCTCTACCTCCGCCTCCGCTCTGCCCATCTGTGCAAACAAAACCTGCGCCAGCTTATAAGCCACGCCCGCCCCGCACAGACCCTTGAATGGGTAGGCACAGTCTGTCTGTTTGGGATTGACCACAGCGTCCGCCTCTGGCAGCAGGTAGGTGCGCGCCCCGTCCTGCTCTTCATAGGGCACCTCATGATGGTCGGTCACAATCACGGTCATGCCAAGTGATTTGGCCAACGCAATCTCCGCTGACGCGGCAATGCCGTTGTCGCAGGTCAAAATCGTGTCAATCTGATCCGACGCCGCCTTTTGAATCAGCCGTTCATTGAGGCCGTACCCGTCGCCAATCCGGTCGGGAATGTCAAAATCTACCTTTGCGTTGAAGCTTTTCAATGCTTCCGTTAATATGTAAGTAGACAAAATCCCATCAATGTCATAATCCCCGATGATGCGAATCCTTTGCCCCTGCGCTATCTTTTGCTGTAAAATCTCTGCCGCCTTTTCCATGTCCTTCATCTGGCGCGGATCGTGGAGCATGGAAAGACCGCCGTGTAAATATTCCTCCATTGCCTCCCGGCCGATCACTTCCCGGTTGCGGATGATGCGCACGATCACGGGATCGAGGGAAAAATGTGCTCCCAGCCCTTGAAAATCCGCACTTTTTGCCGTTACTACCCACTTTTCCATTGGTCTGTTCCTTTCTAAAATATCATGGACATTTTTTCTTCTATATGATAGCATAAGGTTAATTGTATGACTAAGACGAAAGCCTTCTGGCAGCCTGCTTCGTTTTTTGTTTTCTCTGTCCGTATAAACCGCAACAGATTGGGAGGATCGTTATGCAGCCAACCGCGTTGATCGAATTGTTGAAGCACCATACCGTTTATATTCAAACCCATAATTTTCCTGATCCGGATGCCATCGCCAGCGCATTCGCGCTGCAGGAATTTTTAAGCCGCCATCAGGTCTGCGCTTCCCTCTGCTACGACGGGCGCATTGACCGCATCAGCTCGCGGAAAATGCTCGAATCGTTCGGCATCACCATGCACTCCAGCTCGGACATTGCCGATATGCAGCCCTCGGATTATATTGTGCTGGTAGACTCGCAGAAGCTGAACTCCAATGTCACGGATTTCGTCGGCGAAGAAGTCGCCTGCATCGACCACCATCCCATTTTCAACCACTATGCTTACGCCTATTTTGACCTTCGTCTCACGGGGGCCTGTTCGAGTATCATCGCTTCGTATTTTCAGCAGACAGACACACCGCTCTCGCCGGCCGCAGCCTCCGCACTGGCCTACGGCATCAAGATGGACACGGCGGATTTCACCAGAGGCACAACCAAGCTCGATACGGATATGTTCAATTATCTGTTCGATTATGCAGACTGGAGCCTGGTCAAAAGCATGTACACCAACACGCTCGAATACGACGATCTGCGCGCCTATGGGGCCGCCATTTCCAATATCAAGATCTTTGGCACCACCAGCTTTGCCTATATTCCCTTTCACTGCACACAGGCCCTGATTGCCATCATCTCTGATTTTATTCTCACGCTGGATGTGGTCGAGCTGGCTGTCACCTATGCCTGCAATACGGACGGACTGCATTTTTCCATCCGCAACGAACGCACAGATCTCCACGCCGGCCACCTGATCAACCGCGCCCTCTCCGGCATTGGAACTGGCGGCGGCCATGCGGCGATGGCTGGCGGCATGATCCCCGCCGAGCACATCCCGCAGCTTGGCGCCAATCTGGAAATATCCGTCCAGGATCGCTTCCTAAAGGCGGAATATATGGCCAGCGGACAACGATAACCGTGCAGGCCGCTCAAGCCTTCACCAGACAGGCCCAAGCTCCTGGCAGCCCCTGGAAGCATCCAGCGCCAAACGACTGGGCCGCCTCTCAAGCCTTCAGACAATCGTCCGGCGGTAGGCTATAAAAGCCGCCGGAATCGGATACCGCTCCCTTGTCTCCTGAACATCCACGAAGAGAAAATGATCTTTTTGCAGCTCCAATTCATCCACGCGAATCGCATAGCCCACCATCCGCCATTCAACATGCGAAAAAATATGCTTCGCCTCTGCAAGCGGCTGTATTCGGATGGGGGCAATCTCCTGCTCTTTAATCCAAGCCAGCGCCTCCTCCTTTGTCAGATGTCCCGTCACATTGGGAAATTCATACAGTCCTGCCAGCAGTCCCTCGCTGGGGCGTTTGTTTAAGGCCACCTTCTCGCCGGTACGAATGACAAATACGGTTCGCTCTTCAATCTTCCTCGGCTTGGCCTTGCTTTTGACCGGAAGCCGGTTCCAGCTCTGATCCCGGTGCGCGCTGCAAAAGCCCGCCCAGGGACAGGAAGCGCAGAGCGGTTCTCCGCCCGGCAGGCATACGGTCGCGCCAAGTTCCATCAGCGCCTGATTGAAATCGCCGGCCCGCTCCTTAGGTATCACCGCAAGCAGCGCCTGTTCGATCGCGCTGCGCACGGACTGTTTCATAATGTCCGAGGGATCACCGCTGACGCGCGAGATCACCCGCAGCACATTTCCGTCCACCGCCGGCACCGGAATCTGATAAGCAATCGAGGCAATCGCCCCGGCGGTATAGCGTCCGATGCCCTTTAATTCCAACAGCTTCTCATAATCGGCCGGAAGCCGTCCGCCGTATACTTCCATCATCGTTCGGGCCGCGGCCTGCATGTTGCGCACACGGTTGTAATAGCCCAGCCCCTCCCACAGCTTGAGCAGCACCTCTTCCTCGCACTCGGCCAATGCCTTGACATCGGGCAGCCGGTGCACAAAACGCTCAAAATACGGCTTCACCGCTTCCACTCTGGTCTGCTGCAGCATAATTTCCGACACCCAAACCCGGTAAGGCGAGACCTCCTCACGCCAGGGCAACGTGCGGGCATGGCCGCCAAACCAGTCCAGCAGAGGCTCGATAATCAATTCCAAGGGAAAATCCGCTAACATGGCATCTCCTTCTTTCAGATCAATTTCTCCCATTCCGCCTCGCGAAAGCCCGCAGCCGCTCCTTTTTCCGTCACCAAAATCGGTCGTTTCACCAGCATTCCGTCCGAGGACAGCAGTGTCAGCTGTTCCTCCTCGCTCATCGTTTGCAAACGCTCCTTGAGGTTCAATTCGCGGTATTTCATGCCGCTGGTATTAAAGAACCGTTTCAGCGGCAGACCGCTTTTTCCCTGCCATTCCTTCAATTCCGCCGCGGTCGGCGTCTGCTCTACGATATGACGCTCCGCAAAAGACACGCCCTGCTCCGTGAGCCACTTTTTTGCTTTTTTGCAGGTGCTGCATTTGGGGTATTCTACAAATAACATTTCCTGACTCCTTTCTCCAATCACAGAAAATCGCCGCCTGATCGCTTCTTCCGCCAAACAAGCCAGAATCCGACAAAAAACAGCACGGTTCCGACTGCATACCACACGACTGCAAGCGGAAACGGCAGGCTCTGGCTGATCGCATCCATCAGGCCGCTGCCCAGCAGATTGAACATAATATGCATCCACATCGTCGCATAAAGCGACTGATATGTTTCATAGACCCAGCCCAGCAAAAGCCCCAATAGAAAAGCATAAGCGCCTTGTACCAGGTTGCCGTGCATGATGCCGAACATCAGCGCCTGCACTACATTGGCCAGCCAGAAGCGTGTGGTAAAGCGTTTACAATAAAACAAGGTAATCCCTCTGTAGATCAGCTCCTCCAGGATTGGCCCCAGAATGACTACATAAAGGATCATCATCACTGACACCTCGCCGATTCCCGCCAACTCCAGCAATTCCGTATACTGCTCGATCACATCCGGCAGAACCAGATAGACCAGCTCCAGCAGATAGCTGATCAGAAAGCTTGCCCCCACCGCCAAGGCCAGCAGCGCAAGCAGATCCTTAACACCGATTACGCCCTTTGGCGGCGCCAGCCGTTTTCTTTTACAGCCAAAATAATACCAGAGTCCGAACACGATCAACCCCAGCACGGCATAGACGACGCTCACATGCATGCTGTAGCTCAAAAGATAGCTTTGGAGATCCGTCTCCCCCTGAAGCGCGCCAAACACTGCCAACAGCGCAAAGAGCCCCGCAGAAACGATCATCATCAGCGCCAAATAAGCGATCATCGGCACAAGGCTCAATGCCAGATAGCCAAACCTCTTCCATCCCCGCCTCGTCGTATCCTTCATCCAACTCCTCCTGTCTTGTTTTCTTTCTTCTTTCCTTTCCCATTATAAGCGTTTTTTGTCCCACTTACAACCTGAAAAAAAAGATTGTTTTTCCCGGTGCAATGGAGTATACTTGATCGGATGAAGTTCGCCGCTTTCACCAACACACAAATCACGGCGGCAGTCTTACGACAGGAGGAATTTTTCTATGGAATACACCAGCTTTCTTTTTTTATTGGAAATGATCGGAACCGTCGCCTTTGCCTCCTCAGGGGCATTGGTCGGAATACGTAAAAACATGGATATTTTCGGCGTTCTCGTGCTGGGCATCACGACTGCCGTCGGCGGGGGCTGTATCCGGGATTTAATTCTGGGCATTCATCCGCCGAGAATGTTTCACAGCTTTTCCTATGTAGGCGCCGCCATTGTCACCTCCTGCTTTCTTTTCGCCGTCATTTACTGGAAGAAGCAGCTGTTGGACAGCCGCTTTCTCACCGCCTACGAACAGGCGATGAACACCTTTGATGCGATCGGACTGGGGATTTTTACCGTGACCGGAATCCGCACTGCCATGTCTGTGTCCACGGATTTCGGCACCTTTTTGCTCATTTTTGTCGGCTTAGTCACCGGAATCGGCGGCGGCATGCTGAGAGATATCATGAGCGGCACCACACCGTTTGTCCTCGTCAAGCATATATACGCCTGTGCCTCCCTGGCCGGAGCCTTCCTCTATATCCTGCTCTACCGCATGCTCGACGAACGGATTGCCATCTTGCTCAGCGCCTTCGTTGTCATCCTCATTCGTTTGCTCGCGGCCCATTACCGTTGGAATCTGCCGCGCATCCAGGATGAGCACTGACTGGCGCACCGCGAGCGCGCCATGCCGCACAGGGAAAATGCAGCGTCCGCCCGCCACTGTCTGCGCCCTGCGGCCAATGAAAAAAACATTGATTTTGGAAAGGAAGAAAACGAAATATGACCAAAGACATGACAACCGGGAATCCGCTGAAGCTGATTCTCTTATTCTCCATTCCCGTTCTGTTGGGAAATATTTTTCAGCAGTTTTATAACATGGTAGATGCGATCATTGTTGGACGTTTTCTCGGCGAGGACGCGCTGGCCGCCGTCGGGTCCACCGGCTCGATTGTATTTCTGGTGCTGGGCTTTGCGACCGGAATCGCCCAGGGCTTCGGCGTTATGATCTCCCATGCGTTCGGCGCCAAAGATGAAAAGCGCTTAAAGCACTATGTCGGCGTGGCCCTGATGCTGGGCCTTTTGATCTCCATTGTCATGACTGCTCTCACACTGGCCTGCTCCCGGCTGCTGCTGGAATTTTTAAACACGCCGGAAAATATTTTTTCGATGGCTAACAGCTACATCGTCATCATCTACGGCGGGCTTGCGGCCACCATGTTTTTTAATATTTCCTCCTCCATCCTGCGGGGCGTAGGCGACAGCAAAACGCCGCTGTATTTTCTGATCGTTTCCTCCGCTTTGAATGTGCTGCTGGATTTATTTTTTATTGTTTCGCTCGGCTTGGGGCCGGCCGGAGCGGCGCTGGCCACCGTGATCGCTCAGACCGTTGCCGCCGCCCTCTGCTTTTTGTACATGTTCCGCAAATTTGAAATCCTCAAAATCAAGCGTTCGGACCTGCGTCTGGATCTCAAAAGCTGCCGGGAGATGCTCTCCATCGGCGTCCCGATGGCCATCAACTATTCGGTCACCGCCATCGGCGTCATGATTCTGCAAAGTGCGGTCAACGTCTTTGGTTCTGCCGTGGTCGCCTCCTACACCGCTGCCTCAAAGGTGGAACAGCTGTCCTCGCAGCCGATGATCACGCTGGCGACTACCATCTCCACTTACTGCGGACAGAACCTGGGAGCCGGAAATTACGAACGCATTTTTGACGGAATGAAAAAGGGGGCTGCCATCGCGCTGGGAACTGCCGCTTTTGCCGCGCTGCTCTCCGTCCTGTTTGGAGAGTTCATTGTCTGCTGGTTCCTCTCCGCCCCTACTGCCGCCGTTTTATCGTGCGCCAGACAATACCTCACGACCATTTCCTGCTTCTACGTCTTCCTGGTCATGGTATACTTTTACCGCAACGCACTGCAAGGGCTGGATCTCGGCTTCATGCCGATGATCAGCGGCGTCTTTGAAATGATCTGCCGCATCGGCATCGTCATGCTGCTGTTAAAGCCGGCCGGCTTCTGGGCCGTCTGCTTTGCCAGTCCCTGCGCCTGGGTCGGCGCCGGCGTACCGCTTCTTGTCACCTATCTGTTATGGAAGCGCAAGATCAGACGGCAGCTCGGCAGTACATCCAGTCAGGAATGAAACGAATGGATTGTCTGGTTCGTGCCAGTGCCCGGCAAAGGTTCGACGGCACCGTGGGCGCATCGACCAGAACGTTTCACGACGCAATGGTGCAAATCAGGCGGTTCCAAAACGGTTCTGCCAGGACAACACAGCAAGGGGCTGCTGCACGAAGCAAAATGTTTACAGGATACAGCATAGATAAAGCATATGCTTCATTGTATCCTCTGGCATTTTCTTCATGCAACAGCCCCTAAATGAGAATATCCTTTGCAGGAATCAGCGTCATTTTGCGCAAAAATCCATACCGCATTATTTCAGCTTCTTGCAGCAGGTAATCGCCAAAGCCCCCGGCCCGATGTGGCAGGCCACGCTTAAGGACAGCGGATCCATCCGCAGCTCATGGTTGGGAAATGCAGCCTGCACCTCCTTTTTCCATTCCTCTGCCGTATCCAGATTCTTGGTATAGGCAAGGGAGATCCACATATCTTTTCCTTCCGGATCCTGAAAGCGATTGGCCATATCATTTTGAATCGCTCCCAGCATCAAATTTTTCCCCTGCTTCGCCGTCCGTGCCTTGGCAAAGGCATCCAGCTTCTCTCCCTGAATCTGCAGAACCGGCTTCAATCTAAGCAGCGTGCCCAGCGCAGCCGCAGCAGGCGTGATTCTGCCGCCCTTCTTCAGGTAATACAAGGTATCCAGCATAATATAAATACTGGAATCAAACTTTGTCTCCTCCAGATATTCTTTGATCTGATGCGCGCTCCATCCCCGGTCTGCCAGTGTCTTGGCATCCAGCACCGATTGCTTTTGGGTCACGGAAATCCGCTGGTTATTCACCACCTGCACCTTTCCCTCATACTCCTGCGCCAGCATATGCGCCGCTTCGCAGGAACCGCTCAAGCCGCTGGACATTGGGATATGCACCACTTCCTCATATTCCTCCAAAAGCTTGTCCCACAGATCGGTCAAATCGCCGACCGCCGGCATCGACGTAGAAATATCCGCATTGTCCTCCAGCTTCTGATAGAACTGCTCCTGTGTCAAATTAATATCTTCATAATAGGTTTCCCCATTGATGAAAAACGGCATCGGCAGTACATATACCCCCGCTTCCTTCGCCTGCTGCTGGGTAAAGCCGCTGTTGCTGTCTGTCATCACTGCTACCTTATTCAATCCTGCATCCTCCTATCTGCCTAAGCTTCCTGTTGCAAAAAACGCTCAAGCCTTACGATATCCTCCGGCTCTTCGGCCACTATCTCCAGCTGCGGAATGCGCTCCACATTGGAAAAAATGCTGGTCAGAGAAATGTACTGGCACAGCCTGGATTTGAGGTTCAGACGATCGCCCTCCCCCGTCACAAGCTCTACCTTTCCTTTACACGCTTCCACGGTCTCTAAAAATAATGTCACATCCGAAATCTCTGTTATCTTCATACCATCCCCCTCTTTTCTCGTTCCTATTCACAAGAATCCTGTTCACAGCAACTTTTTCCTGCTTCGTCGGGACAGACACCGGTGGATGGACACCGCCCGTTTACAATTCCTTCAAAATCTCGCAGGTCTCCTCATAGAGCATGTTCAGCTTCTCAAAATCCGCCTCCAGTCCTTCGGTCTCCTTACGACGCAGCTTCTCCAAAATTACGATATCCGCTTCCATCACCGGATTCAAGCCCAGGTTTCCGGCTACGCCCTTCAATGCATGCGCCCCTTCAAAGGCCGCGTCGTAATCCTTCTGAGCCAGGGCATCCTTCAGCTTGCCAAAGCTCTGATCATCCAGAAATTTCTTCATAATGCGCACAAACAACGCTTCGTTCCCCATCATACGCCCCAGGGCGCCTGCTACGTCCATCCCCTGATCTTCCATTCTTTTTCTGATTTCTTCTGTCATAATTCGTTACCTGCCTTTCTTCTCCTTTTGCACGGAATAACCGAATTTACCAAGCTTTTTTCCCAATGTAAAATACTCGCCATGGGAATATGTCACCAGGCCCGTCTGGTTTAACGCAAATCTTCCGTCTTGATCCATGTAATCATCCTCCGCCGTTACGCCAACCACCTCTGCCAAAAACAGATCGTGCGATCCCAGCGGAAGAATCTCTTTTACCCTGCACTCCAAATTCAGCGGACTCTCCACAATTCCCGGAGGCCCTACCTTGGCCGAAGCCAGAGGCGTCAGCTGCATCCTTTGAAATTTATCAACCTCCCGGCCCGACCGAACCCCGCAAAAATCCGTGGCAAACGCCAGACGCTCTGTCACCAGGTTGATCACAAATTCCCTGGTATCGCGGATGATCTCATACGAATACCGCTCCTTGCGCACGGAAATGGATACCATTGCCGGATCGGAACAGACTGTTCCGGCCCAGGCTACCGTAATAATATTCGGACGCTCTCCTTCTCGCTGACAGCTTACCATGACCACCGGCAGCGGATACAACATATTGCCCGGCTTCCAATGTTGTTTTGCCATCCTTTTCCCTCCTGTAACGCCGTCCTCACGCTTCTTCCTGCATTGCAGCCATCACAGACGGGATAAATTGCTTCTTTCGCGATACGACACCGCGCAGCAGCAGGCTGTCTCCTCCCTCTGTGAGATGAACATGAAACGCCCGCTCTGCAATCTGCAGCGCATTCCCCCCCTGATAAATCAGGTACGTGCTCTCTTCCAAAATATTCGTCAGCATCACATATACCATATTCAGCTTCCGTTCGCTTAATACCTTATCCAGATAAGGCATCAGCTTTTCCTTCACTTCCTCTAATTCCTCCCGGCTCATTGCGCTGATCTGGCCAACGCCGAACTCCAAATCGGCGAGAAAGAAGGTTTTAAAATCCTGATAAAAAATCTCTTCCGGAGATTTGCTCTTGAAATCGCTCCCCGCCTGAAACATATTTTTGGCTAATTCTTCAATGTTGACATCGGCAATCCGAGCCAAATCCTCAGCTACCATGCGGTCTATCTGCGTGCAGGTGGGAGAGCGGAACATCAGCGTATCGGAAATAATCGCGGAGCACAAAAGCCCGGCAATCTTTTTGGGAATCGCAATCCCCTTCTCCTGATACATCTGATAAATGATGGTCGAGGTACAGCCCAGCGGCTGATTGCGGAAGAAGACCGGCGACATCGTCTCCAGGCTTCCCAGCCTGTGATGGTCGATGATTTCTAAAATCTCGGCTCCGGCAATTCCGTCCACCGCCTGCGATTTCTCATTGTGATCGACGAGAATCACACTTTTTTTCTTCATATTCAGCAAATTCCGCCGCGAAATCATGCCGACATATTTGCCGTCCTCATTCAGAATCGGAAAATCCCGATGACGTTCCTTGGACATCGTCTCTTTGACCTCAT
>CAMULB010000080.1 GCA_947089585.1 uncultured Lachnospiraceae bacterium | reverse complement strand
GGAAAGATACTTTCACGCTTTAGCGTGACAAGTTCTTTCCTATAGAATAAAAAAATGCCCGGAAACATTGGTGTTTCCAAGCATTCTCTTGATGGAGCTGAGGGGAATCGAACCCCTGTCCAAAAAACCTTCCATTGTCCTTCTACTATCATAGTCTGTTCTTTGTCATTCCCTCTGCCGGCCGAAAGCAGACATCCTGCCGGTTTTGGTAGCTTCATTATACGCCCATATGTGCAAAGCTTAGCATATGTCGTTTCTCACATCGTCGAAGCCGGATTCTTAAACTGTGAGTGGTCTAAGGCCGACTGCTGCAACTAGGCAGCGATTGCTAAATTATCTTCAGCGTTTATATTTAGGTTTGCATTTGACGCATAGCTGCGGATAGCTTCTCCAACTTCCAATTCCCTGTCGAAACCAGTACAACCCCGAACGAAAAAAGGGCTTATCGCTGTCAGACTCGCTGTACCATCGCCCATTCAAAGCTGTTACCAGTCTGTGCCCGTCTCTTGCGGTACGGTATCTATCGTTTATTATACGCAGTTTTAAGGAAATGTCAACAAAAATCTTTTTTTACCAAATTCTTTCTTAAGCGTGTTCCTCTTGCTCATGCCTTCTTCGTAGCTTCATACAGCGTGCGGTACGCTTCCTCGCGCCCGTCGGCAAACGCCTCTTTCAACCGCTGGGTGATTCGCTCCTCCCGAAGCCGGGCAGTCAACAGAGGTGAAAAACGCCGCCCCTCCAATTCAATGGCCGCTGTCAGCGCCTGGTCAAAGGACTGCTCCATCCCGGTATGCATATAATTGGCATTGGTCACATTGTCCAGCCAATCCACCAGGCCAATCACATCCACCATCTGCCGATAGGGACATTCCAGCCGATGATAAGAATCCGGATAACCGCGGCTGCCGTCATACCAGTCATGATGCCCCAGCGCAACCGCAGCAAAACGGGCGGTGGAGGGTCTTTTGCTCAAACACTTTTCTCCCGCTACCGTATGCAGATGGGCCATCTCGTACTCTTCCTCAAACCATTGACGGACTGTGCGGGCATACAGGCTCATAAAGCTAAGCTTTCCCGCATCGTGATGGAGTCCGCATTCCATCGCATAGGAAAGGATGATCTCTTTCTTTTTCTCCGGCTCTGTGATCTCCCGAATCCAGGGAATATCGTCGAAAAATGACGGCTCCTCCTCCACGATCATGCGGCAAAGTTCTGATGCCGCCCGTCCCACCACCCAGGAATGAACATAAATCTGCGGCGCAAAACGACACTGAAGCTTCTGCTGATACTCCTGGTAGGAAATGCTTCCCTCCGTCTCGACAAACGTAAAGGAAAGCTGGCGCAGATAATAAAAAACCATCTCGTTCTCTGAGGATTCCGGAAATGCATCGACGTAATCCAACACCCGCTGATACATCCCCTCCATGTACTTCTTCCGCTTTGGAATCTGTTCTGGATAATCCGTCAGATACTGGCAATAAAACGCCGGCAGCGAAATCATGACGTAGGCATTGCGCGCTGAAAAATCCTTGACATCCGCCGCGTCAATCAGCTCCTCCATCTTCGTCAGTAGTCCGTCTAAGCTGATCATGCCGCAATAATATTCAATCGCATGCTGGGAAAAGCAAAACCGCACCGACAATGGCTCCTTTCGCTCTTCTGCTTCCTGTCTCTGCCGCTGGGAGACAAAATATACCGATTCCATAATATCGGAGATATCCCGAACACTCATGGTCCGTTCACGGTCATAGGAAATGCTGGCCGCCATCTGCTGATGGGTGAGATAGATGAACTGATCCCAGGGCAGATCCGGCTCGATTTCCTGAAAGCCCTGATCCTGCAAGACCTCTAGCGTCCGCTTGACCATGCGAATCTTCTCTCCCGCCGATTGAAATTTTCCCAAAGACCGATTGGCGCAGGAACGCACAATGTAAGAACGCGTGGAAAAATCGTCCAGCTCACCAAAATATTTCAGATAAGCCGCCGCTTCCGTAAAGCACAGCCGCATCTGCAGCGTATATGCTTTCCCTTCCTGATCCTCCATGCCCACCAATTTGTTGCATATATAATAGTAGCCCATTCCCAGCCAATACAGCTCACGGATCATCGCTTTTTGATCCTTCGTATGCCGGGCCAGACTTAACAGCGCTTTATGAATCTGGCAGAACAATCCAACATCCAGCTCTTCCCCAACGTGCAGCAGTGAAGCGGCAAATTCCTCCAGCCCTGCAATCTCCTCCGGCTCTGCCTCAAACATGTGATCCAGAACCGGAAATAAGCCCTCCCGCAGCAGCTGCATATTGCGTTTGATGATTTGCTCCACTTCCTCCCTGCACTGACGCAGGTTCTGTAAGAACTGTTCAAAGGAACGATTGGCAAATTTTCGTTTCACGTAGAGAAGCGAGACTTTTTTTATATTGGCAAGATATTCCTCCTGATAAGGCTGCATCATTTCCTTACTCCTTTACACTTAGGGCGGCCGCGCAAAATCTCCTGCAGACGCTTGGGATCCACCGGTTTGGCACAATGCTCGTTCATTCCTGCCTCCCTGGAAAGACGAATATCCTCTACAAATGCATTGGCCGTCATCGCCACAATCCAGACGCGCGTCGCATCCAGACGGGGCAGCCGTCGAATCTTCCTTGCCGCTTCATAACCGTTTAACACCGGCATCTGAATATCCATAAAAATAATATCAAAATAATCTTCCGGTGAAGCTGCAAAGGCTTCCACCGCCTGTGCGCCATCCCCGGCCACCTCCACCTCGGCTCCGAGCGTTTTCAGCATCTCCATCGCGATCTCCTGGTTCAGTTCGTTGTCCTCAACCAATAAAATCCGCTGGCCGGCGCAATCCGCTCCTAACGCCAAGTCATCCGCTTCCCTCTGTCCGCCATTGAGCAATTCGGACAGGGTCTCCAGCAATCTGCTCTCAAACAGAGGGCAGGGAACAAAAGCATTCACGCCGGAACGAGACGCGCGGTATTCGATTTCCACCCAATCCTCCTCTGAAACCAAAAGAATCGGAAACTCATCTCCGGCCAGCTGCCGCACATGACTGGCCAGCTCCAGCACCGACATGTCCGAAAGTTCCTGCCCCAGCAGCATCGCACAGGGCATCTGCTCTTCATACTGCTGCTCCGTCAGCCAGGTCACTGCGGTCAGTCCGTCTGCAATCTGTACCGGCTTCAGCCCGCCATGCTCCAGATATTGAGCCGCCAGATCCGACTCCCGCTTCCGGCTGTCCGCCACCAGAACCGTCTGCCCCTTCGGCAATTTATGTATCCTTTTCTCGTGTTCACAGACCGTCATCGGCAGCGAAATATAGAAGCTGCTGCCGGCCCCTTCCTTGCTTTCAACCCGAATCTGCCCTTCCATCGTATCAACCAGGTTCTTGACAATCGCCATCCCCAGCCCGGTTCCTTCGATTTTATTGATCGTCGTATTGTTCACCCGTTCAAAAGGCACAAAAATCCGCTCCAGGAATTCCTGGCTCATCCCGACCCCATTGTCCTTGCACCAGAACTTGAGACACACCCGTTTTTGATCCTGATCGGGAAATTTGCCCGGCTGCACGGGGCACTGGGAAAATCCTACCTCAATGCTGCCCTCCTCCAGCGTGTATTTGATCGCATTGCCAATAATATTAACCAGAACCTGACGAATCCGCAAGGAATCGCCCAGCAGATATTCTTCCTCAATTTTACCAATCTCAATCTGCAGCTCCTGCTTCTTCCGGTCTGCCTGAGGGCGCATAATCACAGTCAGATCGTGCACCAAATCCGCCAAAGAAAACGGTTCCTCATTCAAAGCCAGACGGCCGCTGTCAATGCGGGACATATCCAGCACATCATTGACCAGGCTCATCAAATGATCCGACGCGGTCTTGATCTTCTGCAGACAATCCTGCACCCGCGGTTTTTCGTCAATATGCGTTAAGCCAATTTCTGTCATTCCTACAATCGCATTCATCGGGGTACGGATATCATGGGACATACTGGATAAAAAACTGCTTTTGGCCTGATTGGCCGCCTCCGCAGCCGCAAGGGCCTCTTTAAGATTGGCATTCCGCTCCTCCAATTCCCGAATACGCTGTCTTAATTCTCTCTCTTCATCCAATGCTTTTCACCTTAAACTCCTTATACTCAGCTAAAATTTCTCACCTTATGATCCGAATGTTCCATGAAGGGCTCTCACCCTAGGTGCCAATGCTCATCCAAAATTGCGCACCTTAAACTCCCGTTCTGCTTCCCGCTTCGCGTCCTTTTTGGCAATATCCTGACGCTTATCATAGAGCTTCTTGCCTCTGGCCAGACCGACCTCCACCTTGACAAGGCTTCCTTTGAAATAGACCCGCAGCGGAACAATCGTATAGCCCTTCTCTGCGATCTTCCCCGCGATCTTATGAATCTCATATTTGTGCAGCAGAAGCTTTCTCGGACGCAGCGGATCCTTATTAAAAATATTGCCTTTCTCATAGGGGCTGATGTGCATGCCATAGACCACCATCTCCCCGTTTTCCACGCGGATAAAGGATTCCTTCACACTGCATTTTCCCATCCGCAGCGATTTTACCTCGGTGCCGGCCAGACTGATGCCGGCCTCCCAGGTGTCCTCAATAAAATAATCATGATATGCCTTTTTATTATTGGCAATCAGCTTCACACTCTCCTTGCCCATCGTCTCCCTCCTCGGCCAGGACGAAATCAATCGTCCGCATTAAGCGGTCTGTGGCCGCAACACGAATCCGTACTTTCTGTCCCAGCTTGTAGCATAGATTGGTCGTCTCGCCCACCATCTCACAGCTCTCCTCCTGATAATGAAAATAATCGCCCTTGAGATTCGCGACGTGAATCATCCCCTCTATGGTATTCTCAAGCTCCACATAAATGCCAAAGCCGGTAATGCCGGAAATCACCCCCGAAAATTCCTCTCCAATGTGATCGGCCATATAGTCCACCTTTTTGAGCTTGACGGTCTCCCGCTCTGCCTCCTCGGCCCGCCGCTCCAAATCGCTGGTCTTGGCCGCTACGCCGGGCAAAAGCGCTTCATAATGCTCCATCCGCTTCTCCGTCAGGCCTCCCCGCAGATTCTCCTTGATGATGCGGTGAATCTGCAGATCAGGATAGCGGCGAATCGGCGACGTAAAATGACAATAATACTTTGTCGCCAAACCAAAATGCCCCGTACCGACGGTTGTGTATTTGGCCCGCTTCATCGCACGCAGCGTCAGCCGGCTGATCAACGCCTCCTCCGGCGTATCCTCAATCCGTTCCAACAGCTTCTGCAGCTCCTTGGGGTGTATCTCTTCCTGGCCAATTTTAATCGAATAACCAAAATTGTGGATCAGCAGCGATAAGCGTCGAATCTTCTCCGGGTCCGGCGTGTCATGCGTGCGGTAAACAAAGGGCAGCTCCTGCCAAAAATAATCCTGCGCCACCGTCTCGTTGGCGATCAGCATAAAGTCCTCGATGATCTTGGTCGCTACATTCCGCTCGTAGGGAAGCACCGCCAGCGGATGTCCCGCCTCGTCCAGAACCAGCTTCGTCTCTGGAAAATCAAAATCAATCGAGCCTCTGGCCCTGCGTTTGCGGCGCAAAATCGCCGCTAATTCCTCCATCCGCTGAAACATGGGAACAAGTTCTTGATAGCGGCCGCATTCCTCCGGATCCTGATCAGCAAGAATCTTCTTGACGCTGGTATAGCTCATCCGGCGGTCTACCACAATCACGCTCTCGGCAATCTCATGATCAATCACGTTCCCCTTCGGATCGATCCACATGATGCAGCTCAAGGCCAGGCGCTCCTCTCCGGCGTTGAGCGAGCAGATTCCGTTGGACAGCGCATGGGGCAGCATCGGAATCACCCGGTCTGCCAGATAGACGCTGGTTCCTCGAATCAGCGCTTCGGCATCCAACGCGCTGCCCTCCGGTACGTAGTGCGTCACATCCGCGATGTGCACGCCCAGCCGGTAATTGTCCCCCTCCATCGTCAGGGTCACGGCATCGTCCAAATCCTTGGCGTCCTCTCCGTCAATCGTCACCGTCTGCCAATCCCGAAGATCCTTTCGTCCCGTCCGCTCTTTGCCGCCGATTGGCCGCGCCGCCGCCTCGGCCTGCTGAAGCACCCTGGGCGGAAACTCCAGCGGCAGCTCATAGCCCTTGACAATTGAGAGAATATCCGTGCCCGGATCATTGCTATGGCCGATGATCTCTGTCACCCTGCCTTCCGGTTTCTTGTTTCCCGTTCCGTAATCGGTAATCTCCACGACCACCTTATGACCGGACACGGCGCCCCGCTCACAGCCCTGGGGGATGAAAATGTCGGCCCCGAACCTTTGATTGTCCGGCCGCACAAAGCCGAAGCCCTTATTTTTCTCAAAGCTTCCCACCAGGCGCGTCACGGCGCGCTCGGTAATCCGCACAATACTGCCCTCGCGGCGTCTCCCGCTCTGCTGCGGCTGTAACGCTGCAAGCACCTGATCGCCATGCATCGCCCCGTGGATCTCCTCTTTGGCGATAAAAATGTCGTCGCCTTCCTCCGGCTCGACAAAGCCAAAGCCCCGCGCATTGGCAACAAAACGTCCCGCGATCAGCTGTTTCACAGCCTTGGAATACTTCCCCTTTTTTGAGATCTCCACCTTGCCCTCTGCCACCAGTGCGTCCAGCACCTCCTCCAGCTCTGAACGCTGCTCTTTGGGCAGATCAAGCAGAATCGCCATCTCTTTGATCTTCATCGGCACATACAAATCGTCACAGATCAGCCCATATATTTTCTTTTTTCTCTCTGCAAATTTTTCCTGATTCATTCCCTCTCCTGACAGAAAAGGGCTGCCGAATCCGACAGCCCTTTCTTACTTAAAGCTTCCTATGCTCAACACAGCAGAAATCACCATGAACAGCACGACCATTACCGTTGTGGCTTTCACCAGAATCCCTTCCATGGAACGTCCCTTATTCTTGCCCCAATAAGAATCGGCCATACCGCCAATTGATCCTAAGCCCTGCTGCTTGCCCTCCTGCATCAATACTACTACTGTCAGCGCAATGCATATAATAATGAATATAACTGTCAATATCGTCTTCAAAGCTGCCACTGTCTCCACCTCCCGCAGAATGATTCGCTGCCATCCGCATTCCAATACTGCACAGGAAGCATTGACCTAAGCTTACGCTCTGCTGTATCAGACGCTCACAACAACGATTTTTCATCACAACTTATGACATTGTAGCACAGAATGCAAGGGTTTTCAACTGGTTTTTTGAAAAATTATACTATATTACTGCGCTTCAAAGTTTAAATTTTTACAATATCTTTATAACTTCCGAAACGGATTCATATAGCAGGCCGCATCCGAAAGCCCCTCCTCAATGCGCAAAAGCTGATTGTACTTCGCCGTGCGGTCGCTGCGGCAGGGCGCGCCGGTCTTAATCTGTCCCGCATTGACTGCAACGGCCAGATCGGCAATAAACGTATCCTCCGTCTCCCCGGAACGATGGGAAATCACCGCCCGATAGCCGTTTTTATGTGCCATTTCAATTGCGTCCATCGCTTCAGATACGGTTCCGATCTGGTTGACCTTCACCAGAATCGCATTTCCGCAGCCAAGCTTGATGCCTGCGTCCAGCCGTTTGGTGTTTGTGACAAACAGATCGTCCCCCACCAGCTGCACGCGCTCGCCCAGCCGTTCCGTCAGCACCTTCCAGCCGTCCCAATCGTCCTCGGCCAGACCGTCTTCAATCGAAATGATCGGAAATTCCTCAATCAGCTCCTGCAGATACGCGATCATCTCATTGGTGTCGCGCACGACCTCCTGTCCGGTCTGCTTGCTTTCTCCTGCAAAATGATACATCCCCGTATGCTCGTCATACATCTCCGAGGACGCCACATCGAGAGCGATTTTCATGTTCTCGCCCGGCACGTATCCCGCCGCCTTGATGGCCTCCATAATCAGCCGCAGCACGGCCTTGGCGTCGGGCAAATCGGGGGCAAATCCACCTTCATCGCCAATCGCGGTCGATAAATTGTTGCGTTCAAGAATTTTTTTCAGATTGTGGTAGACCTCGGCGCACATGCGCAGACCGTCGCAAAACGATTCCGCCTGCACCGGCATGATCATAAACTCCTGAAAATCAACGGTATTTTTGGCATGGCGTCCGCCGTTTAAAATGTTCATCATCGGCACCGGCAGCTGACGGGTGAAGGTGCCGCCCAGATAGCGGTACAACGGCAGATTGAGCGCTTCCGCTGCCGCCCGCGCCACGGCCATCGAAACGCCCAGCGTGGCATTGGCGCCCAGATTCTGCTTGTTGTCGGTTCCGTCCTCATGCATGAGGATGCGGTCAATCTCCAGCTGACAAAGCGCATTTTTTCCGATCAGCGCTTTGGAAATCCGGGTGTTGACATTGTCCACGGCCTTTGTCACGCCCAGACCGAAATAGCGCGGCTCCCCGTCCCGAAGCTCCACCGCTTCAAACCGTCCGGTGGAGGCGCCTGAGGGAACCGCCGCCCGCCCGGTGATGCAACCGTCTATCGTCACCTCCGCCTCCACGGTGGGATTGCCCCTGGAATCGAGGATTTCTCTTGCATGTACGTTGGTGATCTCCAAATATTCAGCCATAAAAAATAGTTCCTTTCTCTTTTTAGGAATATTCTTTCCAAAAAGAGAAGGAACTATGCGGGGAAAATTGTTCGGATCTGTTTATTCACCGTCAGTGACGGTTTCCTGCCGCGCAAGGCTCAGACTAAAATCTCCGCCTTCATCCCCAACAGCGCCTCATTGTCCTTCAAAATCGGTGCGATCACCTGCGTTAGGAAGCACTCGACCTGACGCGGCGCACGTCCGACATAAAGCGCCGGATTCATTGTCTCCTTCAGCTCCTTAAGCGACATATGGAAAGCCGGTTCTGCCGCGATCAGCTCCAGCAGATTGTTCTCCTGTCCGTGTTCCTTGACATTGGCCCCGGCAATCATCGACAGCTCGCGGATCTTCTCATGAAGCTCCTGGCGGTTGCCGCCCCGCTTGACCGCATCCATCATGATATTCTCGGTTGCCATAAACGGCAGCTCACTCATCAGATGCTTCTCAATCACCTTGGGGTAAACCTTGAGCCCGTCGGTGACATTGAGACACAGATCGAGAATCCCGTCCACAGCCAGAAAGCCTTCGGGAATCGAGAGGCGTTTGTTGGCCGAATCGTCGAGCGTGCGTTCAAACCACTGGGTCGCCGAGGTGATCGCCGGATTTAAGGCGTCCACCATCACATAGCGGGCCAGAGAGGCAATTCGCTCGCAGCGCATGGGATTACGCTTATAGGCCATAGCGGAGGAACCAATCTGATTCTTCTCGAAGGGCTCCTCCACCTCCTTCAAATGCTGCAGCAGACGAATGTCATTCGACATCTTATGGGCTGAGGCTGCAATGCCGGAGAGCACATTGGCCACACGGGTATCAATTTTGCGGGAATAGGTCTGACCGGAAACCGGATAGCACTCTGCAAAGCCCATCTTTTCGGCAATCATCGGGTCAATCTTGTCAATCGTCTCCTGATCGCCGTCAAACAGCTCCAAAAAGCTCGCCTGCGTACCGGTCGTCCCTTTTGAGCCCAGCAGCTTCATATTGGCGAGCACATGCTCCAAATCCTCCAGATCGAGACAAAACTCCTGCATCCACAGCGTCGCACGCTTGCCGACGGTCGTAGGCTGTGCCGGCTGAAAATGGGTAAACGCCAGCGTCGGCTGATCCTTCTGCTCCTTGGCAAAGGCTGCCAAAGCCGCAATCACGTTGACCAGCTTTTTCTTTACCAGCTTTAACCCCTCAGTCATGACTATGACGTCCGTATTGTCTCCCACATAGCAGGAGGTTGCGCCGAGATGAATGATGCCGGCCGCCTTGGGACACTGCGTTCCGTATGCATACACATGGCTCATCACATCGTGGCGCACTTCCTTCTCCCGCGCACGTGCCACCTCATAATTGATATCCTCGGCATGGGCCTTGAGCTCGTCGATCTGTTCCTGGGTGATGACCGGCTTGCCGTTCTGGCTTAAACCCAGCTCCATCTCAGTCTCCGCTAAGGCAATCCACAGTCTGCGCCAGGTACGAAATTTTAAATCAGGTGAAAAAATATACTGCATCTCCTTGCTGGCGTAACGCTCAGACAAAGGACTGTTGTAGCGATCTGTTGACATATTGTGCCTCCTCTTTTTCTACGCCAGACCAATGCGCTTGAATACCTCCTGGTAAGCGCCCTCCACATTGCCCATATCACGGCGGAAGCGGTCTTTATCCAGCTTCTCCTTCGTCTTGGAATCCCACAGACGACAGGTATCCGGTGAAATCTCATCCGCCAAAATAACCTGTCCATGATATCTGCCGAATTCAATCTTAAAATCAATCAAATCAATACCTGCGTCGGCAAAAAATTTCTTCAAGACCTCGTTGACCCGAAACGCATATTTGGTGATCGCGTCAATCTCCTCGCGGGTGGAAGCGCCAATCGCGATCGCAAAATAATCGTTGATCATCGGATCGCCCAGCGCATCGTCCTTATAGCTGAATTCCAGAGTCGGCGCCAGCAGCTGTCTGCCCTCTTCGATGCCCAGCCGCTTTGAAAAGCTTCCGGCCGCCACATTGCGGATAATCACCTCCAGCGGAATGATCTCAACCTTTTTCACCGCCGTCTCCCGATCGCTTAATTCTTCAATAAAATGAGTGGGAACGCCCTCCTTCTCCAATACCTGCATCATATAATTGGCCATGCGGTTGTTGACAACGCCCTTGCCTGCAATCGTCCCCTTCTTCTCGCCGTTAAATGCCGTGGCATCGTCCTTGTAATCGACGATCAGCACGTCTGCATCTTCCGTGTTGTATACCTTTTTGGCTTTTCCTTCATAAAGCAAATCTAACTTTTTCATCCTGCACACCCGTCCTTTTTTATTTTCCTTTGAAAGTGGAAAACACAGCGGTTTAAGCTCCAGGCCGCTGTGTCTTACGAATTCTCTGCCCTTCACGGACATTATATACCATCCCTTTTCCTTCCGTCAATCAATTTACCAAAAGGGATCTCATTTTACGCTGTAGAAAATTCCAATCTTTTTGCAGATGAATTTGTGGATATAGACAGACAAGTTCCGCTTCCGAAACGCGCGTCCGCCGTATCCCTGCCTTCCTCACTCTGCCTGCTCCTCAAGCGATATTCTGGAAAATACCATATCGTAACCGTCGTTGCCGTAATTGAGCGAGCGGTTCACACGGCTGATCGTTGCTGTGGAAGCGCCTGTCTTCTCTGCGATATCCAGGTACGTCTTCTGTGTCCGCAGCATTCTGGCCACCTCAAATCGCTGGGACAGTGAGAGCAGTTCATTCACGGTGCAGACATCTTCAAAGAATGTATAACACTCTTCCTTGTCCTTCAGGCTTAAAATGGCCTCAAATAAATGATCCACTGCTTCTGTCCTGATCTTCTTACTCATATGCAGTCAATCTCCTTTGTAATTATTGTGATTCTTTAGAGATTTTAACATACTAAAGTTATAAAGTAAACTACTTTTTATCCGCCTTTTTTTCTTCACTCACGCGGAATTTTCCGATCTCCTCCCGCAGCGTCTCCGCGCTCTGCTTGGTTCGCAGAACTTGTTCCAGTACCTCCTGCGATTCACCGGCAATGACCGAAGCACGCTGGGCAATCTCAGTGGTTCCTTGCGCGCCCTCCTCAGCTGCTCTGGAAATATCGCTCATAGAGTTCTTAATCCCCTCCATATTGTCAAACAGCTCCTGCGCAATGGAACTGAATTCGCGCATCAATCCATCTACGGAAACGCCGTCCTGATCGTACTGCTCTCCGATCTGTAAAAACGCTTCATAATCCGAGGTAACGTCCTGCACTACAAAATCCAGCAATTTTCTTGCGTTGGAGGAAAGATTCTCTACGGCTAAGGTTACTTCCTCCGTCACCTCCTGAATCTTGATCACGGTCTGTCTGGACTGCTCTGCAAGCGCACCGATCTCTCCGGCCACAACGGCAAAGCCTCTGCCCGCCTCTCCGGCTCTGGCCGCTTCAATCGAGGCATTCAGGGACAGCAGATTG
>CAMULB010000079.1 GCA_947089585.1 uncultured Lachnospiraceae bacterium | reverse complement strand
CTTCCTTCTGCTTTTTCACATACATATCGTCAGATACATATTTTGAAAGCTGTTCACTTTCCTGCGGCGTCAATTCCAGCTGCTGTGTCCGCAGTACGGTTCTAGTTACTGCCTGACTGCTGCTGGGAAGGCTTTTGGTCTTCTGTGAAATAGTACGGTACAAATTTTCCGCTTTCTTCTCAATGATCAATGTATAGTCATGATTCATTTCAAACGCAACCAAATCATCTACGTAGCCTCTTAAGCCGGCACAGGGAAGTCCGCCTAAAATCTCCCAGGCATTAGAAAGCGTCAGTTCCCCCTCGCGTTCGCCGCAGGTTGTAGACATGACAACCGGCTGCATATAAGTCTGAGAAATCATTTCTTTATCGCCATACAACCAGCAGGCGTCGAGAAACTGGGTCATATAGCCGCCAATCCCCAGCCATTCCACCGTAGTCGCCAAAATAATACCATCTGCATCTTTGATCGTCTGAGGCAGCGTAGTGATACTGTTTTTGTGTTCAAAAATATTATAGCGTTCTACTTCCACCCGCAGCTCGGTCAGAACCTCCTGCATCTTGTTAATGACATAGAGGGTCGGATCATCCAAAAGTCCTCTTCCACCATAATAAATCTTAATCTTCATACACAACCTCCAGCTTTATTTCTCTACAATTCTGCCCGCGCAATCACAATGCACTGCGCAAGTGTGAACTGTAGCCATTTCCTTTCTCATACTCCCGTTCACCGCATCATACGAGTGCCGCTCCTGTATCAGCATTTCCTTCCAGTATCATATGAGTACCACGAGTATATCAAATTTTTCTCCCAGTATGATATGGTACCACTAGTATATCGGCTTTTCCTTCCAAAGTCAATGTTGTTGCTTCACAGCAAGGATCAATCCTGATTCGCCGAAGCAAAATCCTGCTTGGTCGAAGTCAAATCCTGCTTGCGGTACAGCAGCGCCGCCAATATAAATCCACTGATCAATCCACCAATATGGGCCAAATTATCAACTCCGGTTGCCGTGAAGCCATAATACAGACTCAATGCCGCCATGAACACCAAACGTTTCGATGTTAAATCCCCCAGACGCCCTTTGTTGCGCAGTGCAATATAAATCAAAGCGCCAATTACCCCGAAGATTGCTCCTGAAGCACCGGCTGAAACGGCGTAATCCTGCTGCCTGACCATAAAGTACAGCGACAGCGCGCTGCCTCCCAGCCCGGATAGAAAATAAAGCAATACATACTTTACATGTCCCAGCACCTGTTCCAGATTCTGCCCCAGAAAATACAAAATCAACATGTTATTTGCCAAATGCTGCACGCCAAAGTGCAAAAACATACAGCTGAACATACGATACCATTCTCCGCCCTGCAGCACCGCCAGGGGATACATGGCCCCATGCTCAAACATAAAGACTGTATTCTCAGTATCGCCAAACAAATCCAGGCCCAAAAACAGGGCGACGTTGACAATTACAATTATCTTATTGCACAAATCATAAGGTCTTGCTTTCATGACGCGATCCTCCGAGCTCTCAGTATATCACATCCTGCTCAAAAGTACACCTAAACCTTTGATAAAATCTCTCTATAAAAAAAGATACTCCACCGTACCGAACGCAATCCGGTCTCTTTGCTGCAATTGCACCTTCTGATGATATTCCAAAGGCTCGCCATTTAGAAATGTTCCGTTGGTAGAATTGAGATCTTCCATATAAAATTCCCCCTGTTCTTTCTCAATTCTTGCATGAACCCGGCTGATGCATCCCACGGCAATACAACCGTCCACCTCCTGCTCATTTTTTCCAATCAAAAAGCTCGGCTTGTCGATTTTCAAGTCCAACAGCCCGTCCACACCCTGATACATTAAAACTCCTCTGGCTCCTTCGTCAAGATGCAGAATTTCCGTCGGATGCATTGTGGCCTTAGACTCTTCCATTACATCCTGCGGCTCAACCACAAAGGAGGACGCATTTTCCTGATTTTTGCTTAAATGCTTTTTGAGCAGACCCGGAACCTCGCTCAGGGCATTCGGCAAGCGCCGCAGCGCCTTAGATTGGCGGCTGTCTTTGGGAACAGAATTCTCCTCAACTACATACAACTCTTCCCGCACGGCTTTTTCGCTCTGCTCGGTGTTTGGCGTATGCCTGTCTTTCGTTAGCACAGAATCTGCTTCCCATGACTTCTCCCCTTCTGCATTCGCTTGCTTTTGGGTCATCATTTCCCATCCCATCTGCTCCGACGCCAGACGGCCGTTTAAGATCTCCGTCAAAGAAATTTCCCCTTGCAGTGATTTTTGATAGACATCATAGGCAACGGCCACCGCCTGCTTATCTTTGTGGTCTAATCTTTGCAGCAGCTGCTCCATCAGCGTGCGAAAGCTGCCTTGAACACTGGCGCCAAGCCCCGGCAGGTAGACAAATTCTACCTGCCTCTGCTCGAAATCCAGATAGATGTATTCTTTTTCCAACAGAATTCCCGATTCCTCCAGCAAATAATCCTCCACCATGCTACAGACCTGTTCCATCGCCTCAAACAAGCGCTTTAACAGCTTCAAATCTGCCTGCCGCCGGCTTAAGTAATCTTCCAAAGACTGCCGCCCCGTAATCTCATACCAAAACCGTACCTTCTGGTCAAAAAACTCTAATTCGATCGGCAAAAAGCCTGAAATTTGATGATAAGACAATATCTCCGTCTCATGATTCCATTCGCTGACCTTGTCATACTGTAAAATCATATAGCTTTGGCTCAGTCGTCTCTTATAGGTTGCCTCCAATCCTTCCTCTCCCTCCTATTGCAGCAATTCCTTTCCAAGCTCTATCACGCGGAACCGATCCGTCACGCCCGGCTCCACCCAATCAAGAGCAACACTCTCTTTTGTCTGCTGATATAGCGTAATCGCCTGCCCCAGAATGCCCATCAGAATCAACAGCAGAATTGTCAGAATCATCACGGCTTCTACGGTCATGCTGGCCTGCTCGATCCGTCTTTTCACAATAGTTCCTCCAGCAGCAGCGTAGCTTGTGCCAAAAATACAAATGGTACAAAAGGAATCCTTTGCTTTCTTTGCGTTTTGTACGTTTTTCGATAGATTACCACTCCCAGAGCAAACAGCGCAGCATAAAACAAGCTCATCATCAAAAGCTCCAGATTTTTACTGCCACCCAAATACACACCTGTGACACAGAATAAAAAACCGTCGCCCATACCGATACTTTGACGCGTCAAGCCGCTTAGCAAAAGTAAACAGACACCAACCGCAATCCCGCTTCCCATCCCCAACGCGCCCATTTTCTGTCCATAAAGCTGAATTCCCGCACCTGCAATCCCAAAAATGGCCAAAAGCGGAAGCGTCACTCCTTGCCTTTTGAAATCTTCAATCGCATGAACTCCTAACATTCCCAATAAAATCCCCTGCTCCATGATCCTCCTTTACATCGTCCGCAGGCCCTTTTGCCACCTACCTGCGACATTCTGACCATAAATACCGTCCTCTTTAAACCGCTGCAATTTAATTTTGTGTGGTACTTTTCCCCTTCGTCTGTCACATAATAATAGGATGCTGTCCCCTGCCTTTTGTTACACCGCTCGCAGGGACGGTATCCGGCCGCCTCTACTTTCCCCTGTCCCATCGTATGAATCGAAAGACGCAGGTGCGTACATTCCCGGCTCAAGTGATAGACGGTTCCATTTAAGGCTACATACACCCAGGAATCCTCGTCTCCGTCTGCCGCTCCCTCCTGGTATCCAGTCCACTTTTTCATCTTTACCCGCTGTGTAATCGGAATATTTTTAAGGCCCAACAGGCGAATGGGCATTTTACACTCATAGTGAATCGTCAAGTCGATATAATCCCCCGAAACATCTGTATGCGCCCAGCGGATTCCTGCTTTTCCCCAAACAATCTGCTGATCGGAAAACTTCTTTTTTGCCAAAGCAGAATAAAAATATAGCGCTGCCTTTGCGTCGCTTGGCTCCTCGTTCGCCTCTAAGGACAAAGCGCTGCCAGCCGCATACAACGCCCCATACGTCTGAACACTGATTTGGAGCACCCGAAAGAAAAACATCATCCCCAGCGTAAGATATAGAAATAAAGGAAATACAAGCGCAGCCTCGATCGTCAGGCTTGCCGGGGCGAGGGTGCTCTGAGGCGTCTCCTGCCCGCTGGTATCTTCTAAGACTTTTTGCTTATTTTTTATCTTGTGGCCAAGAATGAATAATTTTTTTGCAAGAGACACCGCACAACACCCTCCTCTCCTCAAGGCAGCGCTCCATACGTCATCATCCGCGTCGCTGTAAAAGCAAAGGAATCCCATCCTCTGACCGGAACCGTCACAAGATTCCAAAACAGCGGATTTGCCTGATAATCGCCGCTTCCCTCCACAGAATACAACATATGATCCATCCTCACCTGCTCATTCCCCTCCATCAAATCCATACAGCGATAGCTGATCGTGGAATCAGGTTGTAAAAGCAGCAGTAGCTGCAAATACTGCGTATAGTTCAGCCCTTGTTCCGCTTCATCCGCTTTTTGACCGCTTTCAACTGTCTTCTTGCTGTCTGTCAAATCGCTGCTCCACTGGTCAGTACGTTTTAAAAAAGGAATCCTTTTTCCCTCCAGCAGGCTGCGAATATCAAGCACACTTTCTACAAACGCCCAGGCCAACAGAATTCCGATCTGCACAGCCTGAACCAGCGGCAGCAGTCCCGTAAATCCCACTGCCGCCGTGGCTATTTCAAGAGCAAGTCCCTTTTTTGCTGCGTCGCCCATAAGGGTGGCAAAATTCAGCGCCTCCCGAACTGCCAGCAGCTCATATACCACAACCTCCAGATTTTCTCTGTCCGCAGACCTTCCGCCAATGAGATATTCCATCTCGTAATCCAACGCCCGTTCTGAAGGCCCCTGCTCGCTCGCTGCCGTATAATTAGAGAAAAACTTTTGAATATAGTAATGCAGCCATAATCTGCTTGTTATCTCATCCTCTCTTCTGGTACGCAAGGTTCCTTCGTTCAGCTGCCGTTTTTGCAGACGTTCCCTTTGACCGGCCGTCTTATTCGACAGCTTTGACAGGTCGCTTACGACCACGCTCAACACAGCCGAGGTGCGCAGCTGTCTGACATATTCCATCGGATTTTCAAGCTCGGACGTTTGCGCGGCGCCGCTTTCAGGGTTCGCCGGCTCCTTGCCTGATGTGGCTGTATTCGGCCTGGATGTCCCACCCCCAGATTCGTCTGTACTCGGCCTGGATGTCCCACCCCCTGATTCGTCTGTACTCGGCCTGGACGATTCGCCTCCTGGCACAGATGCGCTCGCCCCGGACTTTGTCGTCTCCTGTTGCGCTTGGTTCTGAGCTTCCTGTTTCTGCTGCTTTTGTTGTTCCTGCTCTGCCGCATCCATCGCGTCCCACGCATTCTGCCATTTATGCTCTGCTTCTTGCTTCTTCTGTTCTGTATCGCGTTTCAAATCTTGAATTTGCAGTATCTCCTGCAGTACATCTTCAGCTGCTTCCAGCCGCATCTGCCGGGCAACCTGATCTTGAAAAACCCGTCCCTGCTCATCGGTCGCCAGTTCATAGGATAATACGGCAAATGACTGCGGCTGGAGCGCGGTCAGCTCCCAAAAGCTTTCTGCCGTCTGTCCTTGTGCTGAGGAAAGATTCTCTTGCAGCTCCTCCATCGCTTTCGCTTCAAAACGACCGATGGAAAACGTCTCCTGGTTCCAGGCTCCGTCGAGAAACAGAAGATGGTAGTCGTCCCATAGCCCTTGATGGTAATTGCCGAACAAGGACTGCATACACAGCTCTGTCAACAGATTTGCTTTGGCGTTGAGACACAACACGCGCGCTCCCTCCAGCAGGGAAAAGACAAATGACAGCACCAGTACCAGCACCAACGCCAGAAACACCGTAATGCTTCCGTTTCTCACCTAGATCTTCCCCGCACTGGTATTGATGGTCTGAAATATTTTATTTACCAAAGCGGTTATTTTGTTTTTGAAAATCGCCACCAAGGCAATCAGCACCACCAGAATCAAGATCACTTCGACCACGCCTACGCCATCCTCTTCGCTTAAAAATAATTTGATTTGTTCCATTTTTCCTCCTGACCGATTTGCTGTATACCGCTGCACACCTCTCTCCATATACTATAATTGCATATGGAACATCGCCGGCAGCAGCAAAATAGCAAACACCAACAACATCATAATTCCCATCGGAATCAAAAGCTTCGTTCCCGCTTCCTCTCCTAATTGCTTCGCATACAGCTTCCTTTGCAAAAACGCTTCCTTTGCTTCTGCGTCCAAAAGCTGCTGCATGTTTTGTGAGCCTTTCCGCACATTTTGTACCAAAATGGACGAAAATTTTCGATATTGGCTCTGGCCGCAGCGAACACCAAAATTGTTCCATGCCTGCTGCTCGCCCACGCCGCCTTGTATCTCATTCCAGGTCTTTTTCATTTCCTCATAGCCGGGACGAACCGCTGTAATACCTTTTTCCCTTTGCCGGTTGTATTCTGCCACCATCCGACCCCAGGCGACCGGAACCGTCATCCCCGTACCTGTAAGCAGGGACAGCTGGCTGACGAGATTGGGATAGTCCAGCTTCATTTGCCGTTCCCAGGCTTTTTTCTCCCGTTCTTTTTTTTCCTTCGTGCATACATACCAGGCCACCAGCACGGCTGAGCCAAACAGCAGCAATTTCCCCGCCAAATGCTCCTCCTGCGGACGCCATGTCAGCGCAATATCGTTGATTTGCTTTGGAAGAGAAAAATAATTCTCTCCCTGCCTTTTATTTTCCGCTGCAAGTCTTTGCGCAAGCTCTTGCAGCAGCGTCTCCTCTTCCCTGCGTCTGCCCGGCGCAAGCTGAATCTGAAAGGTATGAACCGCCTGATATTCCTGGCAGCTCAACGCTGCCTCTACTTTGACCAGCGTCGAATCGTCTCTCAAATTCTCCCACAGAATCGTCCCGTCTGTTTCTACCAGTTCAAAGGGTTCAAAGGAATAAGCAGCCTCTACCATTCCCTCCTGCAGCTGCTTCGGCAGATACAAATCGTGATACACCTCCACCACTGAAGCATTCTCCCCCAGAATCAAACGTTCTGCCTCTTCTCCCGCCTGCTGCAAAACACGCTCTGCCTCCTCCCTGGTCAGCCTTCGCTCCTCGACCGTAACCGGATATTCCCGCCGGCCAAACAGTCCGCCGGCCTCCAGCGTCAGCCAAACCTCCTGCGCGCCGCCATTCTGCTTTCGCTCCAGCCCCTGCAGCGGCTCCTTCTCCCCAGCCCCTGCCTGCTCCCAAAGCGAAACAACTAAACATACGGCTCCCAACAAGGCCCCCGCCAGCAAATAAGTGTTATATTTCCAGCCCGTTCTCTTTTTCCTGCAATAAATCCAAAGGAACAGGCTGATTACCGCCAACAGGCTATACCCAATTACTTGTTCCATTTGCTCACCCCCAATTCCATTACACCTGAATGTCTACGATTCGCGCAGACAGCAGATAGGCCCCCGCATATACCAACAGGCAAATTGTCATACAGACCCGCCCAAACATTCCCTCATACATCATCTGCAGAAACTCAGGCGAGGTGCAGTCAATAAAAAGTAAAATTGCCAACGGAATCACATTCATGATCTTTTGTTCCAACTGCTTGGCGGCAACCAGCGTGTGAATCTCCCATTCCAGTTCAGCCTTTTCCCCAATCCGTTCTGCTGTATCACGCAGAATGCGCACAAAATCGCTTCCGTTTCGTTTTGCATAGCCAAATACTTGTCCAAAGCTAAAAATTTCCTCCACGCCGCTGCGGTTAGCTAACTGCTCCAGCAGCTGTTCAATCGGTACATTCAGCCGAATCTGCTGATTGATGCAATGCAGCTCCCTACAAAAATCCGCCTGGCCTCCCAGAAGCTGCACCAGCTCTTTCTCGGCCTCAGCAAAAGCATTTTCCACCGAATAGCCCGCCTGTACTGAGCCTGTTACTACACGAATGCATTCTTTAAATTGATCGCGCAGCCTCTGTTGGCGTTCCCTGGTTTTCGCTCGCTGGTCGAGATAGCAGAACATGGGCCAGGCCACTGCTACGACCGCCATCCCGGCTATGCTGCGATAAAACAGCCAGGCGACTGCGGCAGCGAAAGCGACAGCCTTTCCCAGGCAGATGAAACGTTCGCTCACGCGCATGTGATAGCACCGGTAGTCTACCTCTTTTGCGTCTCTTCGCTCGGCAGGCGCAATCCGGCCGCCCGCAGCTTTTCCTGATGCACCAACTCTCCTGTCTTTTCCCAGCATCCCTTGATCGCTTCTCCTTCCGTTCCTGTCTCCCGAAATTGATATAACGGGCAGACACAGATTTGATGCTCCTTCCATCCCAGGATCTCTGTCACATGCAGCACCTTCCGGCTTCGATCCCGCAAACGTCCCAGGTGTACCAAGATATCAATCCCGGATGCAATCTGCGCTCGAATAGCATCCAGCGGCAGCTCCACCCCCATCAGCACCATCGTCTCAATTCGCTTCAGCATGTCCTCACAGCTGTTGGCATGCCCTGTGCTTAAGGAGCCGTCGTGTCCGGTATTCATCGCCTGCAGCATATCCAACGCTTCCGCGCCCCGGATCTCGCCTAACACAATTCGATCAGGCCGCATTCGCAAGGCGCTGCGAATCAAGTCCCGGATCGTAATTTCATTCCCGGCCTCCTGGTGCTCGTTCCTGCTCTCCAGGCGCACCAGATTGGGAATGCTGCGAATCTGCAGCTCCGCGGAATCTTCAATCGTCACTACCCGCTCCTCCTGCGGGATAAACGCGGACAGGGCGTTCAAAAACGTCGTTTTTCCAGAGCCCGTCCCGCCGGAGATAAAAATGTTGTAGCCGGCTCTGACCAAAAGCTGCAGAAAATCGGCAATCTCCTGACTGACTGACCCGCGGGCAATCAGATCCTCCATCAAAATCGGATGCTTGGGAAATTTACGTATGGAGATACAGGAGCCGTCGATTGCAATCGGCTCTAACACAATATTGACCCGCGAGCCATCCTTCAATCTGGTATCGACAATCGGAGAATACTCATTTACCACCCGATTATTGCTTCCAACCATCTGCTGAATCACATCCTCAAGCTTCTCTTTGCTGGAAAACGCTTTATGCCAGCGGGAAATACGCCCATTTTTTTCATAGAAAATATTTCCGCACCCATTGACCATAATCTCGGTAATTTCATCGTCCTCCAACAGCTCCTGTAAAAGATCGAGCCGGCGCAGAGAGTAAAATACCTCCCGCTGCAGCTGCCGGCGCACGTCCAACGGCACTATTTTCTCCTTGGCTCTGCGGCAGACAGCATCGTCGATCATAGCTAAGATCTCGGCATCCGGTATTTCGCGGGACAGATCGAGCTGCTCCATAATTTCTTTTTTAATTTGCTCCATGCTGACCATATCGGGCGGCCCTTGCCCGATCCCCCAACGTTCCGTACAGCCACTGCTGCATCACCGGTTCCTGTTCCAACAGACCGGCATCGGCGGATGTGAAGGCGACCGCGACCATTTTCTCTGCCAGCCGCACCAGATTTCCCTTGACCATGCTCTCTTCAAACTGCATACACTGACTGCGCGCCATCCATCCCTCATCCATCACGCCATAAATGCTGGTACACTGTTCGAGCAGGGAAAAGAAGCCTGGAATCATCACGCCAAAATCAAGCAGAATCACTTCATAATCCGTCTTTTGTGCCAACAGCCGCAGCAGGCTGCGATAATCCTCCGCGGAAGTCTCACAGAGCAGCTGTGCATCCGTCATCGGCGGAATGTAATCCAGACGGTTGACCGTGTGCACCACGCTCTCCAGCATTCCCCGAATCTTAACGCCACGGTCAGAAATAAGATACATCAAATCCGCCAGATCTCTGTGATAGTCCTTTTCCAGCCAACTGTCAAAGCCGGCCCATTCGCCCAGATTCACATACAGCGTTCTCTTCTCCGCCGACAAAAGCTGCGCCATCGTCAGCGCAAACGGCGTCTGCAGCCGGCTGTGTGTGGGCGAGTAAATACCGATGATTTCCTTCTCCTTACGGGAAATAAAAGCGTTCTTCTTACCCAGCTCCATATAGAATCCGAATATCTCCCGCCAGATCTCCCCCGCCGACTGGTATTTAAAAATTGCCGCCCCGCATTCCTCCAATTCTGGTGAATCACTTAAGAAAATATAGAGACTGTCCTGCGTTTCCTGTTCTTTCAGCGCCTCAAAGCCCTTGCCCCACAGTACAATGTCAAATGGCTGCTCCTTCTGCCGCTCCGTAAACCTTCTGCGGACAGAAAAGACAGAAATCTGCGCTTCCTTTGATTTTTTACGAATCAAATAATCTGCCAGCCGCTCTCTGTATGCTTCCTGCATATCACAGATTGCGATTGTCACTTTTTTCAATTTAACACCCCCATCGCAATACAAAAACCAATCCATATTGCCATCGTAAAACATATGGTATTTTGCTTCCCATCAGACTGCCTGTCGTAGATTCCAAGCCGCTTTTGCGCCATGGAAATCTGTACATATTGGCAAAAGTAAATCAGACGTGTCAAAAGATTCCTTTGATACAGCAACTTCATCAATGAGATTACAGCTCCTGTCAGAAATGAAAAAATCATGCAATAACATAAAACCTTCAAATTCCAAATACTTCCGATCATGGAAAACAACTTGATATCGCCTGCGCCAAGCGCACGCATAAGAAATAAAAGAAATAATACGATCACCGGAAAGAAAATCTGCACTGCAGAGCGAACCAGTCCTTCCATTCCAAATTTCCACATCTGAAATAAAATTCCTGTACTGATACCAAGACAGATCAGCCGGTTACTGACCTTGCCGGTATGAAGATCTGTAGCCGTCGCAATCAGCAGCAACAGCAGCGTCCACATAGCTCTCAATGTTCCAATTCATCACCTCGCTTTGTTATGCGCAGTGTCAACCTTCATTGCCTTGTTCCGCTACGTTCCACGTTCCAATTCATCACCTCATTTCTTTCTGTTGCGTTGATTATAGATCATGCTTTTTTATTTGTCCAGCGTATTTTGTGTTTTTTGCCAATTTTGTAAATTTTTCACAAGGTTCGGTAAAGCATAATTCCGTAAAGCAGCGCAACCCCGCTGATTCCAAGGCTTCCCACTGTCAAAAAGCTAATCGGGTTCAAGCCCACAGAGATGGAAATGTCTTTTGATTTCAAAAAATCATTGAAAAAATAAATACATACCAGGCCAACCGAAGCCCGCATGAGAAACTGAAATACAATCCTTGATTTCTGTTTGAGTGTTCCGATCAAAAGCACCAGCGCGCAGATCGCTACAATGGCAATAATCCCATAATCCATACGTTTCTCCTTGCATGTCTTTACTAAAATATATACCATTTTCTATTTTTTATTCCGTTTTTTGTATAGTTTGGAAATTCCTGATTATACTTAGTAAAAAGAGGTAATTTACTACCGCAAAGGATGTGATCGCTTTGATACGATTTTTAGGAAAAAACAATACCATGGATGAGAATTATACGATACTTCTGAACGATCTGAAAAAGACCGAACACGATCTTGCGCTCGCTTATGCCGATTTTGAAAACGTGGTGGATCCCGATTTGATTGACAGCTGCATCTATCAGGTCAACGCCGTGCAGCTGCGCTATAAATTCCTCTTGAGCAGGATGAAACAAATGGAGGATTCTTACGCGAAGAATCCTCTCGAACTGCTGGGGTCCTGAAGCGTCTCCGTCAGGCTCCCCCTCTGATATGTCATCCCGGCAACCACTTGTTGCGTGTGTTTCATCAACGGTTCCGAAGAATCCTGTTTGGCAGCTTCCACAAAGCCGACATACAGGTTCTTAAGAACCGCCTCCGCAGCATCTAAGCCGGTCAAATCCGGGCGATAAAAGCATGATGCAAGCTGCTCCTGCGCAAAACGGTACAGCGGATACAGCTCTTTTGCCACCGGATAACGAAAATCAAGTCCTTCCTTCAGCTGCGTCACCGCCTGCTGGGCCTTGCGCAGACTGCTCTTGAACTCCTCATATTCCTTCTTTTCAAACGCACTTCTGGCTTCCTTCGCATAGGCAAAAAAGGCATCTTCAACAGACATGGGTGGTGTTCCAGTC
>CAMULB010000078.1 GCA_947089585.1 uncultured Lachnospiraceae bacterium | reverse complement strand
TGCATGTGTATAATCAGGCATTTACCTACAAGAATTACGGTACCGGCCAGGCGGAGGCGCTGATCCTCTTTATCGTTTGCGCGGTAATCGGCGTTTTGCAGGTATACATCGGTAAGAAAGCGGAGGTGTCGGCATAATGGGTATGAATGAAAAAGCTGCGCGCAATAAAAAGATCAACCATGCGATTAAAATTATCATCCTGGTGGTTTTGTTTATCTGCTTTATCTTTCCGTTTATTCTTGTAATCCTGAATGTATTTAAGACAAAGGCAGACATTACCTCCAATCCGCTGTCGCTGATCGGCGCACATGGATTTACCTTTGAGAACTTCCCGGAAGCGATGGAGAAGATGAACTTCTGGCGTTCGTTCGCAAACTCAGCGATTATCACGATTTTGTCTACCATTTTTACAATCCTGTTGTCCTCGATGACGGCCTTTGTAATTGTGCGTAACAAGTGGAAAGCCTGCGGTCTTCTGTTTGGCCTGATGATCGCGTCAATGGTCATTCCTTTCCAGGTATTGATGATCCCGTTGGTATCTCTCTATGGCGGAATCCTCGGCGTATTAAGCCATCGTGCAACATTGATTTTCATGCATGTCGGCTTCTCCCTGTCGATGGCAACCTTCATGTTCCACGGAGCGATTCACACCAACGTACCGGTTTCTCTGGAAGAAGCAGCCACGATTGACGGCTGCCGCCGCTGGCAGACCTATTGGAAAATCGTATTCCCGCTGTTAAAGCCGACAATTGCTACCGTGGCAATTATTGATGCAATGGCATTCTGGAACGATTACCTTTTGCCGAGCCTGGTACTGGCAAAGAAAGAGCTGTACACGATACCGATTGCGACGCAGGTATTCTATGGTACATACTCTACAGATATCGGTTTAATCATGGCTGCCCTGGTGCTGGCAATGCTGCCGATTCTGATTCTCTATCTGTTCCTGCAGCGCTACATCGTAGAAGGTGTAACCTCAGGTGCCGTAAAATAAAAGCTTCCGTTCGACCTGGTCGGATGGTGGTGATAAACATGCTTTGGCCGTGGGATTGGATCAAACGGCGAGAAAAAGGAGTGACGGCTTGGCTGGCTGTTACAAAGAGAGGGCTGCTGTATGGGCGGCCTTCTTTTTTTACCCATTTTGAGCGGTATCGCTTGTCAGATCGGATGATCTTGGGATAACGTTGGATTGAATCGGTATTGTATTTTGAATGTGCACTGTTTATAATAGGGAAAAAAGAGTGCGGCGCGGTACAAAGGAGGAGCTTATGAACATCCGTTATGCAATGGAGACCGATGCAGAGCTGGTGATGGAATTGGATCAGCATATTGCAAAAGAGGAAATAAAAAATGCCATCCATCTGCATCGAATCTATCTTGCAGAGGAGAACGGCCGAGTGGTCGGCTGGCTGCGGTATAACCTGTTTTGGGACAGTATCCCATTTATGAATCTTTTATATATCTTAGCGCCGGATCAGGGAAAGGGCTTTGGCAGACAGCTTGTCACGTTCTGGGAGGAGGATATGACCCGGCAGGGCTATGAAAGGCTGCTGACGTCCACACAGTCGAATGAGTATGCCCAGCATTTTTACGATAGGCTGGGATATCAGGCAGTCGGTGGTTTTAGGCTGGATGGAGAAGCCTATGAACTTATATTTTTCAAAAAGCTCTGATGCAGGAAAAAGTAATTGTTGGAGTTTTTGCATCGCAGATCTGTGACCGAAGGTCTGGTGCATGGGCAAAAGAGAGCGGTTTGGCTCCCGTCCCGATCGGCTTGGTGGAAGGGGCGGGGGCGATTTTTCATACCACCCGGATTGCTTTGACAAAACCGCTCAAAGGGTGTACGATGGACGAAAAACCGTACTGGAGAAACAGGAGTGATGGGCGATGACAATTCAACAGTTGGGATATTTTTTGAAATTGGCAGAGGAATTAAATTATACTGTGGTTGCCAGCCAGTTTTTTATTACACAGCCTACGTTGTCCCGCCAGATTGTCAATTTGGAGCAGGAATTGAAGGTGACATTATTTATCAGAGAGCACAACGGGGTCAAGCTGTCGAAGGAAGGGAAGGTGTTTTACCAGAAGCTTAAGCCTATTTTTTTGGATCTGATGAAATTGATTCAAGATACGCAGGACGTCAATGACAGAAAGGATGTTCTGATGATTGGCATTCAGGAGGAACAGTTGATGAGCAACAGCCTGACGCTGGCGATCAACCGGATTCGCAATCTGTATCCCCATCTGACGATCAACATTCATCGGTGCACGATGGAAGAGTTGAGAAAGGCGCTGGACGACGGAACCTATGATATCATCAATATGCTGAAAATTCCCACTATGACGATGCCGGTTCCGACTGACTTTATGGTGTTGGAGACGGAGCCAATGTATATGGCCATTGCCAGGAAGCTGGCCCCCGATCTGCCGGGGCGGATTTCATCGGAAGAATTTCAGGAATTTTTGAATCAATATCCGCTGATCATTCCAGATATTATCTCAGACGGAAGTGTCAATCAGACGGAAATGATCCATGTTTTGCTCACCAATAGTAATGCCAAATCCAATCAGATCCGAATCATTCAGTCGGGAACACCGATTTCACTGCCGATTCAGGTTACCTCCTGTTTGGGAATCTCCATCTGTAACCGCAGTAATGTGTTTTCAGTGGATCCAGAGGCAAAGATTTCGGAGATTATCGGTTCGGAAAAATATATCAAGGGTGTGTTTTACAAAAAGAAAATGGACAATCTTTATTTGAGAAAATTAATTGAGTTGATGCGGGAGGAGGTGCAAAAGGCACAGACCATTTAAAGGATTTCGGCGCGAGAGGCCATACAATTTTTCAATCGGCGGATACAGCTTTTGGATTGACTGCCGGCTTTGGAGCATAAGAAGGACGTATCAGGCAATATACACAGGGAACCATTCGGAATGTGTATTGCCCGATACGTCTTTTTCATTAGACAGAGCAAAAAATGATTGTTATGATTGAACTACGATAAAGGATATGAACAGAAAATGTTAAGCAATTTGCACAAAAAAGAGGAGGACGCAGCATGGAATATGAAAAACAGGATTTTATTGTCGTGTATCCGGGGCAGTATCTGGAAAAAGAGAAAAAGGCGTTGGAAAAATACCTGGAGGAATGTGAGCGGATTAACAGCCGCGGGCCGCTGGATGTGGAAGCGCTTGTAAATGGAACGCTGCCTGAGGGAACGCCGGGGATTGGTCCGGTGGTGCCGGTGACGGAGGCCATGGTGCGCTATAACCATGCCAAATATGAACAGGAGAATCCGTTATTCAATGATGCGGAGTATGCGAAGAGCAAGGGCTTTGAGGACATTCCGGCTTATTTCGCCTTTGGCGCACATGACGATACCTTCACGTCCCCCTATATCCCGGAGGTACGTGACACACTCCTGGTATCCCAGATCAGCCATCGGGTCGATCAGCTGGCGCCCGTTTATCCGGGCGATACCCTGTATTTGGTATTTGATGAAAGATCGATCCTGGATCTTACCCCGCCTGAGGGTTCCATCCACCGGACGATGGCGCTGCACCAGCTTGGCAGCATTTATAACCAGAAGGGTCAGAAGGTCAATGCGGTGGAATTTAATCTTACTGAAAGCGTTCGTTTTTTCAAGGATGGTAAACGTCCGCAAGAGATGGATTTCTCAAAAATATGGGAAGCGCCGGACTGGACTTCAAAGCCCAATCATTTCTATACTGAGGAAGATTATGTATGGATGAAGGAAATCTGGAAGCAGGAAAAGATTCAGGGCGGTGACACGCGCTACTGGGAGGATGTCAAGATTGGCGATACGCCGGCCATGACGCTGGAAAGTCCGATCATTGATTCCGTGCTTCCGACGGCGCCCTATGGTATGGGAATTGGCGGTACCAGAAGCTTGAAAAAAGAGCTGTTGAATGAGGAGCTTTTCAAGACCATGGTGAAGAGAGAAGCGGATGGGATCTATGTGCTTGCCGATAAAAAGGACTATACGCCGGCGGTGCCGGATGACGCACAGGTGGTCATGATCTTTGACGACGGCCGCAGAACCGATGAAGAGAAAGCGGAAGAGGGCGGTGTAGATACGTCAGACATTCACAGCGCCGGCGGCGAGGATCGGGCGCCGATTATCAATTTCTTTGGCCGCGATGTGGCGTTGCATCACATCAACAACTGGATGGGGGATGAGGGTGTGATCAAAAGCATTTCCTGGAGCATTATGCCGGCAGAAACGCATGCAGCCTATGGCAAACCGGTGCCGATCAATCCATATTACAAGTCTTATTTGGCACAGCTTCCGTCTATGGCGGATCGCTGCGTGGATACACATGGACTTACAAAGGATATTGCGCTGGTAAAGTCGGAGGTTGTGGCGAAATATGTGAAAAACGGCGAATATCTGGTGAAGCTGATCTGGTGGACTGAGGATATTGAAGGCGGTATTTATAATGAAGGATGCGCGGAGGTTGCGCTGAAGCACAGGGGGTAAATGATATGAGAGCGGTAAAATACCATGGCGTACATAATTTGGAGCTGGTTGAGATTGAAAAGCCGGAGGCAGGGCCGGGCGAGGTGCTGGTCAAGGTGGCATACTGCGGCATCTGCGGAACAGACATTCATGCGTACAATATGCCGGGGATTTTTGACTGGGAGCTGATTCCGGGGCATGAAGCCGTTGGGATTGTAGAAGCGGTAGGAACGGGAGTGACCTGTGTCGCGGTCGGCGACCGCGTGGCTGTGGGCCCGCCAGGAGACTGCGGCAGCTGCTATTCCTGTAATACAGGCCATCCGAATACGTGCTGCAACGCGTTTCCGAACACCTTGGGGATTGGCCCCAATACCCAAGGAGCTTATGCGGAATACGTGCTGTCCAAATTTCCGCAGAATGAGCTGTTTCGGATTCCAGAGGGAATCCAATTGGAACAGGCTGTACTGTTCGATGTGCTGGGAGTCGGCTTCCATGCGGTACGCCGTTCCGAGATGAAGGTTGGCGACGATATCATAGTGACCGGATGCGGCCCGATCGGACTGTCTGTGATTCAGACGGCAAAGATGGCCGGTGCAAAGACGCTGATTGCCTTTGATTTGCTGGAAAGTAAGCGTGCCATGGCATTGAAAGCCGGTGCGGATTATGCGTTCAATCCCTCCGATTCAGAGGACATGGCAAAGGCAAAGGCGCTGCTGGGGCACACCGGGGGCGCGCAGGTAGCTTTTGAGGCGGCCGGCCACCCGGATTCGGTCAAGACCTGCGTGGAGCTGACGATGGCCAACGGTCAGATTGTGCTGGTGGGCAGCGACGGCCGGCCTTACGAGCTGGTGACAGCGGCGCTGGGCCCGATGGAGTATGACCTCAAATTTTCCTTTACTTATACAAAGGAAGAGATTCATATGCTGTTTGAACTGATTACGATGGGCAAATTTAGGACAGATCTGTATTCGATTGAAAAGGTGGAGCTGGAAGAGGCGGAAAAGAAGATGATTCAAATGTCCCGCGGAGAATTGGACGTGGCCAGGGTACTGTTAATGCCAAACGGAGCCATGTAGAAAGAGGGGAGATACGGGTGACAGAAAAATTGCGCGTTGCGAAACGTATAGATCAGATCTTTTTTAAAATGATGTGGGGAGTATCTGTATTATCCGGTATCAGCTTGTTTGCGGTTGCCATTTTATGTACGGTGGATGCGTTGGGCGGGAAAATTTTCTCGGTCAGCATCCCAAATGGGACAGAGGTTGTCACTTATCTGAATATTCCGGTGGTATTTTTTTCGATGGCCTTCATCCAGGTAGAGCGCGGGCATACGACGGTAGATTTGTTTTCCGGACGTTTTCCCCGTGCGGTTCAGACGGTGATTCATTTGATCGGGTACCTATTGGGGATGCTGATTTGCGCGTATGTGGGCTATTGCTCGATCATACTTACGGCGGATAAATATGCAACCCATGCCAAAGCATCGGCTGCGGCCTCCTCGTTTTCAGTCTGGCCCTTTGCCCTTGTAACAGCGGCGGGATTTTGGCTGATTGCCGTTTCATTTTTCTGGTGTGTTTTTCGGGAATTTTTGATCCCACCCGCAGAGCGGATGGGGGCGATGATTATGCCAGAGCAGCAGGAAGCGACGTCGGATGCGGCGCATATGATGCGAGACATTGAAAATCTGAAGGATGCAAACAGAGGAAAGGGGGAGTAGCGGATGAGTACAACGGCAGTAATCGGGATTGTCATATTTATCGTGATGGTGTTGATGGTACTTTTGGGCGTTCCGATTTTCGTATCTATGCTCACCTGCTCTTTTGTGGGATTTTGGCTGATTGGCGGCATGAATATGGTGCAGATGCAGTTTTTGCAGGCGCCATTTACACTGGGTGCGAGCTATACCTATGCCGTGCTGCCCTTGTTTATGCTGGTGGGGACGCTGGCAGGAGAGACCGGAATTGCCGGCGGCGCGTTCGATGCGATGCAAAAATGGCTGGGGCGTGTGAAGGGCGGATTGCTCTTTGCACTGGTGGGGTCCAATGCCGTGTTTGGCGCCTGCTCCGGGATCTCTGTCGCCGGCAATGTGGTGTTCGGCAAGATTGCGATGCCGGAGCTTGAAAAGAATCATTATGACCGCCATCTGTCCTTAGGAACGATCGTCGGCGCGGGGTCGCTGTCTTCACTGATTCCGCCCAGCGTGCCGATTATCATGTGGTGCCTTTTGACGGAATTGTCCATTGGGACAACATTGATGTATGGCCTGTCCCTGGGGCTGCTGATGATTGTGATTTTATGTCTTGCGATCAAGATCTATATCACGATTTTTCCCAAGAAGGTGCCGGGCAAGGAACAGATGAAACAGATCAGTATGAAGGAAAAGCTGCGTTCGCTGAAATATCTGGTTCCCTTCGTGCTTGTATTTGCATTGATTGTAGGCGGGTGCCTGACCGGACTTTTTCCATCGACGGTGGCAGGGGCAGTGGCGGCGATTGCATTGATTCTCTATGCGCTTTGCAAAAAGGTGCCGGCGAAACGAGTGATGCATTGTGTCTGGGATGCGGCGATCATGAATGCCGGCATTTTCCCGATCATCATTGCCGGTTCGATTTTCAGCCGCTTTGTTACCCTGACAAGACTGGCGGATAACCTGGCGAATGCAATCGCAGATTCGCACTTGCCTGCTTTGGCGGTATTTACGCTGGTCGTGCTGTTCTACATTGTTTGCGGCTGTGTGATGGACATTGCATCGACCATTATCATCACGGTTCCGATTGTATTTCCGCTGCTGACAGGGCTGGGCTATAATCCGTATATTATCTGTGTGATTCTGGTTATGCTGTGCGACTGTGCAGGCATGACGCCGCCGATTGGGATGAACGTATTTGCGGTGTCGAATGCTTTAAGAATCAAATCGGGAGAAGTATTTAAAGGAGTGCTGCCGTTCTTTTTTGTAGACCTTGTGGCGATTTATCTATGCGCGATTTTTCCGCAGATTGTTGAGTTCATCCCCAGACTTTTGGGAATGGGTTAGTCTGCTTTCAAAAACCGAAAAACTGTATACAAGCCGGTGGGACGGACAGTAAATTTTTATGATACGAGGAGGAATAAACCATGAAAAAGAGAAACAGGATGTTAGCCTTACTTTTGGCCGGAGTACTTGCCTGCGGGCTGCTTGCCGGCTGCGGCAGCAAGGGTGCGGACGACGCTTCTGGCAGTAAAGGTGCAGATGCCCAGGAAACAGAAAAGACGGATGATCAGGATTCCGCCAAAGCGGAGAGCGAGGATACCGAGGAGACGAAAGGCGGGGATGCCGAGGAGACGGAAGGCGAGGATGCTGAGGAGACGAAAGGCGACGATGGCCAGGATGCTGCAGAGGAAGAAACAGCAGGAGTGAGAGAGGTAGACGCACTTTCCTTAACGCTGACGACCTCCTTCTCAGAGACGGAAACATCCGGGCAGATCATCAAGCATTTCATTGAATATCTGGAGCAGAACTCCAATGGGGCTGTGAAGGTGGATGTATATTGGGGCGGAACGCTGGCTTCCAATAAAGAAGAATTAAAATTTGTCGGGAGTGCTGCGGCGGATATGACGGTTGTGGGTCAGTCTTCTTATACGGATGTGCTGCCTTTGATGAATTTTCCGTCACTGGTACCCGGCGGTTATCAAAAAGCCGTAGATTTCATGAACGAAATGATTTTTGAGAACGAGACGACTGCGCCCTTGATTCAGGCTCAGGTGGAGGCGCAAAATGTGAAGATGCTGGGCAGTGTAGCGACCGGCTCGAATACCTTTGTATCGAAAAGTGAGGCGGCCAGCCTCAAGGATCTGACAGGCATGAAGCTGGGTGTGGGAATGAATCAGTCCGCATTTGAATCGTTGGGCTTTAATGGTGTCGTGACGGTTATGCCTTGGGACTATTATGACAATTTAAGCCGTGGGATTGCAGACGTAGGCTATATGTCCGCGGCAGCGCTTGTCTCCATGAGTGTGCAGGAGGTAACGCCGTACTTTTTGATGGACGGAAATTATGCGGCAGGCAACTTTATGACCATCAATTTAGACCGGTGGAACGGGATGAGCGCCGACCAGCAAGCATTGTTTGAAGAGGCAATGGAGGATACGGCGTCCTATTCGATCGAGCTGATTCAGCAGATGGACGAAGAGGCGGAGGAAGCGATTGTAGCAGTCGGAGGCAAGGTATCCGTTCTTTCCGATGAGGAGACAAAGGCCGTTCAGGAAGCGCTGTTTGCGACCGGTGTAACAGATTGCAGAAGCTTTGCGGAGGCCGCAGGCTGCAAGGAGGACATGGAGACGATTCTGAAGGCAGTGAGCGAGTATCTTGGCGTGGCGATGGAATAAGCGCAAAAAGGCGCGTTGAGGCGCCGTTTGGGCCGGGCAGCTTGGCCGGACAGAGCGCTTGCCGGATCCAAATGATGTCTGAAAAAAGGAATGGTTTAGAGGCACTTCACAGAATGAAGTGCCTCTTTTTTGGCCGCAGTGGTGTAAAAATACTTGACAATACGATGGAAGGCTGCTATACTGAACATTGTTCATGTTGAGGTGATGAAATGAATACAGTTGTAACATCCAAAGAGGATATCTTGAAAACCAGTCGGGAGCTGATTCGGCAGCAGGGATGGTCTGCCATCAATATCCGTTCGGTTGCGGCGGCCTGCGGGGTGTCGGTGGGCTCCATTTACAATTATTTTGGTTCTAAGGCTGAGCTTGCGGGCGCCACGGTAGAGAGCATCTGGGGTGAGATCTTTCATCACCCGGAGGAGCGGGCCGCATTTGAGGATACACAGGCCTGTATTACCTGGATCTACGGACGGATGGAATATGGCTTAAAACAGTATCCCGGATTTTTCTCGCTGCACTCTCTTGGCTTTCTGCAGGAGGATAAGGCGGACGGAATACAGAGAATGCAGCAGGCCTGGCAGCATATCCTCGATGGGCTGTGCTCCGTCTTGAAGCGGGATCCCAGGATTCGGGCAGATGCCTTTACGGAGCAGTTTACCGTGGAGACAGCAGCGGATGAACTATGATGTTGCTGCGGTATTGGAGCTTGTTCACAGGGCTCTATATTAAAATTTCACGGCATCGTGAAATTTTTTATCCCAGAAATTGAACAATGTTCAGTAAAAGCGGCGATTTTTTGAAGTTCAAGCGTCTCAAGTTCTTGGATGGCAAAGCATTTGCAATCACTGAGGAGCAGTATTTTCAGAAGCAGTTCAAAAAAAGGAGTAAAAGGAGAAGCAACGATGCAAGCAATAGTAGAAACCCTGTTTGATGCAATATATCTGATTTCAGTCATAACCATTGGGATTTTGATGATTCGGGGCAGTAAAGGAAGCGTTCAGTTCCGTCTGTTTGGATGGATGGCGGTGGTGCTGGGAGCCGGAGATTCGTTCCATCTGGTTCCACGCGCACTTGCTTTATGTACCACCGGTCTTGCGCATTATACCGTTCCTCTGGGTCTTGGAAAATGGATTACCTCGGTCACAATGACGATTTTCTATGTGCTACTCTACTACGTCTGGCGGAAGAGATATCAGATCAAGGGTCAGAATGGACTTACCGCTGTCGTGTATGTTCTGGCCGCTGTGCGGATCGTGCTGTGTATGATGCCCCAGAACCAATGGCTTGGCGCAAAAGCGCTTCCCTCCTGGGGAATTTATCGCAATATTCCGTTCGCCCTGCTGGGCCTGTTGGTGATCGTGCTGTTCTGGCGCAGTGCAAGGGAGAACAAAGATTGGGCGTTTCGCTGGATGTGGCTGACCATCGTGCTGAGCTTTGGGTTCTATATTCCGGTTGTGTTGTGGGCGGATACCATTCCTTTGATCGGAATGCTGATGATCCCCAAGACCTGCGCTTATGTGTGGACGGTGCTGATCGGATATTTCGCAATGAGAGAGGAATGTCAATCAATGGAAAAAACAGCATGATCAATCGGAGTCAGAGGAGTGTGTTTATGGAGGAACTGTTTGTTTATGCACTTTTGCTTAATGAGGATTTAATAACAGAAGAAGAGTACCGTAAACAGCTGGATCAATTATTTCTTGACGACCCCCAAAACGATGATTTGCTCTATCTGGAATGGGAAACGGATCTTCAAAAAGCCATCGTTTTTATAAGAACAGAGATGGATTGCAGTCATCTGAACCTTGAGCGGTTTGGTAGATTTTTAATGGGTAAATTAAAAGGGGTCTATGTAAATTGTGTGGATCTAAAATGGTTTGCAGGCCGCATGTATCGTTTATGGGAGGGTCTGCCTGGGAGCATTCAGAGCATAGAACCGTTTTGGATGCTATGCTATGCCGATGATCCTTTGTCGTGGGGCGATGAAGCGCAGAGCAGAAGCATTTATGAAGCTATGCTGGACTACTATCAGGATGAAACGAGACTGGAGCATATGTGAGCAGGTATTCCCGTGAGAGGTCAATTAGAATGGAATTTAGATTAGCAGTGATGCAAGATTTACCAAAAATTAAATCTATCTATAAGAAAATAACCGAAAAAATGAAGCGTGAGCAGATCCCAATATGGGATGATATTTATCCTTGCGAGTTTTTTGAGGCGGACATTAGAAAGGGGCGACTCTATCTTTTGCTCGATCACGATGAGATTGTTTCAGCATTTGCTTTGTGTGATACAAGCTCAGGCGGGAAATTCATCGAATGGCAGGATAATCAGAGCAGAGCTTTGTATGTAGACCGTTTCGGTGTAAATGTAGACTATGCCGGAATGGGAATCGGCAGCTTAATGCTTGAGAGAGCAAAGGAGACGGCAAAACATTTCGGAGCTGAATATTTACGACTCTTTGTCGTAGACATCAATGAGCCCGCGATCCAGCTCTATATTAAGAATGGCTTCATCCGGGCAGCGGGCGTTTATGATGCGGTCATAGAGGACGGACTTATTTTACATGAATATGGATTTGAACTGGCGCTTTAGTCAAAACGCAGCTTTTGGTCGGATGAAAACCGGAATTGTGAACGGTCGATTCTGCACGCTTGCGTGGTTAAAATTTTAAGACGATGCCGGCGCAACGCCGTTGGGATTTTGCCGGGCAATGGCATGAATCAGTCAGCCTTAAGCTTCCGGTTCGGTCTGCAGATCGCAGCAAATTCTTGTATCCATGCCTTTTTGCCAATGCATAAATTGCGATGCTTCAACAGACACTAGTGCTACATCCAGTCAGAAGCTCGATTTCTGGCCGAATGTAGCTCTAGCACAGAAAGGCAGGGACAGGAGAATGGATAACTTGGAGCGCGTATATCATCATATTAAAAATAGCGTAAATGAAAGCGGATTTCCCGCCACCTTAAAGCAGATGGCAGAGGAATTAAATCTGATGGAGCATGAGGTAAAGACGGCATTTCATCAGCTTATGGCGGCTGGAAGAATTGCAGTAAGAGAGGAACCAAACAAGACGATCATCGAATTAAATGATAAAAGGGAATGGTAGAAGCTTGAAACGAACCGGTATTTTTAAGAAGTCCGCAGCATATGAAACGATGCTGCGGGCTTCTTTTGGATTTATTAACCTATACCCTGATCAAGCGTTGTATGAAAAAGGGAGCGGTTGAACGCTCCGATCCCGGTTTCAAAGAATACCATGTATGGCTGGGTACGGGCCAACCGCCTTGGCAGCCTCGACCT
>CAMULB010000077.1 GCA_947089585.1 uncultured Lachnospiraceae bacterium | reverse complement strand
AGTTTGGGCCGTGTCTCAGTCCCAATGTGGCCGTCCACCCTCTCAGGCCGGCTACCGATCGTCGGCTTGGTGAGCCGTTACCCCACCAACTACCTAATCGGACGCGGGCCCATCTCACACTGCAAAAGCTTTCCACACCGAATCATGCGATTCTGTGCGCCTATGCGGTATTAGCAGCCGTTTCCAGCTGTTGTCCCCCTGTGTGAGGCAGGTTGCCCACGCGTTACTCACCCGTCCGCCACTCAGTCATAATCGTCTTCCACCCGAAGGCTTCCGTCTCTTATGCTTCGTTCGACTTGCATGTGTTAGGCACGCCGCCAGCGTTCATCCTGAGCCAGGATCAAACTCTCTAAAAAAGTTCTTCCTGCCAGTTCTTCTGGCTTTGTTGTATCCTTTGATACCATTACTGTTCTTTGGGTTGCTTCTCCTGCATTCCGAATCTGCTCCATCCGTTCAGATGGGCTCTTTCTTCATCCAATCAAAGCGCGTCCGTTTTATTCACTCTGCAATGATTTGGATTCCATGATAAAAATCCTGTTCATTGCTGCATCTCCTTCTTCCGAAAGGATGCTTTTTCTTGAATCTTTCAAGGTTATTCTACTGTTCAGTTATCAAGGTTCTGTCGGTTTGTGTCGTTTTTCTCTCAAGCGACAACTTCTATATATTACCATAGTTGTTATCTCTTGTCAATACCTTTTTTATTTTTTCTAAAAAGTTTTTTCAAGCTTGCGCTTTCTTCCTTTTAGAAATGTACTTGGAACATGGTTCCTGATGTGCTGCCGTTCGCAGCAACGTGTTATATATTACCATGTCTTTATGCGGTTGTCAACACTTTTTTTCATTTTTTATTTGACTTGGAAAACGCTTTCGTTTTGACTCTGTCTGCGCTGTTTACAACAGCTTGTCCCATCCGCATAACAAAAGGCTCCGAATTTCCGGAACCTTTGCACGGAGAAAGAGGGATTCGAACCCTCGCGCCGGTTGCCCGACCTACACCCTTAGCAGGGGCGCCTCTTCGGCCTCTTGAGTATTTCTCCGAACCGTCACATTGGTCTAATACCGTGACGCTTTCCATATAATACTAGATATTTCTTTATTTGTCAATACTGTATTTTAAAAAAATTGCAAAGAATCATCTTTTCTTTCCGATACTATTCTCCTTCTTTAAAGATAACCATACAGATCGACTTCAAAGCGCCAGACAGCACACCGGCAACCGGCCATACGACCCAGGTGATATGCCAGTCATGCGTCCAGAAGCTCCATGCAAGATAGATTGCAGTCACAATACACCAATAAGCAGAGCTGATTGCTTCTGTATAATGCTTCTGTTGCTGGATTCGCTTTCGATGCTCCCCTTTCCCCAGCAGAACTGCGTAGGCATCCTTCGCATTTCCCGCATAGGTCAGCAGCGCAGAGCCGCAGCCCACCAGCAAAAGCAAAAGATCCACTGCCACAATGCAGGCAAATTCTCCTAAGAAAAATGCAGCTACAAACAGAGGAATCGCACAGCAGATACAGAAAATAACGCCAATTGTATGAAGTGCCGAAAAATAAGCACGATTCTTATTCTCTTCATCTTCTACATAAGATTTCACACCGGCCTGCAGGCGAAATTCTCCTGCTTTCAGGAATTCATAGATATTCAGACTGCTTCCCACATGCAAAAACAATGCGACAGCCACCGCAATCATAAGGAACAGCATCACAATGCCGATGGCGCCGGCCGCATCATCCCGAATGATTTTCAATTCTGACAATCCGCTCATAAAAATCAACAGAAGCGGTGAACAGATGCAAAGCAGAACGCCAACCGCGGTACATGCAGCCCCCTTCCTTGCAGCTTCGATATACTCCTTCGCCTGGTGGACAGATACCAGATTCTTGCTGTCAAAATTTTCCTTTTCAAGCTCTTCTTCTGTAAAAACAGAGGTTTGCTTAGCGCCGCCCAACTCTTCTCGGATCTCGTCCAGGCTGCCAAACTCGGCAATCACGATTCCAATCGCTTCATTTTCTGATTTTCCCTCTGATTTCAGTTCCAGATATTTGTCCTCCATCATCTGATAGAGCTCCTCCCGTGCTTTTCGCACCTCTGCTGTATCCGGCAGCGTTGTAAACATACTGTCCAGATAATTTTTAATAACCTCCATGGCGATTCCCCTTTCCTACTCATGCCGGAAGCATATTCGTTCCATTTTTGTTTCCCGCAGCGTAATTATGGCCTGACACGCCTTGCTGCTCCTGCGGTATGATCGCGGTCTGACAGGACTTCCTGCTCCTATGGCGTGGCCCGCCGCGCCTTACTGCTCCTGCGCTATGATCGCGGCCCGCTGCGCCTTCCCATAAGTTCCTTCTGTCAGCGAATAAATCGCTCGATGACCTCCTTCGTCACATGATATTCTTCACATTTCTGACGATAGTAGCGTCTTCCCTCTTCGGTAATGCGGTAGTAGGTACGCCTTCTTCCATTCGTCTCGTTGCCGAAAAAAGAAGTGATATAGCCGTTCTTCTCCAGTCGGTTAAAGGCGGAATAAAGCGTTGTTTCCTTAATGATATATTTCTCCCTCGTCATTTCCCGAATCTTCTTGGATATCTCATATCCATAGGATGCCTCTTCCCATAGCAAATACAAGATGATTGTATCGTTATAGCCTCGAATCACATCACTGCTGATCATGTTCTTTTCTCCTAAAGATTACTACGACTGTCGTATATTATCTGTCGTAGTAACTATACCAGAATTACTACGACAGGTCAAGTATTTTTTACAAAAAAATACTGCCCCCTTGCAGCCAAACGTCCAGCGTAACGATTTACTCAATCGTTTTCTTCGACAGACCTCTGACCTTTGTGGGGCAGTCACTTGTTCCGCGCTTAAGAACGATACGCCTCCAGCGCCGTTTCATACAAATTATTTCCCTCCCGGTCTACCACAACGATTACCGGAAGGTTCTCTACCTCAATCTCCAACAGCGCCTCGGCGCCCAAATCGCCATAGCAGATCAGTTTGGATTTCTTGATGCATTTGGAAAGAAGCGCACCTGCGCCGCCGATGGCCGCAAAATAGACGCCTTGATTGCGCACAATCGCATCAATCACCTCAGGGGTTCGTTTTCCCTTGCCGATCATCGCTTTCTGACCCAAATCCATCAAACGCGGCGCATATTTATCCATACGGCTGGCCGTCGTCGGGCCGGCGGAGCCGATTGGGCGGCCTTCTCGCGCCGGCGACGGACCCATATAATAAATGGTTGCATCCTTTAAATCAATCGGCAGCTCTTCGCCGCGCTCCAACGCTTCGGTCAGCCGTTTGTGAGCCGCATCCCTGGCAACATACAGGCGGCCGGAAAGATAGACGTAATCTCCGGCATGCAGCTGTGCGGTGACTTCGCTTGTAATGGGTGTATATATCTGTTTATCCATTCTAAATCCCTCCTGATCGCATGTCTACAGTTCCCGCACTGCATGTCGGTTCACATGGCAGCAAATATTCACGGCCACCGGAAGCCCGGCAATGTGCGTCGGATAGGTATTGATATGTACGGCCAGGGCCGTCGTCGTCCCGCCAAGACCGCCGGGGCCAATTCCCAGACAATTCACTTTACGCAACATCTCTGCTTCCAGCTCCTGAATATGGGGTAAGGGAGAAACGCTTCCGATTTCTCGCGTCAGCGCCTGTTTTGCTAAGATAGCTGACTTTTCAAAGGTTCCTCCGATTCCCACGCCGACCACCATCGGGGGACAGGCGTTGGGACCCGCATCTCTTACCGCCGTGAGAATAGCATTTTTTACGCCTTCGAGACCATCCGCCGGCTTGAGCATAAAAATTCGGCTCATATTTTCACTGCCAAACCCCTTGGGAGCGACTGTGATTTTCATTCGATCGCCCGGCACCAGAGAATAGTGAATCACCGCCGGCGTATTATCCTTGGTATTTTCCCTCAGGATGGGATCGCCGACCACCGATTTACGCAAAAATCCTTCGCTGTAGCCCTGACGCACTCCTTCGTTGACGGCGTCCTCAATCGACGCCCCCTCTACATGAACCTCCTGCCCGATTTCGAGAAAAACGACAGCCATTCCGGTATCCTGACAAATCGGGATCATCTCTTCCCCCGCAACCGTGAGATTCTCCTGCAGCTGGCCGAGAATTTTCTTGCCGATGGGCGATTGCTCGCTCGTCTGCGCCTGTTTTAAAGCCGCATCCATATCTTTGGTCAGAAAATGGCAGGCTTCGATGCACATCTCTTTGATATTTTTTGTGATTTCTTCCGATGATATGGTTCTCATCATAAATGATTCCTTCTCCCTTTTCTTCATGAACAAATTGCTTTTACACACAGCGTTGTGTCAATAACATCCGATTCTATACCAATACTCTGTTCTTAGCCTATCCCACAGCCTCCACCGTTTCTTCGACCCCGTAGATTTCAGCCAGCAGCAGTGTCCTCCCGGCCCAGTTTTCATGAGTCTTGACCTCATTCATCCGTTCTCCGCCCGCACCTTTGGCAACGCCCAGACCGTTTTTCTGATCCCATTCTAAAATGGCTTTGGCGTCCTCATAGTCGCTTCTTGAAACCTTAAGCGCCTCATTGACAATCGGAACCTGGTTGGGATGAATCACGGTCTTGCCTACAAATCCGTTGAGAAGATCCAATTTTAGCTCCCGGCGAAGGCCGTCCGCCCATGCCTGACCTTCCCCGGAAAAAAATTCCCACACCGGGCCGGACACCACATACTCGCGGGCAAACACCGTTAAAATATCTGCCAAAATCCCTGCAACCGGCAGGATCTCGTAAATCGTCTCATTGCAATGCCTGCGAACGGCAAATTGATTGCAAAAATCATTTCCGCCCACACGGACGTTGAGCACATACGACTGCACCTCGTCTATTTTTTCCTTAATCCGCAGTAATGTCTGCCTCCGCCCCGCTAAGCCAATAATATCCTCACTCTCCAAAATCGGCATCATCGCATAAGAGGCGGCGGACTGGCGATTCAATTTGCGCATGCATTCGTTATAGGCTTCGGCATTCACCAGGGAATATTTCGGAAAAATAAATCCTGTCACCAATCCTTCCATCAAGGCCAGATGGCCGGTCAGCCACGCCAGCTGTGCCGGTTCACGTACCCGGATAAACAGCTTTGGCAATTCACGGCCAGACTCCCTTGCCTGACGAAGCGCTTGCAGCGTCTTAAGGAGCTGCTGCTGCGCCTGCCAGACAGCCGCATCTGCGACCGCATCCTCCAGACACAACGCCACCGAATAGCGGCCGTTGATTTTTCCTGACAAAACAGAGGCGGCAGCATTTTGATTAAGCGCCGGCATATAAAGCAGCGCGCCTACCTCATAACATTCTTTTCTTCGATTCATGATTCCGTTCCTTCACAGCAGCAAGCGCATAAGACAACAATTCTTCGGAAAAAACCTTGTTTCCCGGCATTACCGCCGTCTGCTTCGGCAGCGGCCGCTCTGCCATGCTCCTGGGCGCAAGCGCAAGATCTGACTGTGCAAACATGGAAATGTCAAAAGCGCTGTCTCCTGCCGTCATTAAAAATTCGCTATGTACCAGCCGGCGAAAACGCCGCACGGCCTCCCCTTTGCTCAGGCCCTTAGGCACCACATAGACCTTTACACCGTTGGCAAACACATCCACCAGGGCCGGATTCAGCGCATGCCTTAACCGCGCTACCGTCTCCTGGGGCTGACGGGACTTGGTAAATACAAACAATTCCTTCACCCAACGAACCTCAAGTTCCCGCTCCGGCTCCTGCTCCAGCAGCACAGCCGCCCGCTTGAGCATGGCAGAAGCAGACGCAATCCGCCGAACCGATTCTTCATACCATTCCTTCTGCTCCACCTGTCCACAGAGCAATACGCCTCCGTTACAGGTCAGCGCGTATTCTGGCGTCCATCCCAAATTGACTCTTTGATATTGCTCGGTTGTCCTGGTGGTCGTGGGCACTACGCACACCTGACCGGCAAGCTCCTGCAGGAGCCGTCCGGTCTCCTCTGTAAGATAGGAGACCGGACGGCCCTGATAGCGCTCAACCGCATACTTATTGGCGCCGATTTCATGCCTATGAGAATAGATCAGTGTATTGTCCAAATCGGTACAAAAGACAATCATTGAGCACGGCTGACCGCCTTACGGATCAGATCAACCGGAATCATCGTAACAGCCAAAAGCGCCACGGCAATCCAGCCGGTTATGCCAAAGGGGGTACAGCTGAACATATTTCCAATCCAGGTAAAGACGGAAAATGGAATCAACGCAGCGTTGACGATGATTGCCTGTACAATGATAATCGTGAAAAACACCTTTAAAAATCCTGTATTTTCATTGAGGCCCTTGAAAATGCCAAAGCCGTCGTCCCGGACATTAAAGCCATTGAATAAAGCGCTGACAATAAAGAGTACAAAATAACCGGTCAGATGCTGCTGGTCATTGGCAAACAATCCGCGGAAGAACGGCAGCTTCAGATAGAGGAAGCTTAATACCACCAGCCAGGCGCCCATAATCGCAATCTGAGTCATCATCTTCTTGCTGACAATGCTCTCGTCTCTCCGCCTCGGCTTCTCGGTCATATATTTTCTCATCGCAGGCTCGTTGCCAAGCATAATCGCGCCTAAGCTGTCCATCACCAGATTGACAAACAGCAGATGCGTCACCTTTAGTGGTTCTTCTACGCCGAAGAAAGGCGCAATCGCACTGACTACCACAGCCGCAACATTAATCACCAGCTGGAACTTACAGAACTTTAAAATATTGTGATAGATTGTCCGGCCATACCAGATCGCATCCTTGATTGACTTGAAGTTGTCGTCGAGAATGACAATTTTTCCTGCTTCCTTGGCCGCCTCGGTGCCGCTGCCCATCGCAAAGCCGACATCCGCCCGCTTGAGCGCCGGCGCATCGTTGACTCCGTCTCCGGTCATACCTACAACCAGGTTCATCTCCTGGCACAGCCGCACCATCCGCGATTTGTCGGTCGGCAAGGCCCGTGCAATCACCCGAATGTTGGGAATGATCTTCTTCACCTCTTCATCGCTCATCTCGTTGAGCTGCGCAGAGGTCAATGCCTGATCACTGCTTTCTTTTAGCAGTCCGGCATCCTTGGCAATCGCCGCCGCCGTCTCCAGCCGGTCTCCGGTGATCATTACAACCTGAATGCCAGCGCTTCGCACCTCCTGAATCGCTTCCCGCGCTTCCGGGCGCACATCGTCGCGAATACCCACCAAGCCGATGATTACCACATCCTCGTGAATCGTATTTTCCGTCAGCGGCTGTTCGGAATAGCCAAACGCCAGCACGCGCATTGCTTTTTCCGCCAGGGCGTCAATCTTCTGGTTGAGCACCGCCTGATTCAGCTCCTTGACCTTGCCGTCTGCATCAAGATACTTCTTGGCACAGGCCAACAGCCGCTCCGGCGCCCCTTTGTAAAAGGTCTTACCCACGCTGTCAATCCGCGCCTGACTGAATTTGTTGGTCGAATTAAAGCCCTGGCTGGCCGTAACCGCACAGTCCCGATTGGCGTCGAGCGCGCGGAATGTCTCTTCACCGATAAATTTCATCAATGCCTGGTCGGTGGCATTGCCGCCGATCACTTTATGCGTGGCATCAAACATCGACTGGGTGTTTTTACCAATCGCGAAATCAACCAGCCCTTTGACGGCGCTGTGGCGGCTGAGCTCTGCGATGGGAATAGAATTGCCGTCGGCAGTAAAGAAATCCACGACCTCCAGCATGCCCTTGGTAATTGTACCGGTCTTGTCACTGAAAAGGATATTCAACGAGCCTGCCGTCTCAATACCCTCTGCCTTACGCACCAGCACATTGTGATCGAGCATGCGGCTGGTATTTTGCATCAGCACCAGCGAGATCATCAAGGGCAGTCCCTCCGGCACCGCACAGACGATAATGACAATCGCCAGCGAAACGGCTTCCACCAGATCCTTGATTACCTCCGCGGCTCCAATCGCAAAGTAAGCGGAAACTCCGCCTGCAGAAACAATAAAGTAAACAAAATATAAAACAGAAATCACAATGGCGCCGATGTAACCAAAGGTAGAAATCTGCTTGGCCAGCTTGGCCAGCTTGACCTTTAAGGGAGAATCCGGTTCATCCTCCTGCATCTCCTCCGCCATCCGACCCATCATCGTCTTAAGGCCGACCTTTTGTACATCCAGCGTACCTTCTCCGTCAAAGACAACCGCCCCGCGAAACAGTGAATGAGCATCCACAAAGGTATCTCCGGTAATCTCGTCCGCCAGCTGAATCTGACCGGTGGCTTCCGTCTTTTTGCATTCCTCCGCCTCTCCGTTCAATGCGGAATTGTCCACCCGCAGGGAACCGGCAACCAGAATACCGTCCGCCGGAATCTTATCGCCTGACTGCAGCAGAACCTTGTCGCCGACCACCACGTCGTCCACGTCGATGACCGTCACCAGGCCGTTGCGGTAAGCCTTACACTGATCCTTCTTGGTGCTGTCTTTTAACTCCCGATACTTGGTATCGCTGGCAACCCCTGTCTTTGCCGACACAACCGCAACCACCAGAATCGCCACAATCGTGCCAAGGGGCTCGTAAATCTCTGCGTACCCAAAGCAAAACATGACAATCATCAGCGCCGCAATTGCCAAAAGAATCCGAATCATTGGGTCGGAAAAGGTCTCTTTAAATTCCTCCCAAAACGTCGTCGGCTCCGAATCCGGAATCTCATTGGAGCCGTGCTCCCGCCGGGAGGCTTCCACCTCCTGATCCGTCAGTCCATTATATTTCATAAGTTCTCCTCCTGAAGTACTGCTGCTTTTCGCAGTTTGGACCAGGCAGCCGCTTCCGTTCACAAGCTCCTCTGCCCAGTCCGTTTCTTCATTGATTTATTTTTTAGTTCTGTAAAATCAGATATAGCGGTTGGCAAGCTCGCCAATGCCCGGATCGTTGGTGCCCTGTCCGATGGCGTTGAACTTCCATTCACCATTATAACGATACACCTCGCCAAATACCATCGCCGTCATGCCGGAATAATTCTCCGTCAGGTTGTATTTGCACATCTCCTTGTTGTTTCTGGCATCCACCAGGCGGATAAAGGCATTCTGAATCATCCCAAAATGCTGATGTCTCTGCACGGCCTGATAGATATTCACCACCAGCACAATGCGGTCGTACACGGTGGGAATGCTGGCCAAGTCAACCACAATCTGCTCGTCGTCTCCTTCTCCGGCTCCGGTCAGGTTATCGCCCATGTGCTGTACGGTCCCGGTCGTATGGCGCAGATTTCCGAAATAAACTACGTCATCCTTTCCCCGCAAATGACCGTCCTGAAGCAGCAACGCCGACGCATCGCAGTCAATGGGCTGCGGCTTGGGTGCAAACAACCCGCGGGAGCGTTTGGCTTCATCCCAGCCCAGGCCGATCACTACCTTGGAAAGTCCCGCATTGTCCTTTGACAAGCTGACCTTCTGTCCTTTTTGTAAACTGATTGACACGTTTCTCGCCTCCTTGTTCCTATGCTTTGCCGCCGGCTCAACCGGCAGCAGGCAAAAGCTCTATGCCACTTCGATTCCGTAATGGCCGCACAACGCCGCTAATCCGCCCTGGAAGCCGCTGCCGATGGCATTAAATTTCCATTCTCCGCCATGGCGGTACAATTCTCCAACCACCACTGCCGTCTCGATGGAAAAATCCTCGCCCAGATCGTAACGGATCAGCTCGCTCCCGTTCGTCTCGTCTACAATGCGGATAAAGGCGTTAGACACCTGGCCAAAGTTCTGCCGCCGCGTCTCAGCCTCATAGATCGTAACCGTAAAGGCAATTTTTTCAATATTGGACGGAATGGTTGTCAAATCAATCATAATCTGCTCGTCGTCTCCCTCGCCGGACCCGGTCAGATTATCACCCATATGCTTGACCGCACCGCTGCTGTGCTCCAGATTGCCATAAAAAACAAATTCCTTTTCGGACGGGCATCTTCCGTCTGATCCCACCATAAATGCCGCCGCGTCCAGATCGAAGTCTGCGCCGGAATCAAATGCATTCACGTCCCAGCCTAACCCTACCATAATGTTCTTCAGCCCCGGATTTCCCTTTGTCAGATCTACCTTCTGTCCCTTGGTCAAATTAATTGGCATGTCTGTCTCCTCCTTCTTACTGATTAATACTTCTTACTTGGCATATGATACATCTTATTGAACTCCTGCTTGATATTTTCCAGCTTGGCCTGATCCTCCACCCGTTTTCTTCTGGCGTTCTCCTGAATCTGCTTCGTCTCGTCAATACCGTTGACAATTGTTCTCCAAGTTGTTTCCAATGTTTCAATCTTGATGGAGCTTCCCGATGCAAGACGCGCGGTCATCTTCGACTGCTCCACCGTATTGCGTGCATTCTTCATCAGCATCTCGTTGGTCTTTTCATCCAGTGCGGACATGGCCTCAGCCTGAATCCTCTGCCGCTTGAGCATAATCGCCTGAGCCAGCGCCTGCTTAAATACCGGCAGCGTGATAATAAAAGCCGAGTTGATCTTGCGCACCAGATTCATATTGCTGAACTCCATGGTCCGAATCATCGGGATCGACTGCATAGCCACGTTCTCTGCCGTCCGCAAATCCATCGTCCGCTGCTCCAGCATCATCAGCGCCTGATTTAAGCTGGTCAGTTCAAACTGAATCGAGTTGTCTCCGGTGGCCTCCATGTCTGCCTGCCGCTGAGCGATATAAGCCTCTAGCTCCCGACAGCCTTGTTCCCCTGCAAGAATATACTTTACCAAATCGTGATAATAATTCACGTTTGCCTCAAACATCTGCTCTAATCTGCGATTGGACTGCTTGATCTCCGATTCATATTTTTTCAATTCCACATAGATCTTGTCCACTTCCTCGCCCATCGTGTGATACTTGGCGAGAATCTTGTCCATCTGTTTTCTTAAGTTGTTAAACAATTTGCCGAACAAACCGGGATTATCCTTGATCTCTTCGATATCAAATTTATTCATAATCTTGGCCAAGGCATTCAACATCTCGCTGGAATCATCCAGCTGCGACATATTCATGCTGTTCAAGACTACATCCGACGCTTTGGAAATCTCTTCCGCCACTTCGGCCCCAAAGGAGACAATCGTCTCCAGATTATGAACCTCAATCGTGCTGACCAGGGCATCTACCTCCGGCGAGCCGGTCAGCGCTGCGTTCATCTGATTCCGTTCCTCAACAATGTCGTACTCCTCCACCACTTCCAGCTCCTGCTTCGGCTCTACAGCCGTCGCGGCCATCTGCGGCGCCGCCGTTTTGCTAAAATCAAGTCCCATACTCATGTACCTCTCTTTAAAATGATATCCCGCCATCTGGGGCGTGTGCCTGGGGACGGATGCGCCAGATTCGGCACCCTTAAATCATACAGATACTCCCCAATTTGATGCTCCTCCATGATTTTTCTGTTGAAATAGCGCTCCACGCTCTGATAGCCCGTAGGCACCAGAAACAAAATGTCAAATCCCACCAGATTGAGATAAGCCGTCAAAATCGAATCCTCCTGGGAAATCATCGTCTCCGCAGTGTTGATATAGATCAGCTTTGGGTTCCTCCTCGTAAAATCAAACCGTTGAATCAGGCGCACCAGCTCTTTGGGCAAATTGAGCACCAATGCAATGATGCCGTACTCCGTCCCGTTTTCAAATGTGCCCTTGATCGTCTTCTGCTCGATTAACAGCTGCAGCTTATCCAGCATATGCTCCTGCGTCTCCTCCCGCAGATGCCCGTAAGGATACTGCGCATGCGCCTTGATCCGGTCCCGCCTCAGTCTGCCGTTTTTGAAAAATTCCGCCGCATATGCTTTCATCGGGTTCGCGGTCGTCGGCTCTAAATACGGCACCCTGGAAATAACAAACGTGTCCTCCGTCACCAGCTCTTTAACTGCCGCCCAATAGCGGGAAACCTGTTCGTCCTTGACCCCCGACACCTTGGCAAACAGCACCGGCATATTGACCACATCATCGACGGTGCTGAAATTGGGGCGGTATTTCAGCTCCTCCTTCCACAGCAGCGCGATCTCCTCATACATCGTCTTGAGCGTAAGGGCATTGGCTCTGGCGTACTGCTGATTGCGGTAAAGCCCGGAATCCTGATACATCATGGTATCGAGCTCCCGCTCTGCGTGATAAGCCGCTGTTCCCAGCTGCACGTCTGCATTCTCCCGCGGATATGCGCGCACCTCCAGGCTGTCCTGATAATGAATCTCATACAGCCCGCTTTCTGACAGAATAAAGGATTTTGTATC
>CAMULB010000076.1 GCA_947089585.1 uncultured Lachnospiraceae bacterium | reverse complement strand
GCAAAAAATACATGGATAATCCACCAGAAGGAATGACATCTAAGGACATTCGCAATATGAGCGGAGATGAACTTCTGGACATGGATTACTTCTTATATGAAAAGAGCACCGGCCGTCTCTGGCCGATGCCCGCAATTTATAGCATCCGATGATTGTTCTGTTTGTTCCTCTGACCGCTTGTTTTTTTACCCGCAGGTACTCCCCATATCCGCCGTAATCGCCTCTCCGGTAATCATGTAGGCCAGATCGGAGGCCAGATAGAGCGCCAGCGAAGCCACCTCCTCGACGGTTCCCAGACGCCGCTGCGGAATCTGCTTTAACGTCCTTTGCAAAAATTCTTCCTGCTCAAAGGTGCGGCGATTGATCTCTGTGACCACATACCCCGGACAGATGGCATTGACCTGGATGCTGTAACGGCTCCATTCAAGCGCCATCGTCTTTGTCAGATTGATCACCGCCGCCTTGGAAGCCCCGTAGACGGAAAGTCCGTTTGAACCCTTCAGACCGCCAATCGACGCGACCTGAATGATCCGCCCGCCGCCTGACTGTGCCGCCATGATCCGGGCCGCTTCTCTGGAGGCGAACAGAAGCCCTTTCAGATTCGTATTCATCACCGTGTCATAGTCTGTCTCCGTCAGGTCAAACAGCTTTTTGGTCACGGCCACACCGGCCGAATTCACCAAAATATCCACCGACCGATACGTCCTTGCCGCTTCCTGCAGCAACGCTTCAACCTCGGCCACATTTCCCACGTCTGCCCGGACGCCGATCGCCGTGCCGCCCAGCGCGCGAATCTCTTCGGCCACGCAGTCGCAATCCTCCTGTTTGCGTCCAGAAACAACGACCCTGGCCCCACAGCGGGCAAAGGCCATGGCAATTCCGTAGCCAATTCCCTTGGTGGAGCCGGTTACAACCGCCGTCCTGCCTGTAAAATCCAGCGACGGCAGACGAACCGGCCACTTTACATGCTCTTCTCTCATATCCATTCCTCTGTTAGAATTTACGATGCAGCTTCAGGATCTCAATCAGCATCTTGTCACGATACCTGGCAATCTCCGGGTTGGTATGTCCGACCTCATCCGGGAAATTTTTCATCATCTCATCGACGGAAGCCTGAGCGATTTCACCGTATTCCTGATTGGGCATATGCTTCCAGTCCGCCATGTCCGCCAACCATACGTCGCCGCCGTCGCCTAACATCTCCATCATGCCCTTTAAACCGCCAGGATTACCCAGCTGCATGATCATATTGTGGCCAAAGATCGCCCAGCGGATGCCGGGGCCGAAGGTCAGCGCTTTGTCGGCGTCCTCCGCACTGCAAACGCCGCGCATAACCAGTTCGATCATCTCACGGTACACGGCCAGCTGCAAACGGTTGGCGATAAAGCCAGGGCATTCCTTGTTGAGAATCACCGCTTCCTTACCGATGGATTGATAGAACGCTTTTGCTTTCTGGACGTTCTGCGGATCCGTTTTTTCACAGTAGGAAATTTCCACCAAAGGAATCAGGTGGGGCGGATTATAGGGATGGCCGCCGACACAACGCTCCGGGTGCACGGCATTGGCCGTCACCTCCGAGATCAGCAGCCCGGAGGAGGAGCTGGCATACAGCGCATCCGGCGCAGCGGCAGCCTCGATTTCTGCCAGGATGTTCTGCTTTAAGGGCAGACGCTCCGGCCCGTTCTCCTGGATAAAGCCGGCCTCTCTGACCGCCTCGGCAATGCTGGTCGTATAAGTAATATTCGCCTTGACGGCCTCCTTCTCTTCGGCCCTGATCGCCCCGAACTCGATCAGGGAATCCAGATTTCGGTCTATATTTTCCACGCATTTGGCAATGCATTCGTCGTTGATGTCGTACTGACAGACCTTCAAGCCACGCAAGGCAAACAGTGTGGTCCAGCTTGAGCCGATCACGCCGCCGCCAATTGAGGCTACCTGCTTGATATTTTCTACGTTCATATTCTGCTCTCTCCCTTCCAAAAACAATTCCGGCCGCACAACGCTTCGCTGCAGCGAAACAGCAACACCAACTGGACAATGCTTCGCCGATTCAGACGCACCGACCGCACGATACTTCGCCGCTCCAACCGCACTGCAATGGCCTCACGGCCGGATTGTGCCGCACACAATACGCGTTACAGCATCTCAAAGATCCCGGCCGCGCCCATGCCGCCGCCGATACACATGGTGACAAGACCATACCTTCCGTTGTTATCCTGCAAATAATCCAGCGCTTTGCAGGTCAAAAACGCTCCGGTCGCCCCCATGGGATGCCCCAGCGCCATTGCTCCGCCATAGGGATTTACTTTGGCCGGGTCCATCTTCAATTCCCGGATACAGGGAATGGCCTGGGCGGCAAATGCCTCGTTGAGCTCGATCACATCCATGTCGTCCACGGTCAGGCCCGCCCGCTGCATCGCCTTCGGCACCGCATAAATCGGCCCTAAGCCCATCATCGTCGCATCACAGCCGGCAACCGCAAAGGCGCGAAGCTTCGCGATTGGACGAATTCCCAGCGCTTTTGCTTTCTCGGCCTCCATCAGCACCACAAAGGCCGCAGCATCGGAGGTTTGAGACGAGGTAGCGGCCGTCACCGTACCGGTCTCCGGGAGAAAGCAGGGCTTCAGGCTGGCCAGAGATTCCAGTGACGTGCCTGGCCGAATCCCCTCGTCCTCAGTCACAACCTGCTCGGTTCCATCCTCACCGACCACCGTCACCGGAATGATCGAGGGAGCAAGCTTGCCGTCCGCCTTGGCCTTGGCTGCTTTTGCATGAGACTCAACCGCCATCTGATCCATCTCTTCTCTCGTCAAGCCATAATGCTTGACAATATTTTCCGCCGTAATCCCCATCGCCATATAAGCGCCCGGCGCATGCTCGTTGAGCCACGCATCCTGATGCTCCTCTGGATACGGTTCAAAGGTGCCGGTCATATCCTCGACGCCGCCGGCGACAATCACATCGCCCTGGCCTGCTGCAATCGCATTGGCCGCTGTGGCAATCGCCTGCAGCCCGGAAGAGCAGAAACGGTTGATCGTATGTCCGGCCACGGACTCAGGCAGCTCGGCCCGCGCCGCAACGCTCTTGGCAATATTCATCGACGCTTTATAATGCTGTACGGCACAGCCCATAATCACATCCTCAATATCCGCCCGGTCTAACTGCGGAAGCTTGTCTAAGACCCCCTTTAAGACCTGCGCGGAGTATTCAATCGGATGCGTGCCGACAAAGGAGCCCTTTCTCGCACGGCACACCGCGGAACGGCCATAGGCTGCAATTACTACTTCTCGATTCATTGTATTTTCCTCCCACTCAAGCATGAAATCAAATTACAGGCTCCAAAACCGATCGGCTTCGATCCACTCGGCAGCAGAACACTATAAATTGACAATTTTTTTATTTTAAATCTTTTATTGATTGACATTTTTCACAAAATATATGATACTTAAAGTAAATTTTTTATGTCGAAAAAGGAGCTTCACTATGGATATCAATCGTCTGAACGAATTTATCACTCTGGCAACCCATCTGAATTACAGCAAGGCTGCCAATCAGCTTTACCTCACCCAGCCGGCCTTAAGCCGCCATATTCATGACCTGGAGCAAACCATCGGCGCCAAGCTGTTTGTCCGGGATACTCACAATGTTTACCTCACATCCGCCGGAAAGCTCTTTTTCAACGAAGCAAAGGAAATCATTGACCGCTACGAGCATGCCTTAGCGTCCGTGCGCAAGCTCTCCGCCTCTACAACCGGCGAGGTCAAGCTCGGCTTCTTAGGGGCCGCTGTTCAGCCCTTTTTGGCCCGCTTTTATCATATGTTCGTCGAAAAGCATCCGCAGATCCGGCTGAATCTCTATGCCGACGACCTGGATGCCCTGATTACACTGCTCAACAAGAACGAGCTGGACTGCGCATTTGTCAGCCACGTCAACCACAATTATTTTTCCGGCCTGGCAAGTGAAACGGTGCTTTATGACCATATGGGGATAGTCGCCCACCCGGATCACCCTTTTGCCAAGCGGGACGGCATCTATTTCAAGGAATTGGACGGCTTCCCGATGCTCTCTTTCTCCAAGGCAACTTCACCGATTACGTATGACTATCACAAGTCGCTTTTCAAGCGCATGGGCATTGATTACCACATTGTCCGCGAAGTGCCGAATATCGAAACCGGGCTGTTTTTTGTCAGCCTCAACGAAGGGCTGTTTATCCTTCCAGATCACCTGCACCAAATGCTCAACGGCATGATCTTTGTCCCGCTGCTCGACGAATCCTGCGTGGTCGATTTGAATCTGATCTGGAAAAAAGAAAACATGAACCCTTCTCTGCCAATTTTTCAGAAGGAATTCTCGGATTTTCTGCAGGACAAGCTATAATTTGCCATCGTTCGCATGGGATCACAAAAGTGCTTGTAGGTATGTGTGATCGCCTTAGCACCATGCTGTTTCACGGTTCCGTTCTTTTCAAGCTGCAAGGCCGTCTGATGCCTGCACAGGGGCAGACTAAGACGCTTCTTCTATGCCTCGTAGCTGCAGTGATAGCGTTCTTCAAAAGCTTTGATCAGCTCCGGCCGAAACTTGGGATGAGCAATGGCGATCAAGGCTTTGGAGCGCTGTTTGAGCGTTTTGCCCTTGAGCTTGGCGATCCCATATTCTGTCACCACATAATCGACATCGCAGCGGGAGGTCGTCACAGCCGCTCCTTCATCCAGGATCGGAACAATCTTGGAAATCCGTTCCTTCACCGTAGACGGCATGGCAATAATTGCCTTTCCGTGCCTGGCCATCGAGGCGCCGCGCACAAAGTCTACCTGTCCGCCCACCGCGCTGATCTGCATCAGACCCACGGATTCCGAGCACACCTGTCCCTGAAAATCCACCTGTACAGCCGAATTGATACTGACGATGTGATCCTGGGCCGCAATCGTCACCGGATCATTGGTGTAGTCCACCGGCTGCATGTTGACCATCGGATTGTGATCGACAAAATCATACATTTCTCTTGTTCCCATGATAAAGGATGTCGTGCAGACGCCCGGATCTACTTTTTTCTTTGAATTATTGATCACACCCGCTTTAATCAGATTCATCACACCGTCGCACATCAGCTCCGTATGGATGCCAAGATCCTTCTTGTCCGCCAGGGACGCACACACTGCATCGGGAATCGAGCCAATACCCAGCTGCAGAGTATCTCCGTCTTCCACCAGCGAAGCACAATTCTTGCCGATGCCGATTTCCACCTCCGTCAGCGGACCGGGCTTTAGCTCTGGAATCGGTTCGTTGTGAAGTACAAAGCAGTCGATCTCCGATACATCCACCAATGCGCCGCCAACCGTAAAAGGCCATTGTTCATTGACCTGGGCGATCACCAGACTGGCATTTTTCACACAGCCCCTGGTGTAATCGCAAGAGAGTCCAAGACTTACTTTTCCGTTTTCATCGGGCGGCGTCACCGTCAGCAGCACCGCGTCCACCGGGACAACGCCCTCCTCGATCATGCGCGGAATCTCATGAAAAAATGCCGGCGTATAATCGGCCCGTCCTTCCAAAACCGCTTTCCGGCTCAAGCCGCTGACGAAAAAGGAATTATGGCGCAGATGGCCTTCCATTCCTTCCTCATTACAGTAACGATGCTTTCCGCTGGATCCCATATGACAAATTTCTACATCGGTAAACCATTCCTTATGGTCGCACATTGTCTCCACCAGATAGGTCGGCTCGCTCATCGAATGAGCCAAAAACACACGGCCGCCCGCAGGAATCCGCTTTAACGCTTCTTCGGCCGTCACAATTCTGCTCTCATACACTTCTTTCCAATTCATGTTATACCCTCGCTTATCCTTTTTGATCGAAGAGCAACCGACGGTACGACCTGACTCTGAGGAAAAAAGAGGTTCAGATCCTACAAACGGCTGCTCTTTTTCTGACGGTTTCATTTCACTGCCGTATGTGCTGCTTTTTTCACACTGAGGCAGGGAAGAAAATTTACCGCTCTAAGGGCTTTAACCCAAGAATTTGTCTTGCCTCGGCAGGCGTGGCCGGCTCATTGCCGAATTCCTTCACAATCCGCACCGCACGCTCCACCAAGGATTCATTCGACGCCTTGACGCCTTTGCTGTAATATACGTTGTCCTCCAGTCCTACGCGGATGTGTCCGCCCAGAGCCAGCGTCGCATACAGAATCGGCAGATGATCCTTGCCGATGCCGAATGCACTGAAGGTACTGCCGGCCGGCAGCATATTTTTCAAAAATACCAGATTGTCCACCGTCGCGTCCATACCGCCCTTTACACCCAGTACAAAGCAATATTGGCCCGGTGTTGTCAACACTTCTTTTTTCACATAGTAATCGACAATGCCCATCATGCCGGTATCAAAGATCTCATATTCCGGCTTGATGCCTCTTCTGGTCAAAACCGTGCCCAGCTCTTCCAAAAACTGCGGACTGTTGTCGTGAATGCCCGCCGGCATCCAATTGAAGGAGCCGGCATCATAGGAAGCCATCTCGATGCCGTCCAACTCCTTGACATGCGCCATCCGCTTCTCGCTGGGAGCATTTTTTTCACCGGCCGTCGTACAGTTGATGATCACGTCGCAGTCCTCATAGGCACGCAGCAGACGAATCACCTCGGCAAATTTTTCCTTATTCATTTCGCCGATGCCGTTGTCATCCCGCACATGAATATGTACCATCGCCGCGCCAAGCTTCCAACAGCGATAAGCGCAGGCTGCAATCTCCTCCGGTGTCAGAGGAATGTTCTCATTCAATTCCTTGGGCGTCATTGCGCCGGTCAACGCCGCGGTAATAATCGTTTTATTTTCCAATCCCATTTTTGTATCCTCCACTCGCAGTGATTAGCCGATTGCCGTCAATCCGCCGTCTACATAGAGTACCTGTCCGGTTACATATCCAGATGCTTCCGAAGCAAGGAATACAGCCGGGCCTGCGCAGTCTTCGGGCAACTGCATTCTCTGAAGCGGTACGCTGGCGGCGATGCCTGCCTTGGCAGCTTCCGGTACAATGCTCTCCATCATCGGCGTCATCGTTACGGTCGGGCCAATGCCGTTGACCGTTACTTCCGGTCCGAATTCGGCTGCGCACTGACGGATGATCATATCAAGCGCACCCTTGGTCGCACAGTAGCCAGCATTTCCCTTCATCGGGAAGGTTGCAATACAGCCGCGTACTGAGGTAATGTCGATGATCTTGCCGTATCCGTTCTCCTTCATGCGCTTGCCGAAATGCTTGTTGCACATCATCACGCCCTTTACATTGACATTGAACATATCCTCCCACACGTCCATCGGAAAATCAACGGCGTCAAACTTCTTATTAAAGCCCTGAGAGCAGACCAAAATGTCAATTTTGCCAAAGTCTGCAAAGGATTTTTCAGCCAACGCCTCAACGGCCGCTTCGTCGGTCGCGTCACAGATATAATATTTCACCTCTGCCCCGCAGGCTTCCTTCAGTTCTTTTACGGCTCTCTGCAAGGACTCTTCTCTTCTGGAAGCAATTGCAACCTTTGCTCCTGCTTCTGCAAGTCCCTGGGCGATTGCCTGGCCAATGCCGCCGGCTCCTCCGACTACCATTGCATTCTTTCCGTCTAAACAAAATAATTTACTCATGACTTTCTCTCCTTTTTTCTGTGGCTTGCTGTTCCATTGTTTTGTTGCTTTTGTTGATTTAAGTATAGCATTCTGTGCTTTTAATTGGAAATTCTCAAAATTTTTCCCGTTATGTGAAATAAGAATAACCGTCGTTATGCTGATTTTGCGGACGGTTATACTGGAACAATATTTCACTTTTTCACAATCGGCAGTTATAATAAACGCATCAAAACAAATGCCGCAGACACGGCAGGACAACGAAGGCACATTCGTACAAAATTGTCCGTGCAGGAATGCAGCGTTCACAAGATAAGCAACCGTAAAACTACATAAAAAATGGAGGTAACAAATTATGTCCGAAAACAACAAGCCCATGGCCCCCTACGCAAAATTGCCGGAATTGGAAGAATATAAGGAATGGTTCAAAGATTTTGCCGATCTTTACCGTGAGGACGGCATCCTGCAGGTAACCTGGAAGACCAACGACGGCCCCATGCATCACAGCGGCATGTCTCACCGGGCCATCAGCCAGCTGGTGCGAGTTCTTTCACTCGACTTTCAGAATGAGATCATCATCTTCACCCATTTGGGCGACAACTGGATGATCGAATCCGACCCCAACGGCTGGGAGACCTATTCCGAGCTGCCCACCCAGCGCTTCCAGCATCAGTATTTTGACGATACCAATTTGATCAAAAATATGGTATTCGACCTCGACGTTCCCACCATCGGCGCTGTTCCAGGCCCCGGCTTCCATTGGGATTCCGCTTTCTTAAGCGATGTCACGATCGTTTCCGACGATACCGTGATGGAGGTTCCGCACGCTCAGGGCGGCCTGGTTCCCGGCGATGCAATGGGACTTCTCTGCCAGCATTACTTCGGCACCAAACGCGGCAATTACTACATGATGACCACACGTCAGTTCACCGCTCAGCAAATGCTCGACTGGGGCATGTGCAGCGAGGTGGTTCCCAAGGGCACCGTACTTGACCGGGCCTGGGAGATCGCCCGGATGTGGAAAACCATGTCCTACGAGAACCGCACGATCATGTCCAACCTGGCTAAACGGCCGTTAAAGAAACTGATGATGGAGGACTTAAAGCTTCACACCGTCAGCGAGCAGTACGGCTCTCTGCTACGGATTGCCGCCGGCGACCTGGGTAACGAAAATTCCGCCCAGCAGGACGAAAAGTACATCAGCCGCACCAGCGATTACCGTTACGCGACGACCGATATGCAAAAGCCGATGAACGCCGAAATGTGGACCGGCATGCCCAAGCGCGCCGCCGACTGGTTCAAAAACGTAGAGGAAGGGAAAACCGAAAATCCCTTTGCCTTAAAGCCGGTAAAGCCCTATCGTCCGAAGCCGGTAGAGAAATAAAAACAGCCAACCTCTTACTCTTAATAGATGCCAATCCTCCCTCTGAGGAAATGAAGGCCGTTGCACCAGGTGCAGCGGCTTTTCGCAAAAAGCGCGCACGTCAATCAAATAAAAAATGGAGGTAACAAATTATGTCCGAAAACAACAAGCCCATGGCCCCCTACGCAAAATTGCCGGAATTGGAAGAATATAAGGAATGGTTCAAAGATTTTGCCGATCTTTACCGTGAGGACGGCATCCTGCAGGTAACCTGGAAGACCAACGACGGCCCCATGCATCACAGCGGCATGTCTCACCGGGCCATCAGCCAGCTGGTGCGAGTTCTTTCACTCGACTTTCAGAATGAGATCATCATCTTCACCCATTTGGGCGACAACTGGATGATCGAATCCGACCCCAACGGCTGGGAGACCTATTCCGAGCTGCCCACCCAGCGCTTCCAGCATCAGTATTTTGACGATACCAATTTGATCAAAAATATGGTATTCGACCTCGACGTTCCCACCATCGGCGCTGTTCCAGGCCCCGGCTTCCATTGGGATTCCGCTTTCTTAAGCGATGTCACGATCGTTTCCGACGATACCGTGATGGAGGTTCCGCACGCTCAGGGCGGCCTGGTTCCCGGCGATGCAATGGGACTTCTCTGCCAGCATTACTTCGGCACCAAACGCGGCAATTACTACATGATGACCACACGTCAGTTCACCGCTCAGCAAATGCTCGACTGGGGCATGTGCAGCGAGGTGGTTCCCAAGGGCACCGTACTTGACCGGGCCTGGGAGATCGCCCGGATGTGGAAAACCATGTCCTACGAGAACCGCACGATCATGTCCAACCTGGCTAAACGGCCGTTAAAGAAACTGATGATGGAGGACTTAAAGCTTCACACCGTCAGCGAGCAGTACGGCTCTCTGCTACGGATTGCCGCCGGCGACCTGGGTAACGAAAATTCCGCCCAGCAGGACGAAAAGTACATCAGCCGCACCAGCGATTACCGTTACGCGACGACCGATATGCAAAAGCCGATGAACGCCGAAATGTGGACCGGCATGCCCAAGCGCGCCGCCGACTGGTTCAAGCGCGTAGAGGAAGGCAAGACCGCCAATCCCTTTGTTATAAAGACAGAGAAGCCATACCGTCCGAAGCCAAGCGAACAATAAAAAATTTGATCCATACACATAAGAGTATGGATCAAATTTTTTATAAATAGACCGCTTTGATTTTTCAGACATGCTCTAATTCCTACAGCTGGAATTTGCTTGCCTGCTCGTTCTGCCGACGGCTTAACTCCACCAAGCCTTGTGTATCCTCCGAGCATTCCCCGATTGTCTGGGACAACAGCATCATGCTGGCGCTGGTCTCTTCCGTTGAAGCTGCATTCTCCTCAACCACGCTGGCCAGACTGTTGACGGAATCCGTTACAATCTGCTTGAGCGAATTCAAAATCTCGGTCTGATCTCCGATTTCCTTCGTAACCTCTTCCACCAGAGAAACCTCTCTGCTCAGATTCTGGAATGCCTCTCTGGTCTCATCGAGACACTGCTGCTGCTTCTTAACATTGCTCGTAACTTCCTGCATCTTATTCACGGAAATCTTGACATTGTTGACCAGTTCCTTGACGATGCCTTCAATCTCCTTGGCATTGCCCGAAGATTCCTCAGACAGATTGCGGATCTCCTCCGCCACCACTGCAAATCCTCTGCCGGCATCTCCGGCCCGTACTGCCTCAATGCTGGCATTGAGCGACAGCAAATTCGTCTGCGAAGCCAGACCCTTGATGATCTCAATCGTCTTGTTGATATCCGCTGCCGAATCGTTATTCTTGTTCGTCTGTTCTGATACAATATCAATCGTATCAATCGTCACTTTCGTAATTTCATCCAGCTCACGGATGCTCTCTGAGGCGCCAATGGAATACTTGGCCATCGCCGATACCGCCTCTTCCAGCTTCTGCACCCCGCTCTTCTCCACCTCGATGACGCTGCCCAGTTCCACAATCTTATCGGTGACGGTCTCTGTCTCATTAGCCTGATTGGTCGCTCCTGCTGCCAGGTCCTCAATCGCCTGGTTGGTATCGCGAATACTGTTGGAAATCGCCCCGAATTTTTCACTGAACTTCTCACTGCTCTGGTTCAATGCCTCTCCGGTATGTACAACGCTGCCCAACATGCCTGCCAAGGACTGCCGCACATTATCGAGCGAACGAGCCATCTCTCCGATCTCATCCGCCCGCCGCAGCAACGCCGGCAGCACATTAAAGCTCAAATCTCCCCTCGCCGCTTGCCGCAGGTTCTCCTCTACCAGTTTGATTCCCTTGGTAATCTTCAGCCCGCTTAAAGCAGAGATCAGCAACGCCAAAAGCAGCATCACGACCGCCGTAACCCCATAAATCAGCAGCATGGTAGAAAATTCCTTCTCAATGTTGTCCTTCTGGCTCTCGATCTTGGCATTCATATCGTCCACATAATTGCCGGTCGCAATCGCCCACCCCCAAGGCTCAAACAACTCGGAATAAGCAACCTTAGGCGCCACCGTCACGCCGTCCGACTTGGTAAAATAAAATTCGTTGTAACCGCCTCCGGCCTTTGCGGCACTAACAATGTTCTGCGTCACCTTTACCCCATTCTGGTCGGTCAGATCGTAACGATTTGTCCCCTCCTGTTCAGTGAGAATCGGATGCATGACCAAAGTATAATCCGCTCCGTCAATCCAGATATAGCCGGACGCATCATCGCGGTAACGCATCGCACGAATCGTCTCCGCAGCCCGTTTCTTGGCCTCCTCCTCAGTCAGCTCTCCGTTCTGGCTCATATCATAATAGCTCTGTGTTACTGCCAGCGCCCCCTGTACCTGAGATTTGATCTCCATCGAATAGCCGTCTCCCATCGCTTCTTCGTATAGCTCCACGGACTCAGTCATCGACTGACGCAGATAATAGACGCCCAGACAGGCCAATCCGACTGTGGGGATACAAACCATAATGCAGATAATGGATACCAGCATCGCAGTCAGGCTTTTAAAGCCCCTTTTCCTCTGTGTCTTAGCGGTTGTATTGTCCCTCATAGTACCTTCTCCTTCCAAAAACGATCAGAATTCTAACCGTACAGTCTTGTCCAATCAACGATCAAAAACGATGTGTCGGACAAAAAAAGCTGTATCAAAAATCCCTGTTCCTATGTATATGGTTATTATCATAACACACAACAAGCTATTTTACAAGGAAACGGGAAAACTATCCACGACAAACGCATGAATGTTTACTCCCACTCAAATCCTAAATTGCGGATTTTTA
>CAMULB010000075.1 GCA_947089585.1 uncultured Lachnospiraceae bacterium | reverse complement strand
TAAACAGCGACCGGAGAGGCAGGAGGTGACATACCGTGGCAAGAAATAAGCATCCGGAAGAAACCGTTTCGCTGATTTTGGATGTTGCGTTTCGTCTGTTTATGGAAAAGGGATATGAGTATACGTCGATTCAGGACATCATTGACCACCTGGGCGGCCTTAGTAAGGGCGCAATCTATCATCATTTTAAGTCCAAGGAGGAGATTTTGGTCGCCGTTACAGAGCGAATGACGGCGGAATCGAATCAGAGCTTAAGAGTCATTTGTGACCGAGCGGATCTGAGCGGCAAGGAAAAGCTGAAGTTGATTTTTAAAGAGTCCATCCGCCGGCTGGTACAGGACGATATTTTTACGATGGCCCCGGATTTTCATCATAATCCCAGACTTCTGTTCAGTCTGCTGCATGATACGGTGGAGGACGCGGCGCCAAACTATATTTTGCCGATTATCAGACAGGGAATCGAAGACGGCTCGATTGAAACGGATTATCCAGAGCAGCTGGCAGAATTGATTCTGCTTGTGGCTAATGTCTGGATGAATCCGATGGTTTTTGACAGCTCTGCCGAAGAATCCTACCGCAAGTTTCTGGTATTTGCACAGATGATGAACGGCTTTGGACTGGATGTGGTCGATGAAGAGATGCTAAAGCGTCTGCAGGAGCTGTCTTTTATTTATCAGAAAAATAAATGAATCAAACAGACGTATCAAGCGTAGTACGGTTTTGCCATCGCTGTGCCGCTGCCGGTCTGCGGGCCGCAACGAAACAGATTCTGCCCTGTGAAGGGCAGATTTTTTCAAATCAATACATACCAACGTTTGGTATTAAAAAGAGGAGGATTGAGAAAAGAGAGAGAAAAAGAGTGCGGATTGATTTTTACCATGAAAAACGGAGGTTAGAGAAATGAAACAAAAGCTGTTTTCAAGAAATTTTACATTGGTGGTCATCGGACAGATTGTCTCCTTATTCGGCAACGCGACGGTGCGCTTTGCCCTGCCGCTGTATCTGTTGAATCTGACTGGTTCGTCGGCGCTCTATGGAACGGTGACGGCCTGCGCCTTTCTTCCGGCAATCCTGTTGTCGCCTGTGGGCGGAATTGTTGCGGATCGGGTGAATAAAAGAAATGTGATGGTAATACTGGATTTTTTTACGGCGGCAGTGATTTTGGCGTTTTCGGTGCTCCAAAACGGGGTCAATCTGATTTTTCTTTTGACGGTTACGCTGATGCTGCTGTACGGCATTGCGGGTGCATATCAGCCGTCGGTGCAGGCGAGTATTCCTGCGCTGGTCGATGCCAATCAGTTTATGGCGGCGAATGCTGTGATCAATACGATCAGCTCTCTGGCAGCCTTAATCGGGCCAGTGCTTGGCGGTGTTTTATACAGCGCATATGGATTGGGGCCGGTGCTGTGGATTTGCATGGTATGCTTTAGCTTGTCGGCGGTGATGGAGCTTTTCATTCAGATTCCCTTTCAAAAACAGGATTTGAAGGGCAGTATCTGGGGGACGGCTCGGGCCGATTTTGCAGAGAGCGTTCATTTTATCCGCAGGGAGAGACCCGTAATCGGGAAAACACTTCTTGTCGTCTGCGGGATCAATCTGTTTCTCTCGGCAATGCTGGTGGTTGCCCTGCCGTATCTGGTGACAGAGGTATTGGACTTTCCGGCGTCGCAGGCAAACCGTCTGTATGGCTTTGCGCAGGGAGCCCTGGCGGCAGGAGGACTTTTTGGCGGCATCAGTGCAGGCGTTTTTGCACACAAGCTGACCACCCGAAAAGCGGGACGTCTGGTGATTGTCTGTGCGTTGTGCGTATTTCCAATCGGCGCTGCGCTGCTTCTGGTCTCGTCTGCGGTGGCAAAGTATCTGGTGCTTACGGTATGCTGCTTTGTGATTTGCGTGTGTTCGACGATTTTTACGGTGCAGATGATGTCCTTGATTCAGACAGAGACGCCGCAGCATTTGATCGGCAAGGTGATCGCTGTGATTCTTACCGTTTCCATGTGTGCACAGCCGCTGGGCAACGCGTTCTATGGCATCCTGTTTGAAAGCTGTAAGGGATCTGAATTTGCGGTTGTATTATTTTCCGGTATTGTGTCGCTGCTGATTGCTGTCCGTGCAGGGCGGATTTTTCGGGAATTTTAGACCGAAGCGTTCGAGGCAAGCGTGCACGATATTTTATAAGGAATCATAGCCCAATCCGATTGACATTTCCTCATTTTTTGTGTATTCTATTGGTATACCATAAAAATACAACTAATGCAAAGGAGGAATCCTATGGAAACTCAAAAGCTGCAGCAGTACCGGGAAGCATTGACCATTCCGGGGCTTGAGGCTGCACTGACCGGGCCGGGAGCCTTTGTGTCCTGTGAACCGCATACGGTCACGGAGGATGATTCCATCAAGGTGGTTAAGACCTGCTGTCGGGCTTGTATCGCCAACTGCGGGGTGCTGGCTTATGTGAAAAACGGCCGTGTCATCCGCTTGGAGGGCAATCCCGAAGATCCGATGAGCAAGGGGCGCATGTGTGCCAAGGGATTGGCCGGCATCCAGGCGCTGTATCATCCCAACCGCAACAAATATCCCCTGCGGCGGGTCGGAGCGCGGGGCGGCAACAAATGGAAGCGCATTTCCTGGGACGAAGCCCTGAATGAAATCGCAAAGAAGCTGATGGAGACGCGGGAAAAATACGGTGCAGAGACGGTGTTTTGTTCAACCGGCGGCGGGGGCAACCCGGAGATCTGGAGTATTGCCCGTTTCTGTAACATTTTCGGTACGCCCAACTGGTTTGAGCCCGGCTGCGCACAGTGTTATCTGCCGCGCGTGCTTTCCTACACGATGATGTACGGCGGCGTGGATCCCAGTATTGCCGATTCCAATGCTTTAGAGCTGTATTTTCCTGAGGATACGCCGATTCAGTGTCTGGTGCTGTGGGGCACGTCCCCGGCTTACTCCTGTCCGGCCAGCGGCGGCAATGCGGTCGTAGAGCTGCGGGCCAAGGGGGTAAAGACGATCAGCGTCGATCCCAGATTTACGCCGGATGCGGCCAAGGCGGATGTGTGGCTGCCGATTCGTCCCGGTACGGACGTGGCGTTATTGCTGTCCTGGATTCGTTACATACTTGCGCATCAATTGTATGATTCTGAGATCGTGAGAAAGTGGACCAATCTGCCCTATCTGGTGGATTTGGAGACGAAGAAGCTGGTGCGGGCCAAGACCGGCGGAGACAATGAGCCGGATACCTTTATGGTCTGGGATCAGAAAACGAATTCCATGCAGCCGATGGAGTATCCCTGGAACGATCAGCTTGATCCGGCGCTTGAGGGCTGCTTTACCGTGGACGGCAAAGAGTATAAGCCGGCCTATCAGCTTTTGTGGGAGCGTGTGGAGCCCTATACCCTGGAGAAGGCGGCAAGCATTTGCTGGCTGGATGCGGCCAAGATTGAAGAAGCAATCAAGCTGTTCACCGAGTATACACCAAGCGGATTGGCGCTGGGCGTGGCGACCGACCAGACGCCCAACTCAGTGCAGGCGGCGATGGCGGCCGGGATTATTGACCTCTTGATGGGAAATGTGGAGCGTCCCGGCAGTCTGCTGCAGCGTTTCCGTACCAGCGGCGTTTTGAAGATGCCCAACTATCCGGTGCCGGTTGCGACCAAGATGCTGCCTAAGGGCCAGCTGAAAAAGCGTCTGGGTACGAATGAGTACAAGGGGCTTCATATTTGGTATGCCGGACATCCCTCCAGTATCCGCGACGCGGTGCTGACCGGGGAGCCGTATCAGCCAAGAGTATGGATTGACCGTTCCGGCAACAAGCTGGGCGTGGTGGCTGAGAGCGCCAAGTGGGTGGAAGCAATCGAAAAGCTGGATTTCATTGTGCATGTGTATATGTATCCCACCTCATTTTCCGCTTATGCCGATATTTTGCTGCCGGCCGAGGAGTGGCTGGAGACGGATATGATTGTCGAGACCTGCAACAAGCTGTTCGCGAGACAGGCCGTGACCCATCTGTGGGAGACGATGGACGAGACGCTGTTCTGGTCGCGCCTGGCGAAGAAATGTGCCGAGCTCGGACATGAGGGCTGCCAAAAATCGTTTGACGCCGAATTTATGGGCGAGGATCTGGCTTATTGGGATTCGATGGAAGAATTTTTCAGTCATTTCACCAAGGTGGTTGGCATGGATTGGAAGGAATTTGCCCAAAAAGCGCCCTTTGAATATTTGCCGAAGGACGAATGGCGTTCCTACTATGTATATAAAAACGTGGATCCAAAGACTGGAAAGCCCCAGGGCTTCAATACGCCCTCTAAGAAGCTGGAGCTCTATCTGGAGAGTATGATCGACTTAAGCCGTACCGGCCAGCCGTTTGCGGCCGAGGAGCTTCCGCCGGCATCGAAGGATTATGACCCACTGCCTTATTATCTTGAGCCGTTTGAGAGCCCGGTGGGCGAGGACGAATTACATAAGGAATATCCGTTGGTTATGACAAACGGCCGGGTGCCGTTTTACCATCACTCAACGCTGCGCAACGTGGCGGCGCTGCGGGAGCTGTATCCGGTTCCGGAGATCTGGATCAATCCGAAAACGGCAGAGACTTACGGCATTGTGCATGGCGACTGGGTCAGCGTGGAATCGCTGCGGGGAAAGATTACAGCCAAGGCCTGCGTGACCGAGGGCATTCATCCCGGCGTTGTATTTATGGAGCGATTCTGGAATCCGGAGACGCTGGATACCGAGACGCACGGCTGGAAGGAGATGAACGTCAATGTTTTGACCAAATCGACGGCGCCCTTCAACGATGTGGTAGGCACCTATACCCTGCGGGGCTTTCAGGTCAAAATATCGAAGACCGATGCGCCGCCCAAAGGGGTCTGGACGAAGCCAGAGGATTTTAAGTCCTGGCTGCCGATTGGCGTGGGCGCAACATCCGATCAGTCAAAGGAGGGAAAAAGATGAAGCAGTATGTCATTTTGGCGGATTTAGACCGCTGCATCGGCTGTAAGGGCGGCTGTCAGGTGGCCTGCAAGACCGAGCATGAGATCGCCTTAGGCCCCTCCAGGAGCCGCCTCTATACGATGGGCCCCACCGGTACCTTTCCCAATCTGCAGATGTATTTTCTGCCCCTGATGTGTCAGCAGTGTGAGAATCCCACCTGCGTGCAGGTCTGTCCGACCGGCGCCTGCTACAAGGATGAGGCGGACGGCGTGATCAAAATTGATCGTGAGACCTGCATCGGCTGTCAGAGCTGCAAGCGGGCCTGTCCTTACGATGCGATTTTCTTCAACCAGGAGCTGCGTGTTTCCGATAAATGCGATGTTTGCAGTGAACGCAGGGCAGAGGGCGAGGAGCCGGCCTGCGTGCGCAACTGCTCCGGCAAAGCCCTGATGTTCGGCGATATCAACGACCCCGAAAGTGAGGTCTCCAGGGCGATAAAAAAGGCTGGCGCAGACCATGTGTATGCGCTTGCGGATTTTGGCAACAAGCCGATGGGCAGATTCATTTTGCAGAAGGGTCAATGGATTTCCACGCTGCCCCAGGAGTTTGAGCGGGAACAGCAGAAAGGAGGAAGCCATGAGTGAACAAGCATTGCTGCAGCCGAGAGAGAGCATGTACCGTTTCTTAAGCCGTCTGTACCTGTGTGAGGTGGATGAAACGCTGCTCGGCGCCTTGGAGCAGATGGAGCTTCCAAAAGCATGCCCCGATTCTGAGATGGCAGAAGGATATGGACAGATTGCTTTCTATTTAAAACAGGAAAAAGAGCAGATGGAAGCGGCGATGGCGTCGTCAGATGGCGGGAAGCAGCAGCGTCAGGCGATTTTGGATGAGCTGGCCGTGGATTATGCGCGCGTGTTCCTTTCGGCGGGCGTGGCTTCGGGCAAGGCGGCGTTTCCCTTCGAGTCTGTCTACACCAGCAGGCAGCATCTGATGATGCAGGAATCTCGCAATGAGATCATCGCCTTGTATGCAGAGAAGGGCATTACGCCCGGCAAGGAAATGTATCGGGTGCCGGAGGATCATCTGGGCCTTTTGTTGGAATACATGGCTTTGCTGTGCCGGGAGGAGGCAGCCGGCGGTTCGCAGACCAAAGCAAAAGCGGCGGGCACAGCGCAGGCGGCAGCACCAAGGGAACAGCAGCGGGAGTTTTTGGCGCATCATCTTAAGAACTGGGTGTTCGCTTTTACGGCGGATCTGCTCAAATATGCATCGACGGATTTTTACCGTGGCCTGGCGAAGCTGACAAGGGGCTTTTTGACGATGGAGCAGGATCTGCTGGAGACGAATTAGGAGGGAGGAAACGTGATGAGCTATGCAATTGGCAGCGCCGGGATGGATCAGATCCTGGCCGAGCTGAGCAAAAAATATCGCATTTTTGCGCCTAAACAGGGAAAGCAGTACATCCGCTATGGCGAGGTTTCCTCCGTCGGCGAGATCGTATGGCAGGAGAAATCCCATTTTTCACCGAAGGAAGTGTTCTACCCGATTGTACAGACGCTTCTGTATTTTACGGATACGGAGTGCAGGGAAAGCGAGATCAAGGACGAACGGGAGATCCTGCTGTTTCTGCGCGCCTGCGACATCAACGGCATTCGCAGACTGGATCAGATGTTTCTCAAAAATGGCGGGCAGGCCGACAACTTCTATCAGAGAATGCGCGAAAAGGTGAAATTTGTCCTCATGGAGTGCGCTGAGAGCTTTGAGACCTGCTTCTGTGTCTCCATGGGCAGCAATGTGGCAGAGAATTACGATCTGGCGGTTCGCTTCCCGCGGGAAGCAGGCGGCGAGCTTGCGGTAGAAGTAAAGGATCCGGCGCTTGAGCCTTATTTTGCGGGACAGAAGCCGTGTGCGTTCACACCGGAATTTATCCGTGAAAACAAGAAACAGGTGCAGGTTCCCGCGATTTCAAGCCGCGATTTGGTGCCGGAAATTCATGCGCTTCCTTTCTGGAAGGAATTTGACGAAAAATGCATCGGCTGCGGCGGCTGCAATACCGTCTGCATCACCTGCAGCTGCTTTGATACGGCGGATATCGTCTACCGTGAGGGCAGCCGCGACGGTGAGCGCAGACGCGCCTGGTCTTCCTGTATGCTGACCGATTTTACGACCATGGCCGGCGGACACAGTGTACGCGCTGCTTCCGGTGATAAAATGCGTTTTAAGACCATGCACAAGGTCTATGACTTTCAGCGTCGGTTCGGCGAAGAAAATATGTGCGTTGGCTGCGGGCGCTGCGACATGCGCTGCCCCAAAGACATTCATTTTTCAGAGACCATTCATACGTTGGCTCAGGAGGTCGAACGGCTGAAAGCGGAGCAGGGAAGCAAGGAAGGAGGCTATGCAAATGCATAATATTACCTTACCGTCACCCCATAAAATTCTTCAGGTTGTCCATGAGACGCAGGCGGAATACACCTTTCGCGTTCAATGCGACGCCCAGGTGGATCACGGTCAGTTCTTTGTCCTCTCGATTCCCAAGATTGGCGAGGCACCAATTTCCGTCAGCGCGCAGGGAGAGGGCTATGTGGAATTTACCATTCGCAAGGTGGGCCGGCTGACCGACGGAATTTTTGGTATGGAGCAGGGGGATACGCTCTTTATGCGCGGCCCGTATGGCAACGCGTTTCCGATTGCGGATTTTAAGGGCAAGCATCTGGTCGTGATTGCAGGCGGAACCGGCTTGGCCCCCGTGCGCAGTATGCTGCAATATTTTTACAATAATCCCCAGGACATTCAGTCGGTGCATCTGATTGCCGGCTTTAAGGATCGCGGCTGCGTGCTGTTTGAGGAGGATTTGAAGCGGTTTGCGCAGTCGTTCCATACGATTTACACGCTGGACGATTCACAGGCCGAGGGCTTTCGCACCGGCATGGTGACGAATTTTGTCAAGGAGATTCCCTTTGGCGAATTTGCGGATTATCATGTGGCCATTGTCGGCCCGCCGGTGATGATTCATTTTACGGCCCTGGAATGCTTAAAGCAGGGCGTGCCTGAGGAGAAGATCTGGGTCTCCTTTGAGCGCAAGATGTCTTGCTCAGTCGGTAAATGCGGCCATTGCAAGATCAATGAGACATATGTCTGTCTGGAGGGACCGGTATTTAATTATGTAAAGGCCAAGGAGCTGTTGGATTGATTGAGATCGAACGCCGGCCGGGGAGAATGAAAATTATATAGCACACGATACAATCAAAAGAAGCTTAAGAGCGGAGCGGTCGTTCTTGGGCTTCTTTTTGACTGGAACAAAAAATTCAGAAGGATGCGGGCGGACAGAAATGGAACCGAGATCTGGTGAGATCAAATTTCACAGAAAATTCAATGTTCAAACGTCTCTGGCTGATGTATAATGAGAGTGGCAAGGAAGGATGCGGGCGGTGAAGCCGGGCGGCAGCAGCGGCCGCCCGGCAAAACAGGATGAGAGAGGCAGCGGCACAAGAGGGCGCCTTGGAAAATGGGGGAGAGGAGGAAAAAGGATGCGATTGCTGGTTGCGGAGGATGATCCCAGGCTGTTGAAGACATTGCTTCATATTTTTATCAGCAACAAATTTGCGGCGGATGGTGTATCCAACGGGAGGGATGCGCTGCTTTATGCGGAATCGGGAGAATACGACGGACTGATTCTGGATATCATGATGCCAGAGCTGAGTGGGATAGAGGTGGTTCAAAGCTTAAGAAAACAGAAGATCACGACGCCCGCGCTGTTTTTGACCGCCCGAACGGAAGTAGAGCAGCGGGTGGAAGGGCTGGATGCGGGGGCGGACGACTATCTGCCGAAACCGTTTGCCGCCTCCGAGCTTTTGGCGAGAACGAGGGCAATGCTGCGGCGAAAGGAAAATTATGTGCCGGATCTGCTGAACTTTCATGGCGTAACGCTGAATCGTTCCACCTATCAGCTGAGCTATAGAGAGCAGTCGAAGACCTTAAGCGGCAAGGAATTTCAGATTGTGGAAATGCTGATGCAGCAGCCCCGGATGATCGTTTCGACCGAGCAGTTTTTGGCGCATATCTGGGGATGGGACAGCAATGTTGATACCAGTGTGGTTTGGGTGCATATTTCTAATGTAAGAAAGAAAATCAGCGCCATTGGCGCACCGTTGGAGATTCGATTTGTGCGCGGGGTCGGATATATGCTGGAGGATACCAATGATTGATCGCTTGCGAAAGAAATTGATTCTGGTTAGTGCAGCTTCGATTTTTTGTGTTCTGCTGGGGATTTTTGTCCTCATGCTGGCGATGAACCGGCTGCAGTTAAACAGGACAATGGATGATTTGACGGATACGATTGCAGCGCACGGCGGTGTTTTTATGGAAAAGAATCAGCCTCCGCCTCCGGTCTCTGGGGCTTTATTTGGCAATGTGATTAACGAGGAAACACCGTACAGCACTCGTTTCTTTACCGTGTGGCTGGGCGATGAGCAGCAAATTGTGAGGGTCAATGTGGAGTCTGTCTTTTCAATCTCAAAATCCCAGGCCCAGGAATATGCCAAAGCCGCATTGGCGGCAGGAGCAGAGAGAGGATGGGTGTCAAACTACCGATTTAAGGTGTTTCGTTTTGAGGGCAGTACGGGCATTGTATTTGTGAATGGCGAGATGTCAAAGCTGATGGTAGCGCGATCGCTGCTTACGGCGTTTTTTGTGCTGCTCGGCAGCGGCCTGGTGGTTCTGATTTTAATTATCCTGATGTCAAAGTGGGTGGTGCGTCCGGTGGCGGAAAGCTACGAAAAGCAAAAGCAGTTTATCACCGATGCCAACCATGAGCTGAAAACGCCGCTTACGCTGATTTTGTCGAATCTGGATATTGTAGAGTCTGAGGTCGGAAAAAATGAATGGCTTGACGATATGCGAAGCGAGGGTGAGCGGATGCGGCTTCTGGTCAACCAGCTGGTTATGCTGTCCAGAATGGATGAGGATTCGTCCAATCTATGTATGGCGGCCTTTGATTTGAGCGAAGCTGTGTTGGATACGGCGTCGGAATTTCAGGCGCTGGCCGCCGAGCGGGACAAGGAGCTGCTGACAGAGGTCGAGCCCTTGCTTAACTATGAGGGCGATGAAGGGCTGATCCGCCGTCTGCTGGCTATTCTGTTGGATAATGCCGTCAAATACTGTGACAAAGGCGGCAGCATCAAGCTTTCGCTTTGCAGAAAACGTCGTGTGACGATTCTGGTTGAGAATACCTATGAGAAGGTGGAGCAGTTAGAGCTGAAACGGTTGTTTGACCGTTTTTATCGGGCTGATCCTTCCAGAAGCTTTGATGGCAGCTTTGGTGTGGGACTGTCCATTGCCAGGGCGATTGCCAAGAATCATCATGGCGATCTTTCGGCTTATCGGAGAGAAAAAATCATCGGCTTCAAGGTGGAGCTGTAAAATAAGCAGCAAGTAAAAAAACAAGCCTTACCAGATCTTTTTGGTAAGGCTTGTTTTCATGGATCAGAATGTACCTTGAAAGGGTACCACGGAAAAGATTGATGCTTCTACTGTTCCGCTCCCTGATAAGGCAGACCGGCGCTGTTGGGCTGTTCCCAGCCCCAATGTCCTCTGTGCTGGCACAGCTCGATCTCCTCATGATCCGGGCCCCAGACATGGACGCCGCAGCATTCGGTATCGGGATAGCCGTTGCGTCCCTTTAAGACGGTGGTGTGCTCCAGGGGCATTTTTACGGTAGCGCCGGCAGCGATCAGGCGTTGATACTGCGCGTCGATGTCGTCGCATTCCAACGCGATGTGCTCCCATTTGCCGTCCTGTTTGTCGATGTCCGGCTTTTCTAACAGCTCTAACACGATGCCGTTGCCCAGACTGAACATGCAGAGGTTGAGGCCGTCAATTGTGAATTCGTACAGCATGTGCGCGCCTTCAAACGCCTTGGTATAAAATTCGATCGAGCGGTTTAAATCAGATACCGCCAGGAATAAATGAAACAATCTTGTTGCAGCCATGCGATTTCCTCCCAACTGTAAAAATATGCTTGTTTGTCGTGTGCCTGTTACGATGGATGATACGGACTTTTTGGCGTCAGCTTATGCATGCACAATGTTTGTATATTCCGAGATTTCCCGGCTGACCGTCACCAGATCGTCGGTGCTCAGATCGTGTACGGACGTGTGGCCGGTAATACGGGCGAAGGTCTCAAGCTCCCTGCGTGTGACGTTTAAGTAGTTTGCCACGCGCTGCGCGGACTGCTCGACCTTCAGCCGTGCGCGCAGATCGGGATTCTGGGTGGCGATGCCTACCGGGCAGTTTCCAGAGCCGCAGATGCGGTATTGCTGACAGGCCGCTGCAATCAGCGGCGCACTCGCTACGGCCACGGCGTCGGCGCCCATCGCAAGCGCCTTGGCGATATCGGCAGAGACGCGCAGTCCGCCGGTGATCACCAGGGAAATGTCGGAGTGCACGGAATCGAGGTAGTTTCGTGCCCGATACAAAGCATAGATCGTAGGTATGGTTGTGGCCTCGCGCAAAAAGAAGGGACTGGAGCCGGTGGCGCCGCCTCTGCCGTCGATGGTGATAAAATCCGGTTCGGCGTAAACACAGTATTCGAGATCGCGTTTGAGACGGCCGGCAGCGATTTTAATCCCGATGGGTCGGCCGTCAGAGCGTTGGCGGAGCATGGAGACCATTTGCTTGAGATCTTCTTTGGAATTCAGCTCAGGGAACCTGCTGGGGCTCTGTACATCCTCGCCCTGTTTTTTTCCGCGCAGCGCGGCGATCTCGGCTGTTACCTTCTCGCCCGGCAGATGTCCGCCCATGCCGGGCTTGGTGCCCTGGCCGATCTTGATTTCGATCGCGTCGGCCCGGCGCAGGTTCTCGTCGGTGACGCTGTATTTGTTGGGAATGTACTCAAATATGTATTTGTAGGCGGCCTCCCGTTCTTCGGGCAGAATGCCGCCTTCGCCGCTGCACATGGCGGTTCGGGCCCTGGCCGAGCCCTTGGCGAGCGCAACCTTGATCTCTTTGGACAATGCGCCGAAGGACATATGCGAGATATAGACGGGGCTGTGTAAGATCATCGGCTTTTTGGCATGCTTGCCGATCACGGTCATCGTATCAACCGAAGCGTCGTCGTCTAAGGGCGGCGGATTGAGCTGGGCGCCGAGCAGCAGAATCTCATCCCAGCTGGGCATGGCCATTTTGGTACCCATCGCGCCGCTGATGGAGACTCCCGTCACGGCCATTTGGTGAATCTCTTCCATATAGCGGCAGGAGGGATCGAGCCGATAGAGATTCGGGTCATAGCTTAGATCCGCAGCACCTTTGGCTGTGGGAGCGGAAGCGCAATCGGCCGCTGTATGGGCTGCTGTGGCCGCTGTGCGGTTCTCTGCGGCCGCTGTGAGGTTGGCAGC
>CAMULB010000074.1 GCA_947089585.1 uncultured Lachnospiraceae bacterium | reverse complement strand
GCATTTCTGACAGGTTGTCACACGCCGTCTCGGCGGCACCTCCTGCCCGGTAAAATACGGCTTCAAGGGCGCCATGCCTGCATTGATCAAAAGCAGGCTGTTGTCATTGTGCGGCACCAACGAAAAGCTGTCCATCGCCAAATGCTCCTTGCGCTCAAAAAATTCCAAAAACATCCGGCGCAGTTCATTCACTCCATACTGTTTCACAACAATTCCTCCACCTATCTGTCATTTGTATGATCGGATGTCTGTGCCGTCTTCGCATCCTTTCTCACCCGCAATGCTTTGCCAGCGAAAATTCCTGCCATGCCAATCGCCGCTAAAATCACCAGTGTGATCAAATATTGTAAAAAACTTCCTAAAAATGCCATTTTTCATGCCTCCTGTCTTGTCGTTTGCCGCGTCTGACCGCATCCTTGCAGCAAATCGGTTGATCGAGCGGGCCACGTATGCCCTGCATACACGTTTCTTATCATATCATAAGCGCCAATGCTTTTCAAGCCCCGGCGGTTACTTCAAAGCCCTGCTGCATTACCACACAAACACCTGATTCTCCTGCTCAACCACTGCGATTCGCTGTCGAAATGCTTCCGACTCTGGACGCGCCCGATACTGCTTCACCAGATCATACTGCTGCCACAAATGCATCGGAACCACATGCTTGGCCTGCACCTGCTCCATAAAATAGTCGATCCCCCAGAACACGGCTTCGCCCAGGCGCGGATCCATCACGACAAACGCCGTATCAATCTGACGCCCCCGCAGGCGGTCAATCTGACGCTTGTAGGTCTTTTCCTGATACTGGTGAAACAGCGGATCCTCGCTTTCCCAGTGCCACCAGTTGAGATCGCCGGCATGATAGACTACCTCGCCCTCATAGGTCACGAGAAACGCAACGCCCGCGTCGGTGGATGCAAGCGTCTCCACCTTCATCCCATCCAGCTCCAGGCAATCGTTGGATTTTACCACATGCACCCGCTCCTTGATGCCTGGATCGAGGTGATGCTTCAAGAGATAATTTTCCCCCAGACGGATATCCTTGGACAAAATATAGCGAATATTGGGGTATGTCTCCTTCCAGGACAATACCTCCAGGTCAAAATGATCGCGGTGCTGATGGCTGGCGCAGACATAGATCTCCTTCTCGCGGGGAAATTCCGGCATTTTGCCGCCAAAGGAATATTCCGGGATTTTATCACCGCGAAAGTAGTCAAATACAAACGCCCGGTCGCCAATTTCCACACAAAAGCAGCTGTGATGAATAAATGTTACCTTCATAGCTCCAATCTCCAAACTCGTTAGTTCATCCGCGCGACGATCTGATTGGCCTTTTGATAGATCTCGTCAATGTCCATATTGACATGGAAGCACTGATTCTCATACAAAATAACGCCGTTGATCATCGTCAGCTTGACATTCTGCTTGCTGCCGCTGTATACGAGATTTTTCGTCAGGTTGTTGACCGGCTGCATATTGGGCTGCTGTAAATCAATCAGAATCAAGTCTGCTTTCTTTCCTACCTCCAGCCGATCGCACTGAGACAGACCCATCGCTTTCGCCCCGCCTGCCGTCGCCATATAGAGCACATCGTTGGCGTCAAGCACCGCCGCATCCATGTCTTTTAATTTGGCCAGCGAGGAGACAAGAAACATTTCCTTGAACATGTCGAGACAATTATTGCTGGCCGGCCCGTCCGTACCGATCGCCAGGTTGACGCCCCGCTGAAGCATCTGGTTGATCGGCGCAATCCCGCTTGCCAGCTTGGCATTGGAGCCGGGATTTGTCACCGCGCTTAAGCCTCTTTTGGCAAAAATGTCGATGTCCTGCTCGTCAAACCACACGCAGTGATAGCCGCCGCCGCCAAACTCATACATCCCCATCTGCTCAAACAGCTGTGTCGGGCTCATGCCATACCGCTGACGGCACTCATCGGTCTCCAGCTTTGTCTCTGAATTGTGCACAAACATGGGGGCCTTATATTTCTGAACCAGGCCGGCCACACCCTCCATCAGCTCCTTGCTGGTCGTATACTCCGCATGGAAGCCCAAAATATAAGAGGAAAGCTCGTGGTAGCCGTTGAACTTGAGATATTTCTCCTCCAGCTCCTCGACCGTTCCGCCAAAATTATTGAGCCCGCTGGTCTGCACCACCCGAAATCCCATATCCACACAGGCTTTTGCCACCTGATCCTGAAAATAATACATGTCAAACTGTGCGGTAATTCCGCTGGTGAGATACTCCAGATTGGCCAGCGCCGTCAGCCAGTACAAATCCTCGGCTACCAGCTGTCCCTCCTTGGGAAACACCTTTTCAAACAGCCATTCCTGCAGCGGAAGGTCGTCCGCCAGCGAACGCAAAAAAGTCATTCCCGAATGGGTGTGGGCGTTTTTAAAGCCTGGCATCAGCAGATTGCCCTTCGCGTCGATCTCCCGATCCCACAAAATCACCGGCATCTCCAACGCCTGATATATTTTTTCCTGATCACTGCCGTCGCCGATGTAGCAGATCTCATTTCCCTTAACCCAAAGCTCTCCTTCCTGCACCTCAAAGGATTTATCCTTGATCCGTAAAATTTTTGCATTATAAAATCGAATATTCATGGTTTTCTCCTCCTGACGCGTCGTTCGCGTCCTGCCGACAGATCACTTCCTATCCGCGTTTCATCTCCTGATCAATCATTACGATGGACTCCGTCACCAGCTGTTTGAACAGCGGCGCCACCCGGTCGGCCGTCTCCTTGACCTCCGCATGGGTCAGCGGCTGATCGGTAATGCCGCAGGCCAGATTCGTCACACAGGAAATGCCGCAGATTTTCATGCCCATATGATTGGCTGCCACCGCTTCACAGGCCGTACTCATGCCAACGGCGTCTGCGCCCAGCGCCCGCGCCATCCGAATCTCTTCTGGAGACTCATAGGCAGGCCCCGTAAATTGAATGTAAGTCCCTTCCTTCAGCAAAATCCCAAGCCGCTTTGCCGTATCGCGGATGATGTTTTGCAAATCCTTGCGATAAATCTCGCTCATATCCGGAAACCGTACTCCCAGCTCCTCGATGTTGGGTCCAATCAGCGGAGACGGCACAAAGCTTGCGATCTGTCCGGTAATCAGCATGAAATCTCCCGCTTGAAAGTCCCAGTTGATGCCGCCGGAAGCATTGGTCAAAAAGAGCACCTTAGCTCCCATTTGTCCCATCAGCCGAATCGGCAGCACCACCTGTTCCATCGAATAGCCCTCATAGTAGTGCACCCGGCCCTGCATAATCACCACCGGCACACCCTTGACATAACCAAAAATAAAACGGCCCTTGTGGCCCATCACCGTGGAGACCGGAAAGCCCTCGATCTCATGGTAATCCAACGTAGCCTGAATCTGAATTCCTTCGGCATAATCCCCCAGCCCGGAGCCTAAAACCAAAGCAATCTGCGGCTTAAAATCAATCTTTTCCCGCACGCTGTTGTAACAGCGCTGCAGCAATTCATAGGATGAACTCATCTCTCTCTTCCTTTCATAATGAGGTATTAACTATCATACAAGATACGCTGGAAAAAGTATAGCATTTTTTTCAAAAATCGGAAAAGCTTTCTCTCTCTTTTTCTTTGACCATGAACTGAAGCCGAAATCAAATTTATAAAAATTTGCTTATTTCATTTTGCTGAAAAACCCTTTTGCCCAATAAGGTAATTGCCTGTTTGGGACATTGGCTGATGCAGCGGTAACACATGGTACAGCGATCACCGGATACAGCGATTCCATTTGCCACTGTGATGTTGCCCATGGGACATAATTTCTCACACAAACCACAGCCAATGCAGTTTGAGGCATTGATTTTTAATTGATCTGTATAGTTTTTTGTTTTCCCTGAAAAATAGAGTCTTTGTCCAAACAATCCTGCAAAATGAGCTGCGATTCCCAATCCCTCCTGCGGCGGCCTTCCATTTTTTACATGGCTCGCCGCCCTCGCTATTTTTCGATTCGCCTTCATCACCAGCGCTTTATTTTTTTCAAGGCTTCGGCCCAATGCCCGTCCATCGCTGATACTGTTGGGCATAATCAAATGCAGTCCGCCCACGATGATGGCACCATAATCCGCTAACAGCCGCGCCAATATTCCTGCTCCGTCGCCGCTGAAAAGTCCCATGGTTGCAATAATAAAGATTTTTTTCCCTTTCCAGATCTGCTGATGCTCCACAATGTAATCCCGCAATATTTTCGGAATATTACTAAATTGTACCGGATAGCCCAACACAAGCGCATCCTCATGCTTGATTTTTTCCAAGGTTTCATGTTCCTCAATTGAAAATGAATTGTTACTGGATGCGTATGCTTGCAGAAATCTGTCAACACAAAATTTTGTATTCCCTGTACCGCTAAAATATACTCCGATCATGGCCTTTCTCCCTTCTTCAAGCAGCCTGTTTGGACAAGTTGCAGATTGTCAGTTTCATGTATCCTGTACAATCCCCCCATGTCCAAGTATCGTTTACCACTTCAGAATCCTCACCCATGGCAGACAAATAAAAACAGCGGCATCCCCCTCAATTCTTAGAAGAATCCGCTGTTTTCCACTTCATTCGATTCATCGGGGTGACAGGATTCGAACCTGCGACCTCCTGGTCCCAAACCAGGCGCTCTAGCCAAGCTGAGCCACACCCCGCTCTCTTTGTGCTCCACCGCTCCTGCGCAACTGCATGCTGCTCCCTGCCGCTCTGTGAAACGTCTATCATTATAATATAGCATTGCCCCAATGTCAACCATTTCTTTCATTTTTTCACAATTTCCTACAAATATTCCAAATGAAACTCTGCCTTCCCAGCCGCATCCAGCTCCATCAGAATATACGAAGGCCGTCGTCCCTCCTGCCGGGGGTAGGAGAGACTCCCCGGATTGAGCGCAATCACATGCTTCCCGTAATCAATGATGGGACGATGGGTATGTCCGAACATGACCAGATCGCATTGACGGCCCATAGCCTCTCGTTTGAGATCGGCCATTCCGGTGCTGACATAATAATAGTGTCCATGTGTAAGCAAAACACGATAGGAACCAAGCTGCAGCTCCCGCTCCTTCTCCAGCCTGGAAAAAAAATCGTTGTTGCCGGCCACAATCTCCAGCGGACAGCCCGCCATCTGGGCAATTTCTTCCTCACACCCCTCCGCGTCTCCGAGATGAATTAAGAGGTCAATGGGGGCAACCCGCTCTAACACCCGCCCCAGATTTTTATGCTTCTTATGCGTATCGCTGATAATCAAAATCCTCATTCCATGCCTTCCTTATACAGCACTTCCTTGATTGCGCACAGCGCCTTTCCGCGATGGCTTAATGCATTCTTCTGTTCCATCGTCAGCTGGGCCGAGGAGCAGCCGCACTCCGGCAGATAAAAAATCGGATCATAGCCAAAACCATTTTCTCCCACGGGAGCCAAGCCGATGATTCCCTCCATGGTTCCGCGAACGGTAAAGACTCTGCCGTCTGGATAGGCTGCCGCAACCGCACAGACAAATCGGGCCGTCCGCTGCGATTCCTTCACACCCGCAAGACGGTCAAGCAGCAGCTGATTTTTGATCGTATAGGGCGTATCCTCCCCGGCATAGCGGGCGGAATAGACTCCCGGCTCTTTGTTGAGATAATCAATTTCCAGGCCGGAATCATCCGCCAACGCCAGCGTCCCCGCCGCCTTGACCACAGCCGTCGCTTTGATGATGGCATTTTCCTCAAAGGTCGTCCCCGTCTCCTCAATCGGTATATCAATCCCCGCTTCCTTCATCGAAAGAATCGCAAGATCCATCTCCCCAAAAATCGCCCGGATTTCCTTTAGTTTTCCCTCATTCTGTGTTGCAAAAATAATTTTCTTTCTCATGAGAATTTTTCCTCCAATCCTCAAGGCGGTGTGCTGCTGCGCACTTCTTTTCGCCCGCTGTTTTCATAACACGCAAACCGGTTTGCCACCGCCTGCCGCTTCTATATCGCACAATTAGAAGCCTTCCTCAAATGCCTTTAAAATCCCGTTATAGATTCCCTGTGCAATGACCCGCTGGTACTCTGTCGTATTCAGCTTGGCTAACTCCTCCTCATTAGTCATAAAGCCCGCTTCCACCAGCGCCACCGGCACCTGACTGGTACGGATGACATAAATGCTGTTGCCCTTCGTCAGTCCACGGTTCAAGCTTCCCGTCACGGCCACAGTCTCCTCCAGGCAAATCTGTGCCAGGCGCATGGAGGAATAGCCTTCCTGGGGCTTTTTTTCATCGTACATCACTTCCGTGCCGTTATATTTAGACATCAGCCCATCCTCGGTGGAATTATTGTGAATACTGATGAAAAGATTGGCCTGCGCCTTGTTCGCCAGCTGCACCCGCTGATCTAAGCCCACATCTGCATCCTCCGTGCGGGTGTAATAGACCTTCCAGTTGGGATGACGGTCGAGCAGCAGCTTTAGCTCCAGCAAAATTGCCAGATTGAGATTTTTCTCTTCAATACCCTTTTTGATCGCACCCGGCTGGCCGCCGCCGTGGCCGGCATCAATCACCAATACCTTTTCATATAAATCGCGGGGCGAAACGAAGTCAAGATAGAGAAAGGAATTCTCAACCTTCCACTGCACCTCATATACGGCATCCATCGTGATCTCGATCACACCGTCTCCCCGCTCTCCGCCCAGAATCAAATTATCAATATGGTCGCTGCTGCCCAAAAGCGTATGGCTGCTGTAATAATCCGGCCCAATGCCTTCAATCTCAATCGTAATCAGCTGTCTTAGCGCATCATTTGCAACCTCAATTCCCTCCTCGGTCATTCCCGCAGGCAGCTCCATCCGTATCTGATGTTCAGCGGGCGCCTCGTCTTCCTCGGCCTGCGCCGTATAATAATCCAAAAGCTCCAGGCCGGATACCGGCGTCTGTTCCTTTGCCTGCCCTGTATATTTTGGCAGGCGCATGGCTGCCAGCAGAACCAGCACGGTCAAACAGCCCATGGCCAGAGCAGAAAGTCTCTTGATCTTTTTTTCCATCGTATCCTTCTTATTGTCGGTCATCACTGTATACCTTCAGGCACAAATTGCTGTTTTGCGTCTCCTCCAAGCTCTCCCAGCGTTTCCCCGATGCGCTGATATAGCTTTCTCCATCGGAAATATCCGCAGTACTGGTAAATTCATCGCCGTTAAATTCAATTGCCAGCGGCTTTTCCAGACCGGGCGTCTTTAGCTTGATCACTACGGCATATCGCTCTCCCTCTTTTACCGCAACCGGCTGGTGAAACACGGCCGTATAAAACCCGGCGTTGGACAGCTTTCCGGAAGCAACCATCTTTCGTTCCTGCAGCGAATCTTCCCCTGCGAACTCCGTGACCACATACAGCTCATATTCGGTATCCCGTCCCAAAGCATAAAATCCTGCCGCCCGCAGCTCTTGTGCCCCGGTGGCTGTATAGACATTGGCGCCGTAAGCCTCTTCCCGGCCGTAGCCCAGCTGTCCGACCCAGCCGCACAAATCGGACTGATAGATATGATCGTAATTATCCGGCTCTTCGATTCCGGTATAGACCAGATTGTGACTGCCGATGTTGACATCGTAATAAGAGATATAAAAGGTTCCTTCCTGGCCAAACTGACTGCCCCAGCTGTTCTGACAGATAAAAGCTCCGTCTCCCTCCAGATCCGTTTTAAAATTTTCCCGCGGATAATTATCATCCCAGCCGATAATCAGCACATCGTGGTTGGGCTTTTCCGTTCCCAGGTAGCAGTAGCTGGCTGTCTGCGGATTGTAATATCCCGCTTCCTCCCCGGTCGTGCCCTGCACACTGTAAATCGAAGTCTGTACGCCGCCGTATTGAAACACTGCCTCTTTGATTTTCGAGTAATCCTTAACTTCAATAATCTGAATCTCCTGCACGTGCTTTCTGGGGCTTAAATCCTTCGGCGATTCGTTGTCACCGTAGGGATCCTCGGATTCATACACCGGCCCCTGCCAGGCCGTCAGATAAGCCATCCCCAGCGTATAATTCCCGCCGTCTGTCGTCTCAAGAAAAAAACTGTTCTCTCTGGCCATATGATCGGGGGAAAATTCCAGCTCCTCCTCCGGCAGAAGTCTTGACTCCATCGCCGAAAGCGCGGCAAATGCCCAGCAGGTGCCGTATCCGCCCTGATCCTTGACCCGCGGTGTCCGCTGCTTCTCACGCAGATCATAGCGGGACGGCAGAATGCCTTCTGCGCCCGCATCGTTGACAATCGAAGCCTGATTCTTTTCCATGTCCCACTGATAGGACGCATCCAACAGCTCTGACACCGCATCCGCCGGCACATAATACGTCCCGTTGCGGTAAGTCATGGCCGAGGACAGCTTGCGCCGTTCGCGGTTGACCGTCACCGAATGCTGCCCTACCAGAAACGAAATCTCCTTTTCCTTTTTCTCAATATAAAGCTCGTCCTCCCCGTAAATATGGGCGCTGCAGCGAAATCCTTCCCGCAGCAGAGAGACCGGCAGCATCAGCGTGAGATTTTCATTCATAAAAATTCCGGTATTCTTGCTGCTGACCTCACGGTTATCCAGCAGCAGGGAAATCTCCCGCTCATTGATATCTGCTGCAATCAGCGGATTCCATACCGACGGCTCCAACCGGGCACCCCGAAAGTGGTCTACCCGTTCCAGCTGCTTCCCCGGATGCCACAGCCCCAGCAGAATCCCCATTCCCAAGATCAAAAACAGGATGATATATCTCTTTGAATCACGCACGCTCTTCCCTCATCTGACCCGCAAAGGCCGCTTTTCTCTTTGGCGGCTTGGGGCCTAAAAACTGATAAAAATAAGTCTTCAGCATCCCATTGTAAAGCTTTCGGTTCTTATCTGCCTTGCGTCCAATCTGTCGCTGTGCATCCTCATAGCTGGTAATCAGATAGGTCGACCAGCAATCCAGACGTTCCATCGCCTGCCCCAGCGCACGATACAGCTCCTTTAACGCTTCCTTCTCCTCTAAACGCTCGCCGTAAGGCGGATTGGCAATCAAAAAACCATATTTCTTCGGATGATTCAGCGCCGACACCGGACGCTGCTGAAAATGGATCAGATGATCCACACCCGCCCGTTTCGCATTCTCCCGTGCCGCGGCGACAATCGAACCGTCAAGATCGTATCCTTGAATATCGACCGAAAGCTCCGGCTCCATCAGCTCGCGCGCCTCAGTGCGCAGCTCGCGCCATAAATTACGATCAATCTGCTCAGTCCACGCCTGTGCCGTAAACGAACGGTTCATTCCGGGCGCGATCTTGGCCGCCATCATCGCCGCCTCAATCGGAAATGTCCCGCTGCCGCAAAACGGATCCACTAAAATCCGCTCCCGGTTCCAGGGCGTGAGCAGCAAAAGCGCCGCCGCTAACGTCTCGGAAATTGGCGCCTTGCCAACCAGCGTGCGATATCCGCGCTTATGTAATGATTCTCCCGTGGTATCAAACGCCGCCGTCACCCGGTCCTTGAGCAAAAAAATCCGCAGTGGGTAGGACGCCCCGCTCTCTTCAAACCAGGTGGTATGATAATGCTCCTTCAGCCGTTCCACCATGGCCTTTTTTACAATCGACTGAATGTCGGAGGATGAAAACAGCCGGCTCTTGATCGAAGAAGCCTTTGTCACCCAAAATTTGCCATCCTTCGGAATGTATTGCTCCCAGGGAATCGCCCGGATGCCCTCAAACAGCTCCTCAAACGTCAACGCCTGAAATTCTCCTGCCTTCAGCAGTACCCGTTCCGCCGTGCGCAAAAAAATATTGGCACGGCAGATCGCCTCCGCGTCTCCCTCGAAGGTCACTCTGCCGTCCTCCACCTTTGTAATCTCATATCCCAAATCATAAATCTCCCGCTTCAAAACGGACTCCAGCCCGAAATGGCAGGGAGCAATGATCTCAAATCGCTCCATCTCGTATCTCCATCATGTTTTCATTTTATTTTTTCCCTTCTTATATTATAATTTCCCTCTTTTCCTGTCAACTGTTTTATGGCAGATCCTCAAACGTGTTGCCGTTCCAAGCCTTTTGATCACCATCAATCGTAACCTTTTGTTTCCTGCCATGCGCGAATGCCGCCCACCACAGTATAAACCTGAAATCCCTCCTGGCTTAGCTCCTTTGCCGCCATCAGGCTGCTTCCGCCCCGCTCGCAATAGAGAATATAAGCCATGTTCTTGGAAAGATACTGTTTGTGTTCAAAAAGCTCATCATAGGGAATATTTCTCGCACCCTCGAAATGACAGAGTTCATATTCCTCTCTGCTGCGCAGATCAATCAGGCTCGTGTTCGGCCTGTTCAAATACGTTTCAATCTCTCGGATTCCGATTGCCTGAAAACTCATACCTTCCTCCTTTCTTGATCCAACAAAAACGAAAAAAGATTGCAGGAACGTTCCTGCAATCTTTCTTCTTATTATCTTATGCTTCTCTGGCTCATTTGCAGCTTGTCCCTGTGCTGCAACAGATCATCCGTTAGGCAGCTGCTTTCGCCCAGCGATCCTTATACTGCGCAGATCATCCATTAGGCAGCTGCTTTCGCCCAGCGATCCTTATACTGCGCAGATCACCCGTTATCGGCAGTTGCTTCCGCTCTTGTTGGACGCTTTATTCTTACTGTTCTGAGTGTTGTTGGAAGAGCTGTTCTGGCTGCTGCTGTTGGAATAATTGTTCTGGCTGTTGCTGTTGGAATAGTTGTTCTGGCTGTTGGAGCTATAGCTATTTGAAGAAGTGCTGTTCTGGCTATAGCTGTTCTGGCCATAGCTGTCCTTGGTATGACAGTTCTGCGCCTTGTTCTGGGAATTGCTGTTGGTGCCGTTGTTGGCGTTTGTGCTTTTGTTCTGAGAATTCGTGTTCTTTGCCATGATTCGTTTGCCTCCTAAAATTTTACTGCCGACGCAGCGCGCCATTACTGCAGACATCCGACCGATGTACACAGTAACACCGTCAACATCGACATCTTTATTATTTGAAAAATTTTATATTTTATTCATTGCTTTTTTTTCAAAAGTATATTATAATAGGTCTCGTAAAAAGGATTTCCCCTTCAGAGATTCTTTTTATAAGTTATACCCCTTATTAATTATTTATACTCCCCTCATAGAAAAGACCATTGGCTCCCCCAATGGTCTTTTCTCTTTCTCCTGATTTAACTGCAGACCGCAGCGACCCTTTGCTCCATGACGCAATTGGCTGCTGCAGCCGAATTCTGATCTTATGCCCGATTTCATCCGCTCAGCCGGATTATAAATCATAAAAATCGCGGTTGTCCTGCAGCTCCTTGGTAATTGTACCGCCTTTTTTGCGATAGCGGTCATACAGCATCTCAATTCTGCGGATGCTCCGTTCATTGGCCGCATCATAGCGCTGAAAAATCTCCTGATACATCGGATTGATCCGCAGCGCCTGACGAATATTTTTGGAGAACGGACAATATTTCAAAAACAAGTCGCGCGCCACCTTATTCAGCCGGAAGCTGCCCTTGGCCTCATAATTAATCCAGCTTTGATAATCCTTGACAAATACCTCGCGGAAATTGTTTTTCGATTTGTACAAGGCATTTTTGATCTTCTCCTTGGCATCGGCCGACAGCTCATGGTTCTTGCGGTAATACTGGATGTAATCATTATATTCCGAGGTCAGCGACGGATCCGTCACATCATTCCAGCGCACACCCTGAATCTTTCGGCAGATCTCCCAGCGGTAACGCCCGCTGATGTCGATCAGCTGCTCCATCACATCCACGGCTGACAAGACCGGAAGCATAAAGCGAGCCGGCGTATCCTTGCGGACCCCGGAAATCTCCTGCCACATCATTCCGCGGCTGCCCGTATTCGGCATCAAAATCACGTTGGGCAGCACCTCTTTTTCAATCATTTCCATATTAATATCCCGATCTGGATCGGAAAAGACAATTTTGCGATAGAAAATGGAAAAATCAATGCTGCGGATATAGTCAAGCGCGGTATTGATCTTCTCCGCCGTCACCAGCATATGCTCCACCGAATTGATCACATCATATTCAGACAAAATCGGGCAGAAGGTGGAAATCTTGCCATAGGTCATCTTTCCGTTGGAGGTCAGCATATTCTCAATCTCAAACTGCACCTTGGCCCAATTGTCCTCCAACAGACGCTTCATGTCCTCTTCCTTAATATCGCCGCTTCGCTTCTGATCCTGCAGATAAGCCGGATAATCGAAGTCAAATTCATTGCGGGAAGGCTCATTTTCTCCCCTGTAAATACTCATCAGCCACTCATAAGTGGTAAATACATTCGGCGCCTTGCACAGATACAGCTTCTGTGTCACTTCATACAGGCTCTTTGTGACCTTCTCCCCGGCCAGCTCTGCATCCAAAAATCCAAAATTGAAAAACATCCGCAGCCCGTTGGTCAGTCTCGCGCCTTCCGCTACCCGACGAAACGCCGCGGTATACACCTCATAATAGCTCTTCGTCATCCGCGTGATCATATAC
>CAMULB010000073.1 GCA_947089585.1 uncultured Lachnospiraceae bacterium | reverse complement strand
GAGATGGTGACGGAGACGTGCAGCTTCATCGGCAATATTTGTATGCCGCTGTCGATGATGGTGATTGGCAGCAGCATTGCGGGCTATCCGTTGCGTGATATTTTTTCAGAGAAAAAAGTGTATCTGATTACCGTTGTACGTCTGGTGCTGATGCCGCTTTTGGTATATTTCCTGACGGGGCTGTTTACGGATGATGTGAATTTGATCAAGGTGGCGACGATTACCACCGGTATGCCGATTGCGTCGATTGTGGCCATGGCTTCCACGCCATACCCTAAGCAGGGAAAGGAAGCGGCGATTGCCGTTGTATTTTCCACACTGTGTTCGCTGGTGACAATTCCGGTGATGTGCGTACTGCTTGGAACGTAGGGAAGCATCTGTTTGCAGCGTTTGTCTTTTGCGTTGTATAGAAGGTACAGGAGATGGAAGGGGAAAAGAACGATGATGGAGTATCGAAGATTATCCGAGGAAGAGATCTGCCGGCCGCTGTTTGCAGGCTTTATCCGCCGTCAGGTGGTGCAGGACTGCTGGCGGAGAGAGGCGGGGGAGTGGGTCGTGCGCGCAGACCCGTTTATCGACGATTGGTCGGAGGAGGAATACGACGAGCTGGTGAGATGCCTGAAACATACTGTCGCGGCGGGGGGATTTGTCTGCGCCGCCTTTGTGGACGAGGTTCTAAAAGGATTTGTTTCAGTGGAGGCGGGGGTGTTCGGCGGCAAGCAGCGTTATCTCGATCTGACAAGCATTCATGTGTCCCAGGATCTAAGGGGACAAGGTGTCGGCGCGCGTCTGTTTGCGGCGGCGAAGGATTGGGCGCGCAGTCAGGGCGGCGGCAAGCTGTATATTTCGGCCCATTCAGCGGTGGAGACGCAGGCGTTCTACCGGGCGATGGGCTGTGTGGAGGCGCAGGAGTACGAGGCGCGTCATGTGGAAAAAGAGCCGTATGACTGTCAGCTGGAGTGTCGGCTGTAAGTGGAATTCAGGATTCCTTTGCGCTCATCCTTCGCGCCTTTTGCACGCAGGCGCGCTGTCCCTTGATTACGGCGCTGCGCAGTCCTTCCTGCTCCAGCACGGCCACCGCTTCAATCGTGGTGCCGCCGGGAGAGCAGACCTGATCCTTTAAAACGCCCGGATGCAGTCCGGTTTCCAGCACCATTTTGGCGGCGCCAAGCACAGCCTGGGCGGCAAATTCGTATGCCGCAGAGCGGGGAATGCCGTCGGCCACGGCAGCGTCGGCCATCGCTTCGATCAGGAGAAAGACATAGGCCGGGGAAGAGCCTGAAACACCAATGACGGCATCCATCCAGGACTCCTCGATGACCCGGCATTTGCCAAAGCTCTCAAAGAGGGAGACGGCGAGGGCAAGCTCCGGCTCAGTGACCTGCGCGTTGGCGCAGAGGGCGCTCATCGCTTCCCCTACTAACGCCGGGGTGTTGGGCATGGCCCGAATCAGCTTGATCGGGGCAGCAAACAGAGCTTCTATCGCGGCGATCGACTGCCCGGCGGCGATGGAGACGATGAGTGCGTCCGGCTTGATGCAGTCTCGGATCTCGCCAATGACCTGGGGAAACAGCCCCGGCTTGACAGCGAGGAATACAAGATCGGCCCCGGACGCTGCTGTTCGGTTGTCCTGGGTCGTGCGGATGCAATATCGTTCGGCCAGAGCGCTGCAGGTCTGCTCGCTTTTTGCGGTGGCGGTAATCTGTTCTGCGTCGGCAAGACCGGAAGCTAATAAGCCGCGGATGATGGCGCCGGCCATATTCCCGCCGCCGATGAAGGTGATGTTCTGTTTCATGAAGGGATCCTCCTTTTTCTAAAATGCGGTGCATTTACGATAGGTTCTATATTTGGGAAGGCGGAAGGTGATACTGCCGTTTAAACTGCCGGCCGAAATTGTTGTAGTCGGAGAAGCCGACGGCAAAGGCGGCCTCTGTACTCGTCAGCGTGCCCTGCTTGAGGAGATTGTGGGCTTTTTTCAGGCGCAGCTGATTGAGGTAGGCGCCGGGGCTTAAGCCCATGCTGTCCTTAAACAAGTGGGCAAAACGGCCGGGACTTAAATTCACCAGCCGGGCCATGTCCTGCGCTGTGATCGGATGCATGTAATTTTCCTCCAGGTAGTGCAGCACCACATTGAGGCGGCGCAGATTTTCACCTCGCCGCATACTTTCCTGTTCCGTCAGGTTCTCCGTCACATAATGACGCATCAGATAGACAATCAGCTCTAATATTTTTCCCTTCATCGAAAGCTTATAGCCCATTCTTTGACAGCGTTCCTCTTCAAACAGCGCGTGAAACAGACGGCCGATGACGGCATCCTTTTGAATCAGCGGTTCAAACAGCAGGTGTCTGCCCGCGGTCTCACCGGAAAAATCGTCGATCCGAAAAATCAAAACCAGAGAATCGTGCACCGGCAGCGTACAGATGCCGTGATGCAGCTCGTTGCCGTTGATCACCAGCAGGTCGCCGGGGGAAACGTGATACTGTGTCTGGTTGCAGTAGAGATCGCTTTCGCCTTTTAAGATGTAATGCAGCTCGGCCTGCTCATGCCAGTGGCTTGGAAAGTAGGGGCCTTTTTTTAAGATGTGGTTTTGCAGCAGCTGGGCCGGGAATTCCCGGTCTCCGATCACAATGTTCTGGTATAATTCGATGTCCTGCATCAAAGCCTTCCTGCCTCCTTGGTGTGCCTTGTCTGCAATAGCAGAATCCTATGAGTATTTGGCAAAAATAATATAGCCGTATCCCGTGGGCTAATTATATAATGCCATTATAAAAAAGTCAATTCAGGAGGAGAAATCGTCATGAAGGTAGGAGTATTTGATGTAGTACTGGCCGATTTGAGCCTGGAAGAAACCTGTGCGTTTTTGGAACAGGAGGGCGTGCAGGCGATTGAGGTAGGATGCGGCGGATTTCCAGGTAAGGCGCACTGCAACCCCAAGGAGCTGCTGGCGGATGAAGGGAAAAGAAAGGAATTTGCAGATACGATTGCGCGTCATGGACTGGTGATCAGCGGATTGAGCAGTCACGGAAATATGCTGCATCCCGTGCAGGAGATTGCGGCCAGATTCGAGGAGGATTTGACGGATGCAGTGCTCCTTGCCGAGCAGCTGGGGGTGACGGTGGTCAATACCTTTTCCGGTTGTCCCGGCGGCTCGCCGGCGGACCAGTCCCCCAACTGGATTGTCGCATCCTGGCCGGAGGATTTTTCCAAGGCGCTGCAGTATCAATGGGAGGACGTGCTGATTCCCTACTGGCAGAAAAAGGCGGCCTTTGCAAGAGAGCACGGCGTCAAATTTGCCCTTGAGATGCATCCGGGCTTTCCGGTTTACAATACCCGCAGTCTCTTAAAGCTGCGCGAGGCCGTAGGCGAGGAGATCGGTGCGAACCTGGATCCAAGCCATCTGTTGTGGCAAGGGATGGATCCCTGTGCCGTGATTCGCGCACTGGGCAAGGCGGGCGCGATTTATCATTTCCACGCCAAGGATACAAGAATTGATCCTTATAATACGGCCTTGAATGGCGTGCTGGACATTACCCATTATAGCGACGAGCTCAACCGTTCCTGGATGTTCCGCTCTGTGGGCTACGGACAAGGAAGCGATTTCTGGAAAAATGTTGTCTCCGAGCTGCGGATGGCGAATTTTGATGGGGCCTTGAGCATTGAGCATGAGGACTGTCTGATGTCTGGAAGAGAGGGATTGAAAAAAGCAATCGAGTGCTTGAAGAGTGTAGTGCTCTACGAGGAACGGGGCGCGATGTACTGGGCGTGAGCGTGAAGCCGGATGGGCAGCACCGCAAGGGTGTTTGAGAGCGTCAGGCGCAGGCAAAGATGGAACGGGAAGCGGCTGGTTGATATGGAAAAAGGAGCGAGCAAGAGATGAAAATTGGAATGATCGGTTATGGCGGAATGGCGCATTGGCATAAAGAGATAATCGAAGGGATCGACGGTCTTACGCTGGCAGGAATCTGGGACACTGCGCCTGCTGCCCGCGAGAGGGCCGAGGAAGAGGGCGTGCGGGTCTACGAGAGCCAGCAGGAGCTTTTGAGTCAGGAGGAGATTGACCTGGTGCTGGTGGCGACTCCCAACGATTTTCATTGCCCGATTGCGGTGGCAGCGTTGGAGGCGGGAAAGCATGTGGTCTGCGAAAAGCCGGCGGCGCTGTCGTCCGAAGAGGTGGCTAAGATGCAGCAGGCCGCAGAAGAAAACGGACGTTTTCTGACGATTCATCAGAATCGCAGGTGGGACGAGGATTTTCTTACGGTCTGTGAGATCTTAAAGCAAAAAAAGCTGGGCGAGGTATTCCGCATTGAATCGCGGGTACACGGTTCGCGCGGGATTCCCGGAGACTGGCGGCAGGAGAAGGAAAAGGGCGGCGGGATGGTGCTCGACTGGGGCGTGCATCTGCTGGATCAGATTCTGCTGATGAAACAAGGTGTGAAGCTTGCGCGTGTCTATGCGCTGACGACACATGTCACGAATCAGCTGGTGGACGACGGCTTTTCGGTTGAATTGACCTTTGAGGACGGCGTGCAGGTGCTGGTAGAGGTCGGAACCAGCAATTTCATCTCCCTGCCCCGGTGGTATGTGCTGGGCAGCGACGGAACGGCAGTGATCCGCGACTGGGAGCTGAACGGCGAGATTGTCTGTGCCAAGGGCAAGAGCGAGACCGATGTGGTTCCGGTCAAAACGGCAGCCGGACTGACTAAGACGATGGCGCCCCGGCGGGAGGATACCATCTGTACCTGGCCGCTGCCGAAGGTAAGCAGTGAGATTCGGGAATTTTATCAAAACGTGATGGCGGTGATCGAAGGGAAGGAAGAGCCGCGTATTCGTTTGGAGGAGGTCATGCGGGTGATGAAGCTGATGGAGGCAATTTTCACATCGGCGTCAGAACGCCGTGTGGTCGAATTTGAAGCACAGTGAGAACCGTGGAGCAATGGCTGAAGGAGAGCATCAATCAAACGAAATTACAAAAAGCGTCAGATGGAAAGCATCTGGCGTTTTTTGTTTTAGCGCGTGTCTGGAATGAATTTTCAAGCACGTTCTAGTAAAACAATTGCCTGTTTTTGTAAAATATAGTAAAATAAAAACGGCGAAAGGGGGAATCATCCATGACCGGAATTCGAGATGTGGCCAGGGCGGCCGGCGTGTCCATTTCCACAGTCTCCAATGTGCTCAACGGCAAACGCAACGTGGGCGACGAGACGAAGGAGCGCGTGATGCGGATTTGCGAGGAGCTTTCTTATTATCCAAACATGGCCGGCAAGACGCTGAAAAAGGGAAACAGCAGGACGATTTTATTTAATTTCAGTGATTTTGACCGCAGCTTTTTTCTGAAAATTATCAACGGCATCAGTGATTATGCCAATGAACACGATTATGATTTTATCATCAGCACGCACAAGTCCTGTGAGAAATACATGCGCAGCAATTTGACGGCCGGCTGTATCAGTCTCGATTCCCGCATGAGCAATGAGGTACTCTTAAAAGCGGCCAGCGAGACATACCCGATTGTCGTTTTAGACCGGGTGCTGCGCAATCCGTTTATCAAGCCGATTGTCACCAACAATTACGACCCGATGGCCCAGCTGATGCAGCGGGTCGTTGCCTGCGGCTGCCGCCGGTTTGCCTTTCTGGGCGGGCCGGAATCGACGGAGGACAACAAAGAGCGGTATCAGGCGTTTCTTGACGTGCTGGAGAAAAATCGCATTTCCTTTAAGCGTGAGCATTACTATGCAGGCGATTATCGGGAAAAAAGCGGATATCGGGCGGCGAAAATTATCCTTTTGTCTGAACGGCTGCCGGAAGCCCTGATCTGTGCCAATGACAACATGGCGATCGGCGCGATGCGGGCATTTCAGGAAAACGGAATTCGCGTGCCGGAGGACATCGCCGTAACCGGATTTGACAACTCGGAGATGTCGGGGGTGATGGAGCTGACGACCGTCGAGGTTCCGGGTTATGAACGAGGGTATTTAGCGGCGCAGTATCTGGTGGAGAACATTGAGGGCAAGCGCAATGTAGAATTGTTCCGCATTTCTGCACAGGTAAAATGGAGAAAAACAGTTGCCGGTAAAAGAAAGTAAAATGGAAAAGTGTTTACAAAAACGTTTACATAAAAAATAGATAAAAAGGTGAAAAAATCGCGTTAAATTCCAGCGAAAGATACAAATGAATTGTATAAAAGGGCGGAAATATTGCACAAAACAAATACTTTAGAAAAACAATTGACCACTTCTTCCAACATCCTTACAATGTCAGATATAACGTTTTACAAAATATATCACAAAACGGGAGGTAAGGAAATGAAGCTGAAAAAAGTGTGTGGTTTATTGATGGGAACGGTCATGATGGCGTCCATGCTGCTGACAGGCTGCGGAGGCCCAAAGGATGCGTCCGGGGAGAGTAATTCCCAGGAAGGAAGCGGCCAGGAGCAGTCCGCAGAAGGTGAAGGCGGGGAAACGTCGGACGACGGTGCAGGATCATCTGAGGGCGGAAGCGCGAATAAGATTATCGTGTTCCAGTCAAAGGTGGAGATCACCGATCAATTAGAAGCGCTGGCTGAAGATTATCAGGAAGAGACCGGCGTCGAGGTAGAAGTGTGGGGCACCACAGGCGACGATTATTTTCAGCAGCTGAAAAATCGCTTGGCCAATAACCAGGGGCCGACGGTATTCTCACTCGCACCTGGAACGGAATCGGAGCAGATGAAGAGCTATCTGGAGGATTTGAGCGACTTGAGCTTTGTCGGTCAGCTGGCGGAAGGCATGGCCAATGAGATGGACGGAAAGGTGATGGGAATTCCCTATACGACAGAAGGATTTGGCGTTGTCTACAACAAGAGCCTGATTGATGCAGAAGCCTTAAAGAGCACCGATGATTTCATCAATATGCTCAAGGAGCAGCAGGAGGCCGGGCTGGCCGGATTGGGTCTGTCCTCTGAGAGCTATTTTTTGATCGGCCATATTTTAAATGCGCCCTTTGCAATGCAGGAGGATCCAGAAGCATTTATTCAGGAGGTCATCGACGGCAAAGTCAAATTAAAGGATGTGCCGGAGTTCCAGGAATTTGCCAAGCTGTATGACGCTCTGCGCACCTATTCCTACAACCCGTTGGAAGCCAACTACGACAAGGAATGCGGAGATTTTGCGACCGGAAAATCGGCGGCGATTCATCAGGGAAACTGGTGCTGGAGTATGTTTGCTGATTATGACATTGATTTTGAAATGGGACTCGCGCCCCTGCCGATAAGCGGAAACGACAAGATCACGGCGGCAGTGCCGACGGCATGGTACGTCAACTCTCAGGCCTCTGCAGAAGAGATTCAGGCCGGAAAGGATTTTCTGGAGTGGCTGTACACCAGCGAGACGGGCACGAACTATCTGATGAAGGAATTTGGCTTTATTCCGATTGTGGAAGGAATGGAAAACGATACCTTGGATCCGCTTTCTACCGCTGTCATTCCGTATCTTGAGTCCGGTAAGACGATGGGAAGCGCGCTGAATGCATTCCCGGCCGGTATGGTCGACGTATATCTGGTGCCGGTAGCGGAAGGATTTTTCACGACCGATATGAGCACGGATGAATTTTTGGATCAGCTGACGGATGCATTTGTGCAGGCCGGGGAAGGAAACTAATTTTTTAGTTTCCTGACGGGAGGTAAGTATGGCGAAACGAAATAAAAATCTCAAGAATTTTGCATGGTATGCGTTGTTCGTATTTCCGCTGCTGTTTGTTTTTGCCACCGTAGTGCTGATTCCCTTTGTGATCGGTGTCGGATATTCCTTTTTTTCCTGGGACGGATTGCCTTTAAATCCCAAAATTTTTGTCGGGCTTGACAACTTTATCCGACTGCTTTCGGACAGCCGCTTTTTGAGCAGCGCGGTACATACGGTTATTTTTACGCTGGTGGCGATTGTAACAATCAATGTTCTTGGTTTGGCGTTTGCCCTGGTGGTGACGACCAAGCTAAAGGTGCGCAATGTGGCGCGGACGATGCTGTTTATGCCCTACCTGATCGGCGGACTGATCCTGGGGTATATCTGGAAATTTATTGTCGGGGATGCGTTTGCCTCGATTGGAGAGACAACGGGCTGGGGCGGAATCTTTACCAACTGGCTGCTCGACGGCAAGCTGGCGCTGGCGGCGATGATTGTGGTGGCGACCTGGCAGATGGCCGGATACATTATGATCATCTATATCACCGGGATCCAGGCCATTCCTGACGATGTGGTGGAGGCGGCGCAGGTGGACGGCGCGGGCTTCTGGCAGACGCTTTTTAAAATCAAGTTTCCGCTGCTGATGCCGTCCTTTACGATTTGTCTGTTTATGACGCTGTCCAACTGCCTGAAAATATTTGACGTCAATCTTTCCCTCACCGGCGGCGGGCCGCAGAATGCGACGGAAATGTTTGCGATGAATATTTACAATGAGATTTTCTCTTTGAACAATTATGGCTATGGGCAGGCGAAGGCGATTGTCTTCTTTTTGATCGTAGCGCTGGTAACGCTGGTACAGGTATCAATCACCAAGAAGCGGGAGGTGGAGATGTAATGAAAATGGCAAGAAAGGTTCTGATCAACGTAGTGGTCATTTTGCTGTGCGCCGTCTTCCTGTTCCCCATCTATCTGGTGATCGTGAACTCTTTTAAGAACCGTTCGGAGCTGTATGAAAATATCATGGCGCTGCCGAAATCGTTTTCTTTTGATTACTACCGTAAGGCGATGGAGAAAATGGACTTTTTGCGCTCCTTCGGCAATTCGCTGCTGGTGACGCTGATCACGATCGTGATTATCGTACTGCTCGCTTCGATGACTGCCTGGATGCTGGTGCGCATGAACAATATTTTCAGTAAAATTATCTTCAATCTGCTGGTGGCGACGATGCTGATTCCGTTCCAGACGCTGATGATGCCTCTGATGCAGGAGATGGGCTGGATCCGTGATACGCTGCACATTCCGATGCTGGATACGCTGGGCGGACTGATCTATATGAACGTGGGATTTGGCGCCAGCATGGCTGTATTCCTGTATCACGGCTTTGTCAAATCCGTACCGGTGTCCTTAGAGGAGGCGGCGCAGATCGACGGCTGCAGCAAGCTGGGGATTTTCTTTAAAATTGTATTTCCGATGCTCAAGCCGACGACGGTCACGGTTGCGATTCTCGATGTGATCTGGATCTGGAACGACTATCTGTTGCCGTCTTTAGCGCTTTCGAGCAAGGCAAACCGGACGATCCCGCTGTCTACGGCGGCGTTCTTCGGACAATTTACGATTCAGTGGAATATGGCGATGGCAGGATTGACCTTGACCATTATCCCGGTAATTATTTTCTACCTCTGCGCCCAGAAATATATCATCAAAGGCGTGGCGGCAGGAGCAGTGAAGTAAGGTAAGGAGGGAACAAATGGCCCATTTATATCAGGTCAGTTATGGCAAGCCGGATTATGAACAATTATTGCTGCAGGAGACAATTTTCCATAATGCCAACGGATATATTGGCGTGCGGGGATGCTTAGAGGAGGGCGTCCCCGCGGGGAAGGATACGATTCGCGGATCCTACATCAACGGATTTTACGACTTTGCGCCGATGAATCAGGCAGAAAAGCTTTACGGGCTGACGGAAGAGAAGCAGACGATGGTCAATGTGGCCGACACGCAGACGATTTACGTAAGCATCGACGGCGAGCGGTGTGCGCTGGAGGAGGGAGAGATCTTAGAGGGTGCACGCACACTCGATATGGACGGCGGTTTTACGCTGCGCAGCTTCCTCTATCAGACGCAGAAGGGCCGGCAGGTGCGCGTTGCGGTCAAGCGGATGACGTCGTTTGCGCTGCAGCCGCTGTTTACGATCGAGTATCGGGTGGAGGCCGTGAACTTTGACGGCGAGATTGAGTTTTTATCCGTCCATCAGGGAAGGGTGGAAAATTACTGCAATCCCAACGACCCCAGAGTGGCCGGTGAGCGGATGATCCATCTGCAGCAGGAGGAAGTACATTGTGAGAACGGAACCTCCTACATTACCTCGTCGGCAACACATTCCAGGCTGCGTGTCTGTACGGCGGTCGCTCACCGCCTGTCGCCGGAGCCGGTGCATGAACGGGAATGGGTCGAAGAGACGGCTGTCAAAAGGAGCTATCGCGTATCTCTGAAGGCCGGTCAGACGGCCATACTGGAAAAATATACGATTTTTGCGGATTCGGTGCGCAGCCGCGATTGCCGGCAGGCGGCAGAGCAGGCGATGCAGCAGGCGCTGGCACAAGGGCTGGCGCACTGGTATCAGGAGCAAAGGGAATATCTGCGGCAGTTCTGGGAAAATTCGGCGCTGGAGATTGTGGGAGATGATGCGCTGGCCAGCGCGGTAAATTATAATCTATATCAGCTGCTGCAGTCGGTGAGCAAGGACGCTTATGGAAATATTGCAGCCAAGGGCTTGAGCGGAGAGGGCTATGAGGGGCATTATTTTTGGGATACGGAAATGTACATTCAGCCGTTTTTCGTGCTCACCAATCCCCAGATTTCAAAGAATCTGATCGCTTACCGCTACGAGACGCTGCAGGCTGCGCGGGAGCATGCCAGGATTTTGGGCCATAAAAAGGGGGCATTGTATCCCTGGCGGACGATTATGGGCCGGGAATGCTCCGGGTATTTTCCCTCCGGCAGCGCGCAGTATCACATCAACGGGGATATCGCCTATGCGGCGGTCGCGTACTATCTGGCCACCGGGGATCTTGATTTTATGGCCCAAAAGGGCGCGGAGATTGTCTATGAAACGGCGCGGCTGTGGATGGATGCGGGCAATGAAACCAATGGTACGTTCCAGATTCACACCGTGACCGGGCCGGACGAATATACCTGTCTGGTAAACAACAATTATTTTACCAATGTCAATGCGCAATATAACCTGCACTGGGCGGTGCGGCTCTATCAGCTGCTGGAAGCTGCGGGCAAAAATCAGGCCGCCGCGCGCATCAAGCTGACGGAAGCGGAGGTGCAGTCATTTGCCGAGGCGGAGCAAAAGATGTACCTGCCTTACGACGAGGCGCTGGGGATCAATCCGCAGGATGATTCCTTCCTATCGAAAAAGCGTTGGGATTTGGCGCATACGCCGAAGGAGAATTTTCCGCTGCTTTTGCATTATCATCCGATGTATTTGTACCGTCATCAGGTGTGCAAGCAGGCCGATACCGTGCTGGCGCATTTTATCTTTGAGGACGCGCAGCGTATGGAGACGATTCGCAACTCGTTTCTGTATTATGAAAAGATTACCACGCATGACTCTTCGCTGTCCACCTGTATTTACAGTATTGTCGCTTCCAGACTGGGAATGAAGGAAAAAGCATACGCTTATTTTGGCGATTCGGCCAAGCTGGACTTGTTCAATACCCATAAAAATACAAAGGATGGGATTCACACGGCCAATATGGGCGGCACCTACATGGCGATTGTCTATGGCTTTGGCGGGCTGCGGCTTAAGGAGCGCGGGCTTCATTTAGCGCCGTATCTGCCCGATGGCTGGGAAAGCTATCGTTTCCGTTTTTTGTATCGCGGCAGCCAGATTGAAGCGGTGGTCGATGCATCGGGAACAAGCCTTAGCCTCAAAAAGGGGGAACCGGTGGAAGTATTTTTGCATGGGGATGCCTGTGTTGTAAAATGAATCATAAAAGCCGCCCAATCGGGCGGCTTTTATGATTTCATTTTGATATATTTTTCGGCGGCATAGCCTTTGTAGGTGCGGCCGTTTTTCCGAACGCGGACGTAGCACCAGATTGTGCCGGTGCTGCTTTTTTTGCGGCTTAAAACTGTGACCTTCTGGCCGCGTCCCAATGTTACGACAACGGCAGATTTGGGGTCGGCTTTTTTGCGCACAAAAAGAGAAAAGGCCGTGATGGTACCGGTATGGCCAACGCCTGCATTCGTGCTGGTGACTTTCTGCAGCAGGCTGCTGCGGACATAGCCGTTTATGGTGCGGCCGTTCGCGCGGTACTGTATCCGGCTCCAGGGGGTGCCGGCCTTATTTTTGGTCGTACACAGAATCTTGACCTTGGTCCTTGCATCAATGGCGGCAATGACCGGATGGCTGACGCCTGCGTGTGTGCGGACATTGACCTCTGTGGTCGGTACGGCCGTCTGGGTCGGCGCCTGTGTGTAGGCGGTGAGGATTCGGGAGAATGTTCCGTAGCGGATCTTTGTCCCGGAACCACGGTAGGCGCGGATCTTGTAGTAATATTCGGTTCCGCTTTTCAAGTTGCGGTTGCAGAAGGCGTTGACGGTGGGATCGACGTTCATCACCCGTTGATACTTGCCGTCATACGCGGTGGAACGGTAGACTTGATAACCGGAAATATTTTTCTGCTTCTGCCAGGACAAATTGATGCTGTTTTTTGTTGTAACGCCTGCCTTGACCTTCTGCACCCTTTTGGGAGCTGCGGAAGCGGCGGAAGACGGAAGCGCGGGGAAAAACAGCAGCAAGGAGAGACAGCAAAGCAGCAGTGTGAACAGTTGTTTGGAATAAGATTTCATAG
>CAMULB010000072.1 GCA_947089585.1 uncultured Lachnospiraceae bacterium | reverse complement strand
CTCTGAGAGCATATCCTTGGTATCGGAAATGTATTTCTCATACTGGGTTTCTGCCAGTTCTTTTTCTGCATTTTCAAGTGATACTTTTAAGGTCTGCACCTTTGACCTGGTTTCTTCTGAAAGATCTCCGGCATAAGCGGTCAGCTGCTTGCGGATCTGTGCAATCTCTTTGGTCTTATCTGCAATCGTGTTCTGGTAATCATATGCGTTCTTCTCTGCATCCAGTAAATCATTGTAGTCGCCAATTAAGGTATGGATTTTGTTGGAGAGTGCATCATAGCCTTGTTTATATAAATCAATGACAGCATATTTTTCATCCTCCGTGCTCTTGATGACCTCCTGATAGGACTGTACCAATGCGTCACGACGGTCTAACAGCGTCTTGTTATATGGGTCTTTGGAAAGCTGTGCATTGATCTTGTCAATTTCCTTCTTGTAATCCTGTGCTTGGTTCTGATAAATCTCATAATTGTAGGCGTGTAATGCGGCAGCTGCATTCCCTTCGTCGGTCATCCAGCCAAGATCGTCGCTTGCAAGCTTCTTCTTGGATAATTCATCGGCAAGGAAGCTGACCTCGGATGCCACATTTTTGATTCGTCCTTCCAAGTAATCAAAGTTATCCCATTCCATCTGCTGAATTTGATTTTTGTATTCCTGTAAGGCAAGGTTGGATTCATCAATTGCATTCGTGACAGCATCAATCTTAGCACAGGCTTCATACCATTCATCCGAATACTTTGCGATGGAGCCGTCCTGTAAGGATTTTGCCAGGGAATTGGTCAGGTTTGTCCGTTCTGTCTGCAACGATTGGTTGATCGCGTTCTCTTCGCCCATCAGCTTGTCATAATAGACTTTACTGGTCTGATAGCCTTTCGCCTGATTCAGGTCGATTGCGCTGTCAATCCGTTTGGCCCTTTGCTCATATACACTCTGCTTATTGGCATACTCCTGCTCGATATTGGCCATCTTTTCCATGGCAAGCGCGGCCTTTTCGGATTTTGCAGTCTGTTCATATAAATCAAGCGTTTCTTTGGCCGTATTTTTGGCCTCCAACGCTTCATTATAGTTCTCACATGCAAGTCCGAAGCTGTTGGACACCTGATACGCCTTTTCGATGTAGCTTGCCGGGATCAGCGCATTCTTGTTGACGTATTTTGTCTTGATGTCATTGACAATCTTTTTACTGGATTTATCCTTACCAGATGTTTTCTTGACCGTTGCCTTTGCCTTGTTGTAATCGGTTGTCAAGCCTTTATAAGTGGAACGGTAGGTATCCAAGTTCTTTGCGATATTGGCAGACTGTTTGTCTACATAAGCATTTTTCCCAGAAGCGGTAATCTGGTTTTGCGCGGTAGCAGCATACAATTCATTCTGGCTGTCTCTTCCAGATACGGTATTTGCAGCTTTGTCAAGCTTTGCCTGACGTTCGGCCGCATATGCTTCCGCTTTTGCCAGGGTTTCTGCCTCTTTTGCGCTTAACTCATTTTCTACGGATTCATTGTATGCCTGACAGTTGTAGTAGTAAGTCATGTTCCCGTTCAGGTATTGACTGCAGTAATCCTTGACGGCCTTTAGTGCATCCTTACTGATCTTTTTCCCGCTCTTTATAGCTGCTATCGCTGCTTTTAAACGGGATTTCAGCTTCTTATTCTTTAACTTTTTATAAGATTTTTCCGAGGAGAAATTGGCATTCTTCCCTGCCTTTTCCCGTGTCTTTGTGGTGTCTTTTCGGATCTTTGTATAGGAAGATACATTTTGCTTGTTCTGCCGTGTCTGCACATCCAGGTTGCGGTTTTGGGCGGCAGTTGTTTCAGCCAGTGAAGTTGTACTACGGTCTGCATGGGTCTGGTTTGCATCCAAACGGTTCTGTAACTGTTCTTCCCTGAGGGATGCTTTTTCTGATTGTGCCGTGAGTGCATACATCTCATAGTTGAGCTTTGTTTCCTCTTCTGCATTTTTATTCGCATTGTAGTAATTGCAGTAGGAGAGCAGTGTGCTTAACTCTTTGTATTCCTTCCCTTTGGCCGAATTCATGGCCGCTACAATCCCGTTGATGGTTGCGGTAGAGATTAGTTTTTTGCTCTTTACGCTTTTGATTGCCGCCGCAAAGAGCTTCTTGTTGTTCTTGGAAACATCCTTTTTCTTTGCCTTTAGAATTTTGTTCCCGTAATTTGCGCGATCTTTCTGGTTTGTGGCATAAGCATCCTTCCAATAATTCTGCCGTTCGTTGATGTTATAGATTTTACTGGAAATCAGCTTATTTTTCGTGGTAAGATCGGATGTCGTATCCAGCCTTGCGTCAATCCGCTTGTCCTCATCATCCTCCTTCTCATTCTTCTTTTCCGCTTTTGTTTTTGCGAGAGAAGCGGAGGCAATGGCATTTTCAGCCATCGTTTGAGTCAGCTCCCGGATGGAAGCGTTATTGGATTCAATGCGTTCGTTGTACTCATACCAAGCTTCTGATCCCTTTGCCACGGTCTTTTGCAGGTTCTTTAGTTCCTTGGACTGTTTGATTAAGTAAGTGATTTGGGACTTGGCATTCTTGTTCATGTCCGCATAATTCTTTTTTGAGCCGGAGCCGCCCCAGGTTTCCTTGAAGGAGATGTTATCCTGCATCCGGTCACTTGCGGATTTGAGTTTGGACAGGAGCTTGTCATATTTAGTTACAAGAAGCTCGATCTTTTCCCTTGCCAGCTCCTTTTGTGTTTTTTGCAGCTCCTGGATTTGCTCCTGGCATTCGCGGGCTTTTTCGTACCAGTCTTTATATTGTTTGATTTGTTCCTTTAGGTTGTCGTCGGTTACATCGGCAATGTTGATACTGCCATCCCGGACTTGTGATGCCCAGGATTCATCCAATCCATAGCTGTTCGCCCTTGCCAGATATGCGTCATAAGCCCTCTGCCGGATGTTGATTTCATCCGTGACCTTTTGGAGTGTTTGGGCGTAAGCTTTTCCCCTGGATGTGAAGCTGCTGAAAGCTTCTTCTGCCTTTTCTTTGAGCTTGCTGATTGCTTCCTGGATGCGGGAGATTAAGGTTTCAATGAAATTAAAGGTTTCGATGGTTGGTTCTTTTTCGGGTGTTGCTTTGGAGGAAGGGCCAACCGCAGCAGGAGCTTTTCTTACATTGTCATCTTCCTCATGGTCTTTATTGGCATAAAATTGGGTTGGATCTATTTTATTATCATTCACATGTTTCTCAATATCATCAAAGATTTTGTTTACATCGTTCGCCGCATTGTTTTCAATTACTTTTGCGGCTCCTAATTTGGCCGTTTTGAGAGCTGTCAGATTTTCCTCTTGTTCCACGTTCTTTACTTCTGTTTGAGCATTTTGCAAATTAACCAAAGCTATTCTTAATGAATCTATGTATCCTTTTGATGCTCCTGCTGCATTAGCAATGGCGATAATGTTATCTATATCCGACTTAGAATTAATCGGGTTATTATTCACATCAATTTTTGATAATGCCAATTCTGCAAGATATCCAGCTGTGGCATGAGAAACTTCACCTTCTCCAATTAATGCGGCTATGTCCTGCCAGGTGGCAGCTGCCAGATTTATGGATTCAATTGCTGATATTTCTTTTTGAGCCGCTAACTCTGCCTCCTGTGCCGCTAAATGTGCAGTGACCACTTCTTCTGCATTCATTACCCCCATTTGTTCTAGCATCGCAATTGTTGCTTGTTTTGATTCAGGAGTAAGATTTTTCATTGCGTCCGAATGATTGAGATATACAGTTGCAAGATCGTCAAAAGCAGATTGGCAGCCCGCGATATCGTCTGGCATATTGGATACTGTCTCTACAAACTTATTATATTCGTTTGTAAATGGGCCAAATATCTTATCAAACTCATCATTATTTAAAATGCTAGACCAGTCAAGACTTCCCTCTGATATATTCAGATAAATCTTCTTTAATTGATCAAAACCCGCGAACAGTTCTTCTACCTTTGCGACAGAGAAAACAAAATCCGAATGTTTTGGTAATACCTCCCGTCCCATCTGCTGAATATCACTTTGTACATATCCAAGCTGCACCAAAAGGTCAATGAGCTCCTGCACTTCTATCCCATATTCCTCTGCACTCGCGTACAATTGATCGAATGGATTATCCCCCTCACCGGACATGGCCTGTAAATCTGTATCGGATAACCCTTTTAGTTCATGCGCCAGTTTGGAAACAGAGCTGTCATCCTCCATGACCTGATAAAAGGTATAGAGATCATCATTTGCAGATGCAAATACATCTCCCATAATACCAGAGTATTTTTCCCATTCTACCCCGCCAGCTTCAATTTTCTGTTTTACAGTTTGCAGGTTTTGGTATGCTTTTTCGACTGCCTCGTCCCCAAACGGAGATTCACTCCGCAATACTGCCTCATTATATTCCTCAACCGCTTGAACAGCATCGTTGTAGCCTTTTGAAAGCTTGTCGTCCGTAGCAATTTGAGCCATCAACGCTTGATTATAGCTTTCACCATAAGTTTCAATTGTGTCTTTTGCCTGATTTAGGGAAGCAGAAGAAATATCAAATACATCATCAAATAGAGATTCATCCCCTAAATCATTGGCTATATTTCTTAACTCTGTCTCAAACGCATTGATCGTATCGTAGGCCGATTGTGGATCTGCTTTTAAATGAACCGAAAACAAATCATAATCGCCATTTCCTATCTCATCAAGCAAGTATACGCCCTGATCTTTGTATTTATGGGCAAGCTCTTTTAGTATTTTTCCCTGATCCGTATAAGCGGAAATACTAGGAACGGAAAGATTATAATGTTCTTCACTTTCCATTTCTTTTGTTGCTTTACGAATTCCCTCCTCATTCTCATTCAGATAAGTATTGGCAAGCTCCTTATTGTATCCTTTGATTGCCTCAGTTTGGTCTTTGTTAGTATTCGTTATAAGATTGATCTTACCATATTCTTCACCAAACGTTTCATTCAGTTCCGTTTGTAATTCCAACATCTGTTTCTTAACATTATATGTCTCTTCTTCGCTTCCTCGCGCTTCCAACAATGCGTTTCTCAATTCTGCATATCTGGCAATATAGTCATCTATCGAAGTAACTGCTTCTTTATATACATTGGTCGCCTCTTTGGTAGATTGGATTAGTTCTTTCTCATGATTCGCAAGTTTTGTTATAACTGTTATAACTCCTTGCAGCGCCAATCCAAACCCCATCGACATCACAGACGTCAGAAGCATCGTTTTCAGCCGCAATACATCCGTTACTTCCCCCGCCTGGATCAAGGACGCTTTATATCCTTCCAGTGTGGCAGGCTCCCCTGCCGAGACCCCTCTAAGGTAATCCTTCAGACTCCTATGGTTCTGCACAGTTGGATTTTCAAATTCGTCTATATTCACATTTCCGCCACGAGATAGATTGTTCCATTCAGAAATTGCGCTCTGGGCTTCACGGAAATGCTTCTGCTGCTTTTTATATGCAGTAATATCAATCCCCATAAAGCTGCCTTGAATATCAATTTTTTGGCTGTTCTTATCATAAATCTGACTAATTCCATAGTCCTTCTTATATGCTGCCATAGCCGCATTGACCGTTGTAAGCAGCACCGGAATCGCGCCAATTCTATCCGCCAGTTTTTCAAATGCCTGGATCATACTGGTCAGAAACGATATTCCGCCCTTGACCGAGCTCTGCTCTGTGATGGTACTGACAAAATGATCCCAGGAATTTTGAAGCTGTACAAGACGTCCCGCCCAGCTGTCTGCCGTCTGATTGGCTGCCTCTAACGCCGACCCTGTCCCGGAGGCATAAGCACCCAGCATACTCTCATATACGTCCCACTGACTGAACAAAGCGCTTAACGCATTGGCATTCTGTTCCCCGCCAATATCCGATACCAGACTCTGTTTTTCTGCACGATTGTCCGAAAGGGACTGGTAAGCCTCCGCTAATTCTTTTAGAATTTCCATCGGATTGCGCAGCGTTGCAACGCCATCCTTCATAGAGATAAGCTCTATGCCCAGAGAACGGCACCGTTCCTCCGCTCTCTTGATACTCTCCTCGTCTATTACTTCCCCGTCAAATTCCCCTGAAACCTGCTGCAGATTCATGATGATCGCGCGAAACACACGCCCCATTTCCGCTCCGCTTCTCCCAGTGGCTGCAATCATCGCAGATTCCGCAGCGGTCAGCTCCTCGATCGTAACACCCGCGTCGGCCGCAGCAGAAGCCGAAATTGATACTGCATCGGAAATATCGCCTAAGCTTGTATGATATCTCTTTGAAACCTCATTTGCTCCATCCAGCGCATCATTTAACTTTTGTACACTTCCGCCGTATTGATAGGCGGCATCCACCGCCAGCAGATAATTGTTTGCGCTCTCGGCAGACACAGCTCCAGCAGATTGCGCAAGTAAAGACAGTTCTGCAAGCTCTTGGGACATTTCCCCGTAGCCTGCTTGATTCATCGCCTGTACGCCCAGTAGATAATTACTCGACAACTGGCCATATTGATTGGCGACCTGGAATGCTTCCTTACCGATTTCCTCCAGCTGCTTTTTCGTCATCTCACTCGTCTTAGAAATCTCTGTGAGAATCGTATCATTTTCTTTCAGTGTATTGAGTGACTGCTTGAATTTTTCAATCCCAAACGCTGCCAGGTCAAAATACTCTGCAACCTTTGCAATTCCACGAAACATCCCTTTGATTTTATCCGCTGTGGAAACCGTCGCGTATCCCGTCTCCTGCACGCCGTTCGTAAATACCCGCAGTTGATCTGTGGCGTTTTGTAATTCGTCCACATTGCTGACAGATCCTATGAGCTCACGCAGCCGGTCTGCTTCTCCAAGCCAATAGGAAGATTCGTTAATCTTCGTGTTATTTTCTGTGAAATCAGACAGCTTGCGGATCAAGTTTTCCTTTTTCGGTTCCAGATTGACGCTTATGGGATTTTGCTGCACAAACGCTCTGACCTGCGAAATGGCTCTTCGAACATGAGCATTGAATCTCTCGCCATTGCTTGTAAGATTGAGATCAATCTCACGCGCCGAAACATTTCGTAAAGCAGTATTAATTTCACGATTGAGCTGCCTGCGATCCATTCTGGCCTCTAACCGAATCTGTCTAAGACCTCCCTCCATCTGGCGAATCATCTGGTTCAATTCATTTCTGGTATCTCCTCTTGCAAGCGTTCCAAGGATTCTAATTTTCCTTACGGCTCTTTGTAGCTCTTTGATATCCTCATTGATTGCGGTTCTGCTCCGCTGCCGATCTAAGCAGGCAAGCAAGTGAATCACAGATTGATTGTCATAATTCAATTTTTCATCCTCCTTCATAAAAACATAAGAAAAGAGAGACTTTTACCGTCTCTCTCAATTCTTCTTCGCGCTTCTCTCTAATCGAGATTATAAAATCCTCGTATTCTTAGTTGTTTTTGCGTTTTCAGCGGAACTTTCTTCCGTTTTCTGAAAACAGGATAAAAAGCCGTTCGGATCCTTGTCATATAAAACGGTCAGCAGCCGATCACAGATATCTCCATTCTGCGCAAATGCATAAGCAATCAGTGAAGACATCGTGCTCTTGTTGATCCTCATATTCCGAAGCTTTACCATACAGTCATCAAATAGATAATCCACGTTTTTTGCATAATCGCTCTTAGCCGGATTGAGTCTTTTGACCTCCCTGTCATATTCTTGCACAAACGAAATCACCTTCTGATACTGTTTGCTGTCCCTGATTCTGTCACTTTTATATTGAAAAATCGTATTCAGCTTACAGGTATGGGTGACAAGTCCCCGGTATTTTCTTATATCAATCACTTGCTCCTCAATGATATCGGCCAATAGCTCCATCGCGCAGTGAAACCTTCTGATTTGAGAATGCTTTATTTCCTTTCTTCCCTTTTTGCCATCCTTCTTCTGTTCCTGTACTTTTGCATAAAAAATCGGGTATCTCTGTTCCTCGTTGGGACGCATACAGGGCAGGCTGCTCAGCCTTGCCAGCTCACGGTTGACATTGAGATCAAACACACGCTTTGCAGAATCAATCGCAACCTGTGCTAAAACAGAACAGATGATAAATACCTCCTCCAGCTCTTTGCTCTGCCCCCCGCCATCATAGTAGTAGCTCAACGCCAGCTGCGCTATGTTACTTGCTTCGCCGATGGCATATTGCGAGGACGAGATCTTATGATCCATCTTCGCATAGGATTCCATATCCTTGCGATATTCACTTCGATCGCTTAACGCGATTCCATTCACAATCGTCGGATAGTTCCAATAGGCTTCCCTTGCAATCGCTACCATGTCCGGCTGATTCGTCGTATAAATTGCATCTGTATCCAGGTCTTGTCCATTCAGACGGCATTGCACATCGGTGCCGATTCCATTAATGACAATCACATTCTTTCCCAAATTTGGAAAATATCGCTGCAGCTCCTGCGAATATATGTTGACCAGATAGACAATATTATTGGGACTGTTGTGCGGAGAGCGAAATCCCGCCAGCCTCTCTCCGGGGCGAAATCTGGTTGTATAGCACTGAATTGCATCGTCCATCCGCTGAAAGCATGGGTCTTGACGAAAATCCTGTCCGCTCACCTTCATCAGCAGCGCAATTGGATTCCCGCAGATGGTAAGATTGTCTGCATATTGTAATAATTTGCCCAATTTTAAGCGCTCATTTTTAAATTTGCTGATAATCTTTGCTTTCTTTTCTTTGAAATATTCGGTATATTTGAAATTCTCATTCCACGCCTCCAATGCAATCAGAACATGATTGATGCTGTATCCCTTTGAGGCGTTCACCGCTAAATGCTTCATAAATGCCGAATGACTTAATTTTAAAGCGTTGCAATAATCAATACTCACTTTCGCGATTCTTTCCAACATGCGCCTGTCGGTGCAGGGCAGGCTGTTGTTGATCTGATAGGAGCTTCTCTGCAGCTCCCCATATTTACTTGCATGGGATGTTTTTACAATCGCAAACTTCTGCCCATGCTTTTTCATAACCTTTTTGTAATATGCGTAGGCCGCCGCTTCGCTGTCGCCCATCAGCTCCGCAAATTTGAGCCACTTGATCGAATTCTCCGTAATAATGACTCGGATCTCCTTGATCGGAACCAGATTTCCAAACAGATCCGCAACGGCTGCCGTCTCATAATCCGCCCCATAATAGTCCCTGAAATACTCCTGTATGTTGCCCCGAAAGAGACATGATTTAAAGAAATGGCTCCTGCAGTAAATAAACCCTTCCATCCCGCTCTCTTTGGGAAAAATAGATTCGTCAATACACCCCATGCCGTCAAATAAAATATTCTGAACCTCCACTCTCTCACTGGATCGGTCAACATAGCACTCTTTTTTATAATGTATCTCCTTCTTTAAAAAATTCTCAACATTCACTCCATGCTCAAGCAAAGCCTGCTTTGTCTTGCGGATGTATCTTAATCCCGGATCCTCTTTCGCCTTCTTTTTATAAAACGTCAGGCCGTATCGTTCGTTGATCTGGCTTTCTGCCAGCTGCCAGTCCAGCACCTGCTTCTCATAGGCAACATCATGCGTTTTGACCGAGACAGCGGCAGCCAGGGTCGATACCGCTTCATCCCTTACAATCAAAATATGCTCCATGGGAATTGTGATATAGTCGATCGCCGTTGCCGTTATCAATGGCGCATAGGCCGACAGCTCCACGATCTTAGCGTTCTCAAAGGGCATCCTGTCCCATAAATCCATCGTGATATATTTCAATGCCGCACGATGCAGGCTCTCACGAATAAAAATGCAGGCCCCCTCCTTGGCTCGACCGGGGCTGCGCATAAGCATCTTATAGAGAATGCGCTCTTCACTGACTTGACTCCCGTCTCTCTTATAGGCGTTCCATGTAACCGCCGCGCCGTTCTTATAGTAATACTCTCTCAATTCCTGCGCCGTCATCCCACCCTTGACGCCATAATCAAATTTCATGACAATCAAGTCCTTGCTTCGGCCCTTTTTATTTACATTTACACCGTGATGCATCATATATTCTGAAAACAGGCTCTTGTTGATCGCTGCTTCCCCCAGATCAAGACATGGTTTGTTCTCTTGCGTTCCTTCCTCCTGATGTTCCTCGTAATAATTAACCAGATACAAGCTATTTGCCTGTATACTTTTTATCTTGATTGCCTGATTCTTCTCTTTGCTTTGACCCATCCATCTCTTCCCCTCAAATCCAAATTTTGCGTACAAAAATGATACCTAAAGCAATCCTACCTTCAAAAATCACTTTAAATCCATACCATCATCTCCCATATGCGATTTTAAAAACCGAACTTATGTTTTATATTGCCATTATATAGAATAAACGTTCTATTGTCAAGTGTATTTTTAGTTTCTGTCCACATGCAGCAACGCACAAAATCAAAAAGCAATAAAGCGAAAGCATGAGATAAGCGAAGACCATTTACTGTGATACCGTTTTTTAGAAAGGGAAACACAAAAAAACCGATTGACTTTTAGAACCATGTTCCATACAATGTCTTTGAACCATATTCAATGAGGCCCTGCGATGGACGGCCATGCCAATGAAAAAAATCGCAGGATGGAAGTCACAACGGAATTGCCGGAACCGGAAAGGTAGTTACGGAATTTGAGAGGACAGGGCAACATTGATCGAACAATTCGTTGCGATTCTTTTTGAAGGGACGGTGCAGACGGATGAATCAGAAAATAAGCGCATGTAGCTCGGCTGTCAATTTCATTGCAGTCCTCTGTTTTGCTATCTCTATGCTGCTTGGCTTGGATGATAGCAGTTATTTTTTCTCTATGTTCATTGCGTTCAGTTTTGTGGCAATGACATGTGGATATGCTTACTTTGCCGAAACGGACGTAAAATTAGCGGGCTTTGTTTCAGTGGCTTTTTCCGCGATATACGCAGCGATCATTTTGTTAGTTTATTTTGCTCAGCTGACAACGGTACGATTCAATCATTTGACACAGCAAGCGGCCGCACTCCTTGATTTTCAGCAATGTGGACTGCTATTTAATTATGACCTGTTGGGGTATGGGGTTATGTCACTCGCTGCATTCTTTGCCGGATTGACAATCAAACCACAGGCAAAAACAGAGCAATGGCTGAAATATCTGCTGATGGTGCATGGTGTGTTTTTTATCTCCTGTTTCACGGTTCCAATGCTTGACGTATTCAAAGCGGATCACCCAAAGTGGATCGGTATCGCCGTATTGGAATTTTGGTGTCTATATTTTTGCCCGATCAGTATTTTATCCTTTTTGCATTTTTCTAATTGCAGGGAATGAGGCCTAGCAGGAAAAATAGAATGGGTATCTTGTTCTGTTTGACTGAAGCATGTTTTTGATCCTTATAAATGCTTTTTTTCTTATATTTTATATTTCATAAAAGCCACACATGGTGTATAATCAATTTCACAAGAGAAGTGAGACGCATGGAACTGAGACAAAAGATTGATCATTTATGGAAAGAAGCACGGCCAAAAGACGGGACTCCCAAAATCATGTGGTACTACGAATCGCTCAATGACAAAGGAAGCATAATTTGAGGGGCATGGCAATGGATAAATCATTCACTTTCCAACATTCCCAAAGGAGGGATTCATTATGATATCGCCACAGGAACATTACTACACAACCGATGATATCTATGCCTTGCCAGAAGGACAGCGTGCAGAACTGATTGACGGCCAGATGTATATGATGGCTCCGCCACGGCGGATTCACCAGGAGCTTGTGAGCCAGTTCACAAAGATAATTGGGCAATACATTGATACGCATGGCGGCCTGTGTAAGGTCTATCCCGCCCCCTTTGCCGTATTCTTGAATGCAGACGACCGAAACTACGTAGAGCCCGATATCTCTGTGATCTGCGACAAAAACAAGTTGGATGACAGAGGGTGTAATGGGGCTCCAGATTGGGTTATTGAAATCGCTTCTCCCAGTACAGAACGCATAGACTACGGGATCAAGCTTTTTAAATACCGTTCGGCAGGTGTGAAAGAATATTGGATTATAAACCCTTCAAATCGAATTGTTAATGTCTTTGATTTTAAAAGTAATGAAAAAACCGGGCAATACACCTTCCATTCGGATATTGTCTCATGTATCTACAACGATTTAAGTATCCGTATTTCAAATTTTCTTTGATAAACAGATTTGCAATAATCCCCAACAAAAGAGCGGAACCCATTGATTTTCCAATGGATTCCGCTCTTTTATGAGGTTTTTATAGGAATGGAAGCAACGGGGCTCGAACCCGTGACCTCTCGCGTGTGAGGCGAACGCTCATCCCAGCTGAGCTATGCTTCCTTCTCAATCAATCTCCCGCTTCCTACTGTCCAACAACCGAACCAGACAAAGCATCTTCTCCCAAAACAAAAAAATAACCCGCTTCTGCCGCTCTAAAAAATGAGGCATCGGGGATTCGAACCCCGGACAACTTGATTAAAAGTCAAGTGCTCTACCAACTGAGCTAATATCCCATATTATAAATATTATTACATGATAAATGCCCAGTTCCGGAATCGAACCAGAGACACGAGGATTTTCAGTCCTCTGC
>CAMULB010000071.1 GCA_947089585.1 uncultured Lachnospiraceae bacterium | reverse complement strand
ATGCAGCTGCAAATAGATGCATTGTGTACCTTTGTAGTTGGAAAGCCAGATAATACAGTACCGTTTGATTCTGCCTGGGGGAAGTTCTTTAAGAGGGATTATTTGTGTGATAACCAAATTGAATTTCGAGATTTGCCATTTCGAGAAGATGGAATGTATTTTCAGGAGGTGCTGGAGTATACAGAAAATGTAGTGTATTCTTCCGATTGGCTTTATCACTATCGTATGTGCCAGAACAGCATGGTGAATACTTACAGAAAAAATGCGCCGGAAGAGTTGGAAAAATATTTAGGGATGCTGTGGGAGTTTGCAGAAAGCAGAAATAAAGGAAAAAATTATTACCGGGCATTATATGGAGCGGCATTTTTTGCTATGCAGACGGTTATTACCAATTATTTCTATCATTCTGAATGTCCTTTAAACAGAAAACAAAGGAAAAGTGAGTGTAGAAAATATTTTCAAAAAAAGTATTTCTCCGGTGTTTACGATGAGTTTCCCCTCCATACGGTCAAAAGAAATCATTGTATTAAGATGATCATGCTTCGATTCAGATGTTACGCTGGTATTCAGCTACTAAGAACGGTATATCTCAAACTGCATAAGCGTGAATGCTATGAATGATTGCGGGAATGGATGGGGATATAGATGAAGACAATACTTGTTTATGGCTTGAAAAATGTGGTTGGTGGAATTGAAAACTATTTGATGCTGATGCAGAAATACCTTCACAAGGATCTGACCTTCACATTTTTGGTAGAGGAAGCACAGCCGTTCATTTATGATCAAACAATCCATGAGTATGGCGGAGAAGTCGTCTATTTGCCAGAACGGCATAAATTAAAAGAATATATTCAAAGCTATAAAGATATTTTACGCCATTACAAGCGACAAACAGATACGCTTTATGTCAATGTTGGACATATATCCTTTGATATTATTCCAATTAAGATGGCGTTGCGTGAGGGGTATCGGGTAATTACACATTCACATAATGCAATGCAAGAGCCAATTAAAAAATGGAGCTATAAGATTCGTCAGGATATTTTACGTTTTTTAGGAATGTATCAACTGAAGCACTTGAAGGTACAGAGACTGGCGGTATCGCAACAAGCGGGTGAATTCCTGTATCAAGGGAAACCGTATCAGCTTGTAACACCAGGAATTGAGGTTCATAAGTTTGCATATGATGTGCGAATCCGAAATGCTTTGCGTAAGAGGTATGGAATTGAAGAATCTGTAGTGCTTGGATTTGTTGGCAGGTTGGTTTCCGTAAAAAATCCGTTGTTTTTAATTGATATTTTGAAGGCAACAAAGTCGCTTATACCAAATGTAAAGCTTATGGTGGTTGGTGATGGAGAGTTAAAGGAAGATATGGTTCATAAGGCTGAGTTATTGGGGATAACAGAAGATATACTTTATACAGGGGAGGTTCATAATGTCTGGGATTTGCTTCAGGTAATGGATCTCTTACTTGCGCCATCGCTTAATGAAGGACTGGGACTTTTTGTGATAGAGGCGCAATGTGCTGGTTTGCCATGTATTTGTGCGAAGGGAGCTTTTCCTGAAGCTATAAACGTAACAGAGAATGTTCACTTTTGTAATCTGAGTTTGGGAGAGGAGATATGGGGAGGACAGATAAAAAATGTGCTTTCACTTAAAAATGATCGGGCATCTAAGCACATCATGGTTGAAAAATCTATTTTTAATATAGAATATGCGTCGAAAAAATTGTTGGAAATGATAGGATAGTATGGATGCATTGTGAAGGAGTGTGCTATGAGTCAAAGATCTGCAAGTGTAGTAGATGGGGAAACGCCGTCAAAGTTTCTGGCGTATTTGATCATATGGATCAGTTTATTTGTTGCATTTAGTTCATTTAATAAATCATCGTTTGGAACAGTTTATATTTTACTAACGATGATGCTTCTTGTGCTAAACTTTTCGATCAAGAATATAGCAGATTTGATGCCCTTTATGATCGTGTGCGGACTAGCCATTCTTTTGCTGCTGATTTCCGGTAAGATGTCAGAACGAGGCTTTAATGCGCCAATCAATCATGCTCTAAAATTTGTTTACCTGATGTTTACCGCTGCACTTTCAATTGGGATTCGTGGATTGTCAAACAGGAAAAAAGCAGTTGTGATTCGTGCAGTACTCTGTTCTGTGACAATCTCAATCGTGATATCACTGTATTATGTGATTTTTGTCGACCGGTATGCGATTCGATATTTTGAAACAAGGGGATTTACAACCGTAATTGATTTCTCACAATTTTATGGGATATGTGTTCTGTTATGTGTGTTAATGTTTTCCATTTTTTCATATTACAGAAAATATCCGGTGGTGACATATTTGTTCCTTTGCGGATTACTTATACTGTGTGTCGGCCTGTCATTGTATGCCACTGGCGTATTGCTCTGTGCATTTGGCATTGCACTGGGATTTGCTTTTCATAAATACCGCCAGAATAAGAAGAGAACCGTTGTATGGGCTCTGATTGCTGCCTGTTTGCTGAGTATTGTATTTTTATTTCGAGTTGAGGTATCAGACCTGGTATATGATATGACAGAATCCTTGCATTGGGTACTCAGGGATCGTCTTAGAAGTGTTGCGGATATGATCTTTCGCACCGATCATAATTTGCCCTATTCACATGACAGGAGAGAGGAGCTGGCGGAATATTCAATCAATACTTTTCGAGAAAATCCGATCTTTGGAGTTGGATATCAGGGATATGGATATGGAGTGATTGGTTCCCATCAGGAATGGCATGATTTATTGGGTGTATTTGGTTTGACAGGAATGGCAGTCTTTCTCATTCTTATTTTTAAGCTGTCGAGACAGGTGATACGAACGCTTGATAATAAGACAGATTTATATTCCTTTTATATTGCATTGATCCTCTTTATTCTGTTGGGTTTTTTAAATCCATGTTTGAATCTTCCCGTTTTGAGCGCAGTTTTTGTGATAGCCCCCAATATGTCACGGATTGTTCCGTGGTGGAAGAAGCAAAAGTAAAAAAAGATCATGAAAAATAGGACAACAAGAAGGTGGAGCTTATGACAACCGTAACGGCGATTATCCCGGTATACAATGTGAAAAAATATTTGGCCAGATGTCTGGATTCTGTTTTAAGTCAGACGATACCCTTTGATCGGATTGTTTTAGTTGATGATGGCTCGACGGATGGATGTAAAGAAATCTGCGATGCCTATGCGGAAAAAAATAATCAGATTCAGTTGATTCACAAAATAAATGGGGGGCTTGTTTCGGCGTGGATGGAGGGGGTAAATCAGGTCAGAACCAGCCATATTTGCTTTATTGACAGCGATGATTTTATTGCGCCCGATTACCTGGAATGTCTGTTACATGCGTTAGAAGAAGATATAGATCTTGTTTCGATGCAATGTATGCAGTATTTTGATCGAGAGAGACAGAGAGAATTTAAAATTAACGCGCTTCCGGCTGGAGTTTATGCGATTGATGATACGATGAAATCCATCCTTTTATGTGATCATGGCGCTTTTTTCCGTCCGGTAGCTATATGCAGATGGGGAAAGATCATTCGCACAGATTTGGTGCGGGACTATGCGAAATATTGTACACAGAAAATTTCTTATGCAGAGGATCAGCAGCTGCTTGTTGGTGTGTTGTATGCGTGTAAGAAAATTAAGATTCTTGAAGTGTATAAGTATTATTATCAATTTAATGATACTTCGATATTAAACTCATACAAAAAGGATATGTGGAACCAGATTCTTCAATTGATGGATACAATCAGAAACATTCCAGATATCATGATGGTTCCAAATTTTGAAAGACAGTTTCATACACAATTTCTATTACATGTTGCAGAGCTTTTTAGAAATGAATTTTACAATCATTCTCTTAGTAAACAAATGTATATGGAAATAGTAAACCACCCTTTATTGCGAAATGCTTTGGAAGCTTACGATTTCGGTAAAATGAGATTTGCAGATCGAAAAATTTCTCAATATGCACAGAAAAGAAGCTATCTTAAGACGATGATGTTTTTGAGCCTGTTCAAAACCTACTATATGATGAAAGGGGTAAAATAAGGTGTTTGAAATAAATAATTGCAATTTACAATATGAAAGGAAATGGTTTGAGTGCTTCAGGGATTAAAGAAAATGATTCGGAACAATCAATGGATTGGGCCATTTTATCTATGTGTTGGAAAAGCATATCGCAATATGGAAGCGAAATGGCGGTTTGATAAAAAAAAGAAAGCGTTTCAGGAGTATGGAATACAGACGTTTCAGCTTGTGATCAATACCTTGAATGGATCTGATATAGCATATTTTCCGGCCTTTGGGACGTTACTGGGGCTTGTGCGAGATGGGAAGCTTATACCACATGATTTTGATTTTGACTTTGGAGTCATTACGCAAGAGCGGCATTATGCCTGGGAGAAATTGACTCATGTGCTGGAACAGGCGGGATTTCAGATTGTACGTTGGTTTGAATGTGATGGGGTCGTCCATGAAATGACGTTTTCTCCGCCCATTTCTCCATATGTTGAAATTGATTTTTTTGCTTTTACGAGGAATCAGGATAAATATGAAAAATATGCATGTGTAAAGCTGGACAATGTAACATATAACGATAAACATGAATTTTCCTTACTCAAAGAAACATTGCCATACTTTAATCAGTTTCAAACGAAAAAGTGCTTAGATGTAGATGTGCCGATTCCTGTGAATGCCGAGGAGCTGTTGGCCGCATCTTATACCGTGTTTTGGAAAAAACCAAATCCAAATTGGAAAGATGCAGATAAACCGAATGATGAAGTAGTGGATGGAGCATGCGGCATCTTGCATTATCCGAATTAATCATTCATTGATAGAAGGAGCTGGTTCACTATGATTATTGGTTATACAACTGGGGTTTATGATCTGTTTCATATCGGTCATCTGAACCTGTTAAAAAATGCAAAGGGAATGTGCGACAAGCTAATTGTCGGAGTGACCGTTGATGATCTTGTATCCTATAAGGGAAAAAGTGCAATGATTCCATTTGAGGACCGAATTGAAATTGTTCGTGCCTGCAAATATGTGGATGCGGCTGTCCCACAGTACGAAATGAACAAGCTAAAAGCCTGTAAAGAGCTTGGGGCTACCATGCTTTTTGTTGGTGATGACTGGTATGGTACTGAAAAATGGAACAAATATGAGGAAGAGTTCGCAAAAGAAGGAATAAAGATCATTTATTTTCCATATACCAAAGGGGTTTCCAGTACAAAAATTACTGTGGCCCTTAAAGCGGTACGTGGATGGACCCAGGAGACCGCCTCTGCACCTGTGATTCATGTGAATATGGAATCGGCAGAGGAATAGAAGCGGATCATTCGCTTTCATGAAAAGAAGGAGTATGGCAGTGCAGGTTGATAGAAGCTTTTGTATGAGTGCATACCTTATGTATCGGTATATTTATGATAACAAGAAATGTTTTTGTGAAGAGAGGCCATGCAAACAGGTTGATTTGAATTTTGAACGTATTTCGGTTTGGGATAGCTCTACGCTCTATACAGCACTAAAGCGGGTTGTGGATGATGCCTGCCGCGATGGAAAAGCAGCGTTGGCTTTGAGCGGTGGGATTGATTCAGCCATATTAGCAAAATTGGTTCCAGAAGGAACAAAGGCATATACATTTCGTTGTATTGTCCCAGGAGTAGAAGTAATTGACGAATCAGTTTTGGCAAAGAAATGGGCAAGGCTTAATCATTTGGATCATGAGATTATTGACATTTACTGGGAAGATATTGTTCGTGCAACGGATCAGTGTATGCTGCATAAGGGCGCTCCAATTCACTCGATTGAAGCCCAGATTTGTATTGCAGCTCAAAAAGCGGTTGAATCAAATAAGACGAGGTTCATCTTTGGAGAAAATGCGGACATTATATATGGAGGTATGAATGGACTTCTTTCAAAAGATTGGCTTTTTTCAGAATTTGTGGAGCGTTATACCTATGTGATGCCTTATAAGGTGCTGCGTAAGCCCGAACTGCTTTTGGAACCATACATGGAGTTTGAAAAGGAGGGGCATATTGATGGACATGATTTTATCAACAAATATTTTCGTCAAGAGGCACTGGGTACCTATACGAATGCGTGCGACACAGCGGGTATTGAGTTTGTAGGACCTTATTCAAGAACTTATCTTGAAGGACCAATTGACTATTCCCGGATCCGCGCTGGTGATACAAAGTATATTGTACGGGAGTTATTTCGAGATTTATATTGTGGAGAAGAGCTTCCGGCAAAAATCCCGATGCCCAGGCCGGTCAATGAATGGCTTGCCAAATGGGAAGGTCCAACCAGAGATGAATTTATACCACATGCTACAGATCCGATGACGGGTGATCAACGCTGGATGGTTTGGTGTCTGGAGCGGTATTTAAATATGGTAGAGGAGATAAAAGGATGAATAAAGTAGCGATTGAGCATGTAGATAATTACAGATTGGATGCAGTAAAAGCGACGCTTAGAAAATGCTTTGATGATTTAGAGCTGCCTCAAATAAACCCACTTGGAAGGCTTATTAAGCCTGGCGATAAGGTTTTTATTAAACCGAATTGGGTGGCGTCAAGATGGAGAGAATCGTGCCCACACAGGGATACGCTCTATTGTGTGATTACACATCCGCATGTGATTGAGGCTGTCGCAGATTATGTTGCAGAGGCTTTGCAAGGAGAGGGTCAAATTATGATTGGCGATAACCCATCCATTGACGCGGATTTTTCTGAGCTGATGAAGTTTACAGAGATGGAACGAATAAAGGAGAAGTATGATGTTCCGGTAAGCATTATTGACTTACGTCCGCTGGTTTGCGACGATCTTAAGAACTATGGAAAAAAGCATTTGATGGTGGAACAGCCTGGCGATCCGTCAGGGAAGATTGAGGTCAATCTGGGAAAGGATTCACTTCTTTATGGGATTGATCCGACTCGTTTTCGTGGGGTATTTGATGAGCGCGAAGAAACAATTGCGTCTCATACAGGTGAAAATCAGTTGTATACTTTTGCGCGAAGCTTGTATGATGCAGATGTTTATATTTCAATTCCGAAGCTAAAAACACATCAAAAGGTGGGAGCAACATTAAACTTGAAAGGTCTGGTGGGTACAATTTCTAATAAAAATCAGCTTGTTCATTGGCAGGTTGGTTATCCGGAAATTCATGGTGACGAGTATCCCAGTAAAGAGGCATATGAGACCGGGCAGCAGGCGAAGGTAAAGCATAGAGGGGCATGGCCCGGAAATGATACGATTTGGCGCATGGTGGCTGACCTTTATCAAGGAATGAAGAGAAAGAATCGACGTTACTTTACGGTCGTTGACGGTATTCTTGCAGGTGAAGGACAAGGTCCGTTTTGCCCAACAAGTAAATACGCAAATACGATCATTGCAGGAGAAGATCTTTTGGCTACAGATTGTGTGGCGGCAAGGTATATGGGGCTTAATCCGGAGAAGATGAAATACCTCCAGTACTTTTTACAACAAGAATATGATGGTGTAACACTGGAAACAATTCATGTTTATGAAAATGGTAATCCGATTCACCATTACTTTTTGAATCAAACAAATTATAGTGATTTCTACGTGGTAGATCAATGGAAGGAAATTAAGTATTTGCAACGGTAGCGAGGAGGAGCAGTAGATGAAAATTCATGCGCTATATGAGAAATACAAACTGTTTCCCGTTCAAGTCAAAGCATCCTTCTGGTTTTTAATATGCTCGTTTCTTCAACGCGCGATCTCAATGATAACAACGCCCATATTTACTCGGCTGCTTTCGCCTTTTGAATATGGGCAGTTGGGCGTTTTTACATCCTGGTATGGAATTATTTCTGTAATAATCACACTTTCATTGTTTTCAGGCGTACATACGCAAGGTTTGGTAAAATTTAATGAGGAATCCTCGAAGTGGTCTTCATCGCTGCAGGGGCTGACATTTGCATTGTCAGCATTTTGGCTGATTGTATATGTAATTTTTCATTCGTATTTGAATCACCTGATTGGGTTATCAACGATTCAAATGGCAGCAATGCTGATCATGATATGGACATCCGCTGTGTTTAATTTATGGGCAAATGAGCAGCGAGTAAACTTTCAATATCGTGCCCTCATCATTATTACCATACTTGTCTCAATAGCAAAACCAACGCTTGGTATTCTACTCGTATTAAATTCTAATGATAAGGTCACGGCACGTATTTTGGGATTAGTAGGTGTAGAGTTTGTTTGTTTTACCTGGATGTTTTTTATACAAACAAAAAAAGGCGGCTGTTTTTTTTCAAAAGAATTTTGGATGTATGCGTTGAGGTTCAATTTGCCGTTAATTCCACACTATCTTTCGCAGACAGTGCTGAATAGTGCCGATCGAATCATGATCCGGAATTTGGTTGGAGAAAGCGAAGCTGGGATTTATAACCTTGCGTATTCGGTAGCATCTATTATGATATTGTTTAATACAGCTTTATCTCAAACGATTACGCCATGGATGTATCAAAAAATAAAAGAAAGAAAAGAAAAAGATATAGCAAGAATTGCTTATATGACAATGCCGTTGATCGCATTTGTTAATTTAGCGCTCATTCTTTTTGCCCCTGAAGTTGTCGCTGTATTTGCACCGGAAAGTTACAATGAAGCTATTCGCGTAATTCCTCCAGTAGCAATGAGCGTCTTTTTTATGTATTGTTACGATATGTTCGCAAAGTTTGCTTTCTATTATGAAAAAACAAGTTTTATAATGGGTGCAAGTATTGTGGGAGCAGTTTTAAATATTTTTCTTAATCGTATTTTTATTAGGTGTTTCGGTTATATTGCAGCTGGTTATACAACCTTGGCGTGTTTTATGATTTATAGCGCCGGACATTACTATTTTATGAATAAGGTCTGTGCAGAGTATTGTGGAGGTGTGAAACCTTATAAGACAAAGATTATAATGGTCATTTCGCTTGCATTTATGGCGTCAGGTTTTCTTATCTTTGCAACCTATGATTATCCGCTTCTTAGATATGGGATTGTGTTTATAGTTGCGATGATCTTGGTTTTAAAACGAAATATAATTTATGATATGATACAAAATTTGATTCATCTAAGAAAATAGAAGTCTAGAGAAAAATGAGATAAAAGTTAGAGTTAAAAATCACCTTGCCATCACACCTCTCTCTATGTTAGAATCTTTTCAGTAGCCAAAGGATCTATAGTTCAAAAGTAATTCTATCTTCAAAGAGGTGAATTATAGCAATGGAAGACGGTTTGAACCTCTGAGACGGTGGATTTACCGCATCTGCTATACAAAGCCAGATGGAGTACAAACAGACATGAATACCATTTCAAAGAATCATAAAATAAAAGCAATCCAGCCAATCCTGATCATTGCCACTCTTTTCTGGATGCTTCTGATTTTTCGTATGTCGGCAGCTCCCGCGGTCGAATCGGCGGATATGAGCCAATCCATTGGCTATGCCGTCGGTCGGTTGGTAGTCCGTGATTTTGACAGCCTTTCGCCCGAAGAGCAGCAGGCGTTTGCAGAAAAAGTAGACTATCCCATCCGCAAAGGGGCTCATTTTACAGAATATGCCATTCTGGGGATTTTGCTGTATCTTGATTTTCTTTTATGTACCCGACTGAAATCATCGCTCCGGTTTTTCCTTGCCTTTCTCAGTGGGACGGCCTATGCCGGGACCGATGAATTTCATCAGCTTTTTGTGCCCGGAAGAAGCGGCCAGCTGACCGACGTAATGCTGGACAGCAGCGGGGTACTCTGCGGCTGTCTGCTGGCAGCGTTGATCGTGATATTCGTCCAGCGCAGGCGGGTGAAAAAGAGTAGTCATTGAGGGGGAAGGCAGAATCAGCGAAAGAGGGAAGCTTCGAGGTCGGTTGCCTGCGATGGTCGGATCCTGATCAGCCACAGGCGCGGGGTCAAAAGCAGCATCAAATATAAAAAGGGAGCCGCAGGGTGAAAACCAGCATTCAAGCTGTTGTTTCACGCGGCACTGTGCGCTACAGTATGCAGCACAGTGCAAGCGGCTCCCTTTTTTATGTATGCATCGGCACTTGTTTCCGATTTTATGTGTTGATCGGTACTTGCTTCCGATGCATTGAATGAAGATAAATGATCCCCAAAAAGATCGCACAGATCACCCAGATGATCGGTTCAGTAATTACGACGCCGAGATATCCAATTCGCGGAATCAATACAATGCAGAATACAACCTTCATCAACAGTTCGATCGCACTGGAAATAACCGGTGTAATCTTGTAGCCCATGGGCTGAATGGAATTGCGCAGTACCAGCAGGATCGAAAGCGGAAAGAAAAATGCTGTGCTGGCGCGCAGATTAAGCATCGCATTGCGCATGATCACATCGTCTGTCGTTCCAATCAAAAGATGAATCAAAAATTCTCCTACGGTATTGGCAAGCAGTACGGAAATCAGCGACCACACCAATTCGACGCCGATGATCTGTCGGATCGAGGTTTTGATGCGCTTCATGTTTCCCGCGCCGAAATTCTGTCCTACAAAGGTTGCGTTGGCATTCGCGATCATGGACAGTGGCATGACCATCATTTCGTGGATGCGGCGAGAGGCAGTGTGGGCGGTAATAATCTGTGTCCCCAGATTGTTGATGCCTTTTTGCAGGATGATTGTGCCGAGGGAAAAGACGGACAGCATCAGTCCCATCGACAGCCCGGTGGAAAACATCTCCTTGACCAGAGCGCGCTCCGGGCGCCAATCTCCCTTTTTCGGGAGAAAGCTGACGTAATTTCGCCAGATATAAAGAAAACACAATCCGGCGGCAACAGCCTGAGCAAGAACCGTCGCTAAGGCTGCGCCTGCTACACCCATATGCAAAATGAGGACAAACAGTACATCCAGGCTGATATTAAGCCCGCAGGAAAGGATCAGGAAAAACAGCGGGGTTCGGCTGTTGCCCAGCGCCCGCATAAATCCGGCGCCCATGTTGTAGCAGATGGTCGTAATCATCCCGGCAAGAATGACGAAAATATAGGCGTAGGACTGGGAAAAAATATCGCTTGGCGTGTCCAGCCAGTGCAAAATCGGCCCAAGCAGCGGAAGCGTGACGGCAGTCAACGCCAGTGTGATCGAGCCATTGAGAAGAATCATCGCCGCTACGGCTTTTTTTACGGCGGTGTGGTTGCCGGAGCCGAACATACGCGAGATAATGATGCCATAGCCGTTATTCAGCCCGTTGGCAAAATGAATCAAAACGCCGTAAAGCGCCGACGTAACGCCGATTGCCGCCACGGCCTGCTCGCCTAAGCCCTGGCCGACAATCATTGTATCTGCAAAATTATAGGCTTGCTGAAACAGTGAGCCGATGCAGAGTGGAATAGCAAATTGTAAAATCAGCTTTAGGGGAACCCCCTTTGTCATATCAGTTGTTTTCATTCGGTCAATCCTATTCTCTAAATTTGTATTTTTTCAGTAAATGTCTGAAACAGAGGCAAACCGTAACGCCGGCGATTCCAATGATCAGCATTACAACCGCGGCGCCGGCGTCCGTTCCGGTTCCAAAGAGGCGCGTGAGCAGCCGGGAGGATGTTTTTGCCATCAAGGGCTCAAAGACCACATCGACGAGAAAACTGCCGAGAAAAAATCCCACCGGAATGGTAAAAAACTGTAGCGTATTTCTGCAGGAATACACGCTTCCCTGCATTTCAACCGGAATACTGGTACGCAGGATTACATTTAAATTTGCGTTCATAATCGGTACCAGTTGTTTTGCAGCGGTATGCGAGCGCTTGGGTATTTGAATGCCAAACAGCAAGGTAACAAATGCAATCATATAGGTTCCAAGATCAACGGCAATTACCGCATCCATACCAAGCAGGGAAAAAGCGCTGTTGCAATGACCGGATTTAAAATCGTAATCAGCGATTGTGATAAAGAACGCATGCCGCTGGTTTTTTTGGTAATATTCGGGCGGGATGATCAGTGTCATGGCCACGTCTGAGGCAGGCTGCTGTATGGTGTTCATCAGTCCATGGATCAGATTCAAAATGTAGAAATGATATGGAAATAAGCAGTTTGCCTTGAGCAGGAAAAAACTGTTACCGTGCAGCAGGCAGCCAGCAAATCGCAAATCAACATCACTCTTTTTTGTCCCAGCGGTCGCTGAGCGCCCCTGCTGCTGCCCAATTGTGACAGTGACTGAGTCCCCCATAAGCGCAGGAAGGTTTTTCGTTCTCTGTATTCTTTTTTTATTTCATTTTACTTTGCTCCTTGATTGTCTAATTATTTTCCGTCCTGTCTTGAGCAAAGTGTAAGGACCAATGGAAGCGTGTACCGCATATGAACGCGATTGAAATCGTAGTTCCATTGACAAATTTTGCTTTTATTCAAAGCCGATGTGATGCTCTATACAGTGTCCATATACTCTACATGGAGCTGCTGCAATCATCAACATAATTTTATCCTCCGAAAAAGAAGTATTTGCTGCGAAGCGTTTCAAACACGCGTTCATGTGTTCTTGGGTTTATGTAATACAAAAATCACAGCTTATGTTTCTTAAAACGATGTCATAAAATAACAGCTACGAGCAATAGCATACCACGGATTTTCAAATACAACAACTGTATCTGTAAAAATTTATCAATCGGGGGCCAATTTCGTTTTGATTCACTCTGTGCCAGGCGCTTGCTGCAGCGCGACGTTTTGATGATGCTGTCTTGCTTTTTCAGGTATTTCGTTGTATCATTTTTATGAAACTGCAAAGGATTTGGGCGGTATAGGATGGTGCGTGAAGGAGAAAATGGCTGTCTTGATCTTGATGGAGCAAGAAGAAAATGGCTGTCTTGATCT
>CAMULB010000070.1 GCA_947089585.1 uncultured Lachnospiraceae bacterium | reverse complement strand
ATAAAATCCATTAATTTTATGATGTTATGATTTAAGCCATTTTCATCCAATGCATTGGTCAGGTGCTTCATTTGCGTTAAAGACAGACGAAACACCTCTTTTCCATTTTGATCCTTCTGAAACGCATCTTCCGTCCATGCAAAGTATAAATCAGGCGCTTCATCATAGCGCGGGGAGGAAATGTCATAAGTACCAGGGCGTAAATGACCATATTTTTGCAGAAAACTCTGCTTCGATAATTCCTTCAAATCTCGGTTCATATTGGAGCTAACGGTTTCAACTCCTGCCATAAACAATTCGTAATCCTTTTCAGAAAGAATGGATTCACTTACCAGCGACTGCAGGAGAGAAACGGCAATAAACGCTGCTCGCGCCAAACCAGCAAACGGAAGTGTTCCATAACGCTTACAGTCTTCTAAGAGCCAATATATCTTCTCAATCTTTTCCATATCGCTCGACATAATATCATCAAACCGCTTTTCCAGAACCATGATTTTTTCATAATCTTTTCTCCAAAGTCCCGTATCATGATTAATAATGCGGTTTGTAATATTTCGCAGTGAGACGACAATTGCTTCTATTTCTTCTTCTGTAAACGCATATTCTTTCAGGACTTGAATCCGCTTTGGCAGATCAAGTGTATAACAGGAAAATACAATATCAAATTCAACCTTATCATGCTTGGAAGGATCTTTTTCTAAACGCTCAATGTAATAGTTGACAAGCTTTTCGCTAATTGACTCATCTAACTCGGCTGGAATAAATGAATTAAAGCTGATCCGTACATCAATGTAAGGCAGCCCACAAAACTCTACCATTAAGGGAAAGCTGCGTAGGTTTCTATATCCATAATTATCCCGTTGGTACGCCCATATATTATCCGTAATGATCTCGCGATATAGTGACATTGCAAGGGGTTTTGGACGTACTCCGATCATTTCTGCCGGATTCCAGTCGGGCATCACACCATATATGGTTTTATGTCCACATAAAAAAGGTTTTTTTGACTGCTCCCGCTCGATTCTTTGCTCAATACGCGCCAGCTCTTTCTTTTGTCGATCGTATTCCATTGTACTGCCGTTCAAACACAATGCTCTTACTTGAAAAATATAAAGGCGATGATCCTTTGTAACGGCAAATTCAACATCCAGGTTATTCTTCCCAAAAAGCCGCTCTAATTCTTCTAGTGTGACACACAGATCCCCAACAAAACCGTCGGTTTTCTTTCTATCCATTCCTTTAAAAATGTACAGCAATTTGCTTTCTTTTCCGTTCCCGGATGTTATAGCAGAAGTAGAACCTGTTTCGTCGTAATTGATCACATAATAATTTCCGAGTGTACTTGGATCTACCGTGAATGCGACACCGCAATATTGCACATCCTTTAACATCGGTTGAACCAGAATCTGATTTGTTCCTTCCTGATGATCAAAAGAGGCGATTACACTGGCAACCGCCTCCTGAAATCCTTTAAAATCTTTGATATTTCCCACCGATTCAAAATGTCCAGCCTGTGAACCATTTTCTGTATCTTCATTCAGAGCACTGCTGCGAACTATAAATTCCGTACTCTCTAATTCCTTGACTGCCCGATTCCATAGAGTGCTGCAATGACTGTCCCATTCATCTACCGTAAAGTGAATTTGTTTTAATACCTTTGCCATGGAGAGCTTGCCATATAGCATTTTTAGTGTCTCTGCTTTGGTGCCTAATTTTAACATAACCTCGTTCTTCACCTCATTCCGGCCGTAAATAATCGTAGTACTCGGTATCGTTTTTATAATGAATCATATATTCCATATATAAATCTTTTACAAATTGGTTGACATCGTACAATTCTGATTCATTCCCTGTTTCCTCAAGTACATTTTGTACAATGGTTGCAAATTTAAAATCTGCTTTCATGAATTCCTCAAGCGCCTCTTTACTAAAATCGGTGAATGGTGGCACACAATTTTCATATCCATACGCATGTTTGAAGTTTGCATAAATAAGATTCAATCTGGCTTCATCCCATAAAGTCAATACTTCTGAAAAATCCTTCTTCGTAACAGCTGTCATGTCATTCCCAGTGATATATTTCGTTCCTTCCTCTGTATAGGTTGGAAAATAAATTTGAAAACCATTTAGCGTGGTAGAAAGTAAAATGTCCAGGAAAGGAATATCAAGCCATTTACATAAAACTTTTAAAATATTTTCGGGCTGATATTTTAAATCTTCAAAGCGAATTACATGTACGTTTTCATCCTTAGACTTTTTTTCTAACATGCGTCCCATTTCACTTCTTAAAACATAATAAAACACAGAATCTTTTTTCAATAATGTATTTCTTCTTTGCTTCATGGCAACTCTTCGGACCCATGAATAACATTGCTGCACGGGTTCTCTGATGATCACTAAATTTTCTACACGTTCAAAATCCTCATGATCAAAAAAGTGGTACAGATCCGATAAATCCATATCTGGTTTATGCATTTGGAAAAAAAGCCAGTAGGACGTATAATCCTGCTTATTTTTTCTGAAACAGTTATTATAAGCGGCAACATAAACTTTCAACATATGTCCAAAAGACCTTAACTTGCTTTCTCCCTTAAATTGCAAAATCAAGGAATGAACAAACAGTCCCGGATCAATCAATACATCATGAATGAATTTGCCGTTGGCATCTGCGCAATACTCTTCAAACTTATGCTCTCTTACACAATACAGGTGTTCAAATTGAGAATGAAGATATCCCAACATTTGTGCTGTCATCTCAAGAATCAATTCTTGCCCTTCCAAATATTTGAGTCTGTTTTCATAAGCGGTCAGAAAAGTTTCTCCGCCATATGGCAAGCATAAGATATTGGGATGTCCATCCAGCAATTGCTCCAAATAATAGCTCCCAGAGTTTGACATATGATTTAATACCAACAGATTTTTCAAATCATTTGCTTCAAATAACGCATCTGCACTTGAATCTATAACCGGGCTTGACCCTTCCTCGATATCTAGTAAAAAAATATACATGATCACGCGCAATTCCGAATGGCTATCATAAACACCGAGATCTTTTAGTCTGTGGAGCATCTTGTTATAGTGAATTCTGTTCCATGTCCCGGTCTGTTTTGTAACGTCGATACATACAATATAAATCGCGTTTGGATATCGCTCTATGGCTTCTTCTAAGGAATAGACAGGCAATCCCTGATACCTTGTACTCCACTTTCCGGAATTGTCATCGCAATAGCACAAAGGCGTACAACCCATCTTTTTAAAAACTCTATATGCGACCTCTCCCCAATAACCTGCTCCATAAAGACATAATCCTCTTTCTTTCGCGTGTTCCACTGTATTTACGATACTTCTATGCCACATATTTCTTTTATTCCCTCTCCCATTCCCGATAGAACGCAATGACTTTTTCAATACCTTTCTCAAAAGGCATGGATGGCATCCAGCCTGTATCTTCTCTTAATTTAGAAATGTCTGCTTCTAAATGCATCACTTGCTTTTCCGTGTAAGGCAGCCGTTCAATTTCCGTATTCCGATCATGACCAAGCTTGTCACACAATATCTCAATGTATTGCTTCAGTGGTCTGGCAGCGCCGCTGCCAATCGGATAGATTTCGCTGTTTTTTCCCTTTTTTGCCACCAAGAACAAAGCATTTGCGATATCATCCATGTATGTAAAGTCCCAAATCTGCTCCCCTTTGGAAAATTGTAATGGACGGCCATTCAAACTGTTCAGGATATTGGAAATCAACATAGAATTCGGATTATCATACATCCCATAACCACTTAAAATTCTTGTCCAAATATGGTGCATTCCATATCTTTCACACAAAATTCGCGTCATATAACATGCACATAATTTGGAAACGCCATAGGCAGTTTCCGGTTCACAAAACAGGTCTCCGGTGAGAGGCTCCTGTTTCCTGCCATATTCTGCCTGACTTCCAATTCCAACAAATGTATGACACCCCAGTTTATGAGCAACCTCTACTGCATCACAGGAATATGGTACATTTTCATATTGCTTATCGACCTGATCACGCAGCTCCCTTTTGGTATTGCTCCAACCCAAATGAAAAAAGACATCAAATCCTTTTTCCAGAGAATCAAATTTTTTTAAGTCCTCCAATGAACAGTACTCCCGGTGCAGCAATTTGTTCTCAGGCAAATATTGGCTTCTTTTTGAGTTCCTTCTCTGGAATAAGAGAATTTCAATATGTTCCGCTAACAATTTTTGTATTAACGCTAATCCAACTGGGCCGCTGCCCCCAGTCATAGCGACTCGCTCAATTCTTCGATTCATGTTATACCCACGCATATAGTACTGTTTCAGCCAAATTCTCTGAATGGTGTCGAACTGCAAGGTGATATTTGGGAAGAATCTGCTTGATCAGCAAAGGTACAGAATAAAAATCAACGGCATTGTGATAGATACAAATTGCCAGCAGGGGTTCGTTTTCTGTAATTCCTTTTCTAGCGCCTAACAGCATTTGATATTCATAGCTTTCAATATCGGCTTTTAAAAATGTATAGGGCTCCTGCAAAAAAACATCCAATGCAACAATCTTACAATTTCCTTCACCTTCTGAATTGGCAATTACCTTTGAGCCAATTCCGCGATTCTCTTCATATCGCTCCAACTGCGCCATTCCCAAGCTTTCTCCAATCCCATGCGGATACAAGTCGAACCTATTTTTCAAAAAGTTTTTCTTCTCACATAGCTCCGCAATCTGCTGTTTCAGGCGTTCAAAATTGACCGGATCGGGTTCAAAAGCAATAATTTTTTTAAAGATACCATTTTTCTTTTTTAGATACGCTTCAATCGTATCGCCTACGTATGCGCCACAATCAACAAATACTTCTTCGCTGCTTGTTTGTGTAAATGCTTCCAGAGCAAAATAGATATTCTGTTGCTCTATTTTGGCATTCGGCTGAACGCCTGAAATCCTCCATTGAATTAAGGAGGCATAAACATCTTTGGACTGTTGATCCTCCAGCCAATCATAGCACTTCATCACTTCTTGACGATGTGTCTTCAATATAACCTCGTCTACAAGATACCATTCCAAGTGAAGCTGTTCACACTGCGCTGCGATCTCTTGAATCACATTTGATTGCGCTGTGCAAATTAATACGCATGTATTTTCCAAACTCGTTAATTGTTTTGGCTCAATTACTGGTTTGCTGTTGAATTTTTGTCCCAATTGAGCAATCCTTTGATCTGCATACCCCTCAATTTGAAACCCTTCCGCTTCCAGTCTACGAAATCCTTCCTGGTAAAGCTGCGCCGTATCTCCCGCGCCCCAAATCCAAATTTTTTTTCCCGATATGTTCGGAATTTTGGTGCACAACAATAATTCTAGGTCTTCTCTGCTCATAACGTCTCCTGCGTCTGTCTCCATCCATTCTAATTTTATGATTTACTGTTTTTCATAAAGAGGAATCAGCATATCTTCCAACAGCTCCTCTTCCGGCAACATTGGATTCATATATTCTAGCGGAAGTGATTCCATCTGCCCATCCAAACGTTTGTAAGATACTTGTTTTGGAAATGCGCTCAATTCGATTGGAACCATCACTTCACAGATGACAGGGCCATCATGATTCAAAACTTCCTTTACCTTGTCGTGCAATTCGCCATTGTGATAAATCTGCACCGTTTTTAGACGATATGCTTTTGCTACGTCTGAAATGGGACATAAGCTTAAATCAGAGCTTTCATCACATGCAACATAATGCTCCTGAAAAATATTTTTCTGTGTTGCATGAATCTGAGCATATCCTTGATTATTCAACACAAAAATTTTGATCGGCAGATTTAATCTGCGAATTGTTTCAAGTTCCTGGATATTCATCTGAAAGCCGCCATCCCCATTGACACAAACGGTACGCCGCCGATCTCCAGCCAAACAGGCGCCAATGGTCGCCGGTACGCCAAAGCCCATCGAAGCCAGCCCTTTCGTGGAGAATACGCGTTGTCCCTTTTTTACTCGGAATGTTTGCATCGAGACATCAATACAAGTTCCTGAGCTTCCGGAAACATAAATGTCGTTTGACTCCATTTGTTCTGTAATCGTATCCAGCAACGCGTAAGTGTTGACAAGTTCCTTTTGTTCCCATGCTTCTTTAGTTACAATCGGATATTTATTTTTCATTCGGCCAGCAAATGCAAGCCATTCCTTGCGATTTTTGGGCTTTATTTTATTACGATGCTTTAAGAGCAATTCCAAAAACTGCCTTGCATCAGCGCAAATGGGCAGCTGCGGACGAACATTACTTTTGTGCAACTCATTGTCATCAATATCTACCATCACTTTATAGGCTGCTCGTGCAAAACCATCAAAATTGTAGCCGGTCTGCAGCAAATTCATTCTTGCCCCTACAGAAAGAAAAAAATCAGAGTTCTGTTGGATCAGATTGGCATATCGTTGTCCCATCCCTCCAGGTCTACCAAAAAAAAGCGGATGCTTCTCTTCCACCAGATCAATGCCATTCCAGGTCGTTAATATTGGAATTTGCAGCTCTTCTATCAACTGCTCCAGAAGATCAATTCCATCGGACAGTCTGATTCCGTTTCCTGCCAGAAGAACCGGCCGCTCAGACTGATTCAACTGTTCGATGACTTGTATTACCTGAACCTCAAGTAAATTTTTGTGTAGCGCAGATGTACTTGCTTCCCATAAATCTGCCTCCACATCTCCTGTCGTATTTATATGACATGCATGTTCCGTTTCTTGTGGTTCCCAGCCCTGTAAACCGTCTACATCAATTGAGGCAGCCTGCACATCCAACGGAATATCCAGCCATACAGGCCCCTTCCTACCGCTTGTGGCCTCATATACCGCACGATCCAAATGATAACGAATGCTTTCCGGTTCAGTTATCATGGCACAATATTTGGTAATCGGCGTGACGATGGATAGAATGTCCACTTCCTGCATCCCTTGCTGCCGGATTCCCTGCCCCTGGATCTGATCTGCCCGTTTGACTTGCCCGGAAAGAATGATCATTGGCGTTGATTCAATATACGCTGCAGTCACGCCTGTAATGGCATTCGTACCTCCAGGCCCTGTTGTCACCATCAGAAGACCCGGCTGATTTGTGACTCTGGCATATGCTTCCGCGGCAATCGCGCAGGCTTGTTCATGAAGACATACGACATATTGAATCTTTCTGCTCTTTCCCAAGGAATCATTCAGGTGCATTGCACCGCCTCCTGGCAGCATAAACATATGACGGATATGCAACTGTTCTAAATATTGAATCACATAATCTGATAATTTCATCATGCTATTCTCCTGCACTTTCTTCTTCTAACCCCTGGTATTTCTGTAGGGCATGAAGGCTATAAAACAAAACAGTTTGCAGAAGATTAAACTTTTGTAATTCTGTAAACTGAAATTCATCTATGGCATTCATGCAGATCCATTGGAACTGATTGATGATATTCCCATAATTTTGACAGTCGTACTGAAAGCTTCGGGCCAATTCCAAAAGATATGCTGTCTTTTGAATCGACAACGTCAATCCCAATTCTACCAATTCCTTACGCTCAGAAGTGAATATATGCAAAAATTCAATCATTCCCTGGAATTGCTCTAATCTTGCCTCATAGGTAGAGTAATGCGGGAGTGAGCTATTTTGTACAAATGCATTTTCTACATCTGGAATTCCCAGTTTTTGATATGCGACTACTTCTTCTTTTAATACAGAATCCCCTTCTGTGACCAATACAACATCGTCTTGCATTGCATCGCCGCTTGTGCTTAGGATCGCACACCACCACGCATGAGGATACGCAGAATAGAAGGCATTATCCTTGTATTGATTCAACTCTTTTAAGTTTGCTGCCAAAAAATCTTCTCTTTTGACAATTAAACCGGATAAATAATTTTGCGTTAAATACATCAGATCGAATGCCTGTGTTCCTTTTTTTCCATGCGCTTTTGATATGCTGGCGTATTGAAAGGATGTTTTGGCTCGGATTTGGTTCAGCTGCGGATTTTGAATCAGAAGCTTCAAATAGTGCTCCAATGCGTCAATTATAATATCATCTTCATCGGAAACAAATACGACATATTTTCCATGTGATATTTCCACCGAGCGGTGCCAATTGAGCGCTGGGGGCAAAGCAGGGGTTTGCGTATAGGGAACATAGTGTATTCTTGCATCTGGAATGCGGCTTGCTTGTTCATATTCCTCCTGATGCAGTTCCATTCCATTTTTGGATATGGCAATTTCAATCTCAGCATCGTAGGGCATAGGCAAAAGATTTTCCAATCGTTTTAGTAACAGATTCCCCCGGTTGTAGCTTGGAATTGCAATCGTCAACAAAATATGGTCCGTGTTCCGCCCTTCCGGTGTCAACCGGTATTCATGCTCCTCTTTTAGAATGGTTGCAACCACCGTTAAGTCGCTTTCCTTTCCACACAAGATACGTGGTAAATATTCAGCGGTATGTTGATGAAAATATTCCTGAAACTGGCTTACATCCGCAAAGAGCCTTACATTTTTCCAGTAGTCCTTTAACTCTGGAATCTTAAAAAAGGAGCTTGCGCGATTCAAATCCGAACAGATCGCATATACCTTGCGATCCTTTGCAGCGATCAGCGTGCTTTGCTCTTCCTTCCAGTTCCAGTCCATGACAATCGCCGCTCCACTAAAGACCATTTCCCTGAATTCGGTATCCGGTGTTGTCTCTTCCAGCTCATGCATCGAAAACAGCCCGCGGAATGCCATCAGCTCACGGTCAAAGATATAATATTCTCCCTCTCTAAGGGGAATAAAGTCCAAGGTGCAGGCTTCATAGCTCCATTCGCTTCCCCCTGCAGCCTGCGCAAATGCGTTTCGATATTCCGCTTCATTGCCCGCTACATAACATTGATAGATGGTTTCTATGACCCATTCCTGCTCATAGCCGCGACTGTACGAGAGTATGAATGCCTCTAAAGCAGCTTCATACTCCTTTTCCTCAAATTTTCTGCAGGCATATGCAAGCAGCTCCTGTCCTCCAATTGCCATGTTGATTTCCTTTCTGCACGTGAAACCGAACCTTTTTCTTGTCTGTGTGACCGATTGCTCGGAAGCCTCTTGCCATCAAAACGCTACTTTTTCTGCCCGCACAACACCATGCCGCAGTTCTCCGTCCAGCCAGCTGTCCTTGTCCTCCTTAAAGAACATGTACCCCTGGGTCGTGGCTGTATAAAAACCGTAGCGTTCCAGCTGCCTGCGGATCGCCTGTTCTGCACCCTTGCGGTGGTAGGCACAGACGGCACACTTCATACGCTTGCTGTTCTCTAACAGCCGGGAGCCGCCCTGTAAAGAGGCTAACTCCGCCCCTTCCACATCCAGCTTCACGAAATGTACCTCCCCCTCTTCGACCAGGGAGTCAAGCGTCGTGCATTGCGCATCCTCTGTCTCGCCCAACCGCTTTTCGACAATCACAACCTTCTCCTTCCAGGGAGCAAAGGTCCGATGCAGCGCCTCCACCCATTTGTGCTCGCATTCCACCAGATAAACCTTTTTCGCCCGCTCTACCACATCCAGTGCAAAGTTTCCTTCCGCCACGCCTGCATCGACCACGATGTCGCCTTCTTCCACATCAAATGTCTGCGTCAGATAGCGGTGCGGCGACTGGGGATCTTGTTCCAATGCGGTAAAACGGAAGGCAACCATGGCCAATTCCATGGAATACGCTTTGGGATAATACATCCTGTGCCCATTCCAAAGCCCATAATACATCCCTGCCTCTGCATCATAGCGCACCGGTTCCAAGCGCTCGTTCATGCTTTGCGCAAACCGCTGTACGAAATCCTGGTTATAGGGAGCAACCGATTGGCTGGCCTCGATATTCCGCAGGATCTCCTGAATACAGGGTTCCTTTGAGCCTCCATAGTTCGCGTTCAGCTTTTGAATCAGCAGTTGAAACGCAAACGCATTGGGCTGTCCATCCAATGCTGATAATTGTGACTGGAGTGCCCGGTTCTCTTTTTTTAATTCCTGATTCTCCATACTCATGAAAACGGCCAACAGATGCATACACTCCATAATCAGCAGCTCCGCCCCTGCATCAGCCTGTTCTTTGGGCAAACCATGGATGCAGTTTTGAATCACCTCCGAGAAGTTTACCTCCGGAAAGTTTGCATGGAACTTCACGAATGCAAAGAGGAATTTGGTATAATAATAATCCAAATCCGCTGCATCCAGGTTCCCATAGGAACGGGCCTGGGAAATCAGTTCAATCAATTCATTCATGGCGTGGATGGCATCCGCTAACATGCTTCGCTCATGGAGCGTCCGATAGGAAATCGAAAGGATTTCCCCATGTACCCCTTTGGGAGGCGTTTGCAGGCCGAAACATTGTTCTGCATAGCGGAGCATTTCAGATGTTCGGTGCTGCCAGGTCAGTTCTTTTTGGGCACGGCGCTTTCCGGCATTGGCAATTTGCTCCGCTTCATCGGGATGATCCAACAGCCATTTGACCTTTGCCGGCAGCTCGTTTAATTGTTCTAACGAATACAGCACCAGCTCTTCGCCATCTGTGAAGTTCTTGTTAATATAAATACTTTCATCCGTCAATGCAACCGTACTACTTAACATTGCCGCAGCAATCCGTTCCTGAAACCCGTCCTTGAACCACGGCATGATATTGAGGGAAATCCTTGCATCTGCAACCGCTTTTCGGGCAATATAGTCATTGCCGGTTTCAAGAATCAAATGTTCTTTTCCTGTCCCTTCAAACTCCTCCCAGCCATTTCCGAATACGTGAACCTGTAATCCGCTTTCCACCAGACTGCGAATGACCCGATCACGATAATAGCTTCGGACATAGGCGTCAATGCGTATGAATTGGAACATCGTCTCGTGGAATTCCTGCGCGGATAACTCCCTGCCGCTGCGGGATAAGCAGTCTCTTAAACCCGCCTCCAAATCCTTCTCTGGATGCGCAATGAGTTCTGCTGTGGTATCCTTTGCAAGTGCATGTAAGCTTTCTTCACAGGAGAATATATGGTCATACATTCGTTCCGGTTTGCGGTATCCTCCGGTAAACACAAGCTCCCTGGAACGAGCGGCATAGGGGATACAGGTTCCAGAGGCCTGCCCGGAAAGGGGGATGTATGCCACGTGCCTGAGGTTCGGATAATACCGGCGGATATACGCCTCATGGTTCCGGTCACAGACAAACACACAGGCCCGTTCGTTCAATGCTTCCAGCCGTTCCCGGTGAAACGCCGGATGATCGGTCAGGTAAGTCAGATAATAAGCATCCGGAACCAAAGTTGATAGCACCGCGTTACAAGTAAAAAGAAGATCTATGCTTATACTGTGGATCAGTTCCTCACACTGAAACATCCATGATTGTTCCGTTGCGTCGATGAGATGCGTATTGTAACCTGCCAGGCGGCATCCGACTTCCATTTCATCCATATAATTGCGCAAAGCATTATACTGCGATCCGCCTTTGACTAATAATACGTTATACATGCTTCGCTTTCTCCTTACCATCCGGGCGTTGGGTCTGGCTCTGCTGCGCTTTGGCATATGGAAGAATCGTCTCTTTCGCCAGCTGTGCAATCTCATCCGTTCCGACTGCAACGGCATACAGCACCAGCTTCCCATGCTCCGCCACATCCAAAAGCTCCGCCTTTCGATCCTCATGCACCTTATAGATGCCGGGCCTTAAGGTATAGTCGATGCCAGCTAAGCTGTCCATCACCGTCTCCGCCATATAGTCCCGCTCCATATAATTGTTGACTTTCTTTACCTTCTTCAATGCTTTTTGCAGCTCCCCGTCCGTAACGGTCGGTTTTCTTAAGAGTGTTTCCATCCGCTCATAAGAACGAAGCCCTTCTTTGGCCCTTCTCTTGACTTCTGCCAATTTCTTTTCGGAATCAATCAGATACTTCAGGGCAAACGCCTGGTACTCTCCCTGAAAGAGTTTTTTACAGCGGTCGATATGCCATTTGACGTTAAAGTCTCGCTTGCAGTACTTTGCAATCGCTCTCTTGAGCGTCATTACCTTGCTGCCACGAATCAACGCACCGCCTTCCGTGGCATCCACCATCGTAATATGACTCCATTCTTTTGCGCGTTCTTCAAACCATTTTCGGTATCGGTCAAAATCATCTCTGGTCCAGATTTTTCCCCCACCGACGGCATCGACCTGGAGATACTCACCGTTTTGTACATCAATCTCATCCATCTTCTCCTGGAACGTTCCATCGGCATGCGTCCGATTCCCCGTCATTGCCAAATCCTGTCCTACTAAGAGGATGGTTTTCGCCCCCATATAGACGCCAAGGGAATAGGCCGAGTTGGCAACGGACCCTCCTGTGACCAGTCCAGGCAAGATCCGGTTCTGCTTTTCTTTTTCACTTAGATCGGCTAAAATCTTCTGTTCAAATGGTGAGTTGCTGTTGTAAAAGAACTTCTTTCCCTTGTGGTACTTCATCGGCTCCACCGAGACGCCCGTCATCGTTACCATTGGCACCTTGGAGAGGTCTTTATGCTCGAACAATATGCCTGGCTTTAAGCCGTCTATGATCACGAATAAATGCGGAACAATGCCGGCATTCAGCAAAACCTTCATTGCGGTATCTGTAGCAATGATGCAGGCTTTTCCTGCCGCCTTTTTTAGCTCCATGATATTTTTATTCAGGGACGGCCCCGCAGACACTACAATCGCCGGTACATCCTCTGGCAGGATGCCCTGAAGCGCTTCGACGCTATATCCCTCACAGAGATAGGGAAGGTTATAGAAGGTATTTTTCGCTTTGACATCCGTATAGCGCACCAAGGTATTCCAAGTAACGATCAAGCTCTCTACAAACTCTTTTAGCCTTTTTACAAAGTCTTCAATCTGCTCCGGGAACAAGACGTTGTAATTCCCTGAGGTATAGCATTTCAGCAGCGTCATGTTGTCGTAGGAAATCATCAAGTGAAAATATAGATCCAGCTCTCCCTCATTGATGCCGTCGACCATCAATCCAACCGGTATATCCGGCGCAAACAAAAATGATAAATCCACCTCTTCCATGGCCCGGCGGAACAATTCAAAGGAGGGCTCATAGATCAATATATTAG
>CAMULB010000069.1 GCA_947089585.1 uncultured Lachnospiraceae bacterium | reverse complement strand
TATCCAATGTCATGCCTGTCAGATGGCATGTAAAATGTGGCGCGGTACGGAGCGGGGAATTTATCTTCGCAGGATTCTCCCTGTTTGGGAGCGCGACGATTCTTTGGGGGTCCGCTTAAAAACGCGCTGTGTGGCTTGTGCACACTGTGATCATCCGCTCTGTGTGCGGGCCTGTCCGACCGGTGCGATCTGCAAACGGTCCGATGATGGGATTGTCGTGGTTGACGAGCAATTGTGTACCGGCTGCGGCGCTTGTGCGGCGGCCTGTCCCTTTGCGGTTCCGCAGATCGGAGCAGACGGAAGGATGAAAAAATGCGATTTGTGTGAGTCGCAGACTGTGACGCAGGACGGCGGGGCGCCCTCCTGTGTGCGGGCCTGTCCGACCGGGGCGCTGGAGTATTGCTCTGGAGCGTGATCGGATTGTGGAAGAAAGGAATGAAATTACAACGTTATTCTGGAGGAGCACAGCGTATGGGAAAAGGAGAAATCGGAGACGATGAAGACTTTCTGGTCTATTATATGCGGGAGAAGCCGGCTGCATTTGAGACAAGCTTACTTTTGTTAATGCTGCATGAATTGGGAGTGATTCCCGAAGCGGATATTGAACAATGGCTGATCGAGGTACGCGAACATGCGAATGATCAGGAAGCGCTTGAAAAGTGGCTGATTGAGGCGCGCGAGCATGCAAAAAATCTGGAACAATATATCAAGGAGGATGAGTGAAGGAAGGATGTATCAAATCATAAAGGACTACCGTGATCACGAAGCCCTGCGCCAAAGCTTTGACGCACTGGCTCAAAAAACGTTTGGACTAAGCTTTGAGGATTGGTATCAATTGGGCTATTGGTCGGATTGCTACAATCCCCACAGCATTTTTTTGGACGGAAAAATTGTTGCAAATGTATCGGTGAATCAGACAGACCTGCTCTGGGATAAGGAGGTCAAGCATTTGATTCAGCTTGGAACCGTGATGACAGAGGAAGCGTATCGGCATCAAGGTTTATGCAAATGCATTATGGAAGACATTTTTGCAGAATGGGAGGGCCGGGCAGACGGATTCTATCTCTGGGCGAACAATTCAGCCGTGGATTTGTACCCCAAATTCGGGTTTGTCAAAGGCAGAGAAATTCAGTATCAGAGAACGGTTTCCATTCAAGCGGAGCCGACGATGCGCCAAGTACCCATGCGGACGCGGCAGAATTTTGAACAATTGCGGCGGGCCATGCAAAAGAGCCGTCCGTTCGGCCGCTTTGCTCTCACCGGCAATGAGGGCCTGTTCCTCTTCTATGTCACAAAATTTATGCAGCAAAATGTATATTATTCTGAGCGTCTCAATACTTATGCAATTGCAGAAGTAAAAAGGAGCCATCTGCATCTGAATAATGTGTTTTGTCCGCAGCCGCGGTCTGTTCGGGAGGTGGTGGAGGCGTTCGGGCCGCAGATCGAACAGATCACGCTGGGCTTTACGCCGGAGGAAGAGTGGGATTATATTCAGACAGAGCTTCCCGCAGACGATAATCAGTTTTTACCAAAGGAGCTGTTTTTGCCGCGTTTGAAGAGCAGAAGCTTCGGTTTGAGGAGCTGGCGCATGCCTGAAGCAGAACGCGCTTTTTTTAATCTGTGTATAGAGGAGACGGTGAAGCACACGGTGGGCTTCGCTTGCGTCAAGTACCCTGCGGATTGCGTCTCTCTTCCCGTTGACATTCCCTGCCCAATAATGGTAAAATGATACTTGTGCAAAAAAAGATATGGAAAATAGAAAATCACAGGAGGATACCTTTGTGCCAAAGAGAACAGACATTCATAAAGTATTGATTATTGGCTCCGGCCCGATCATCATCGGCCAGGCCTGCGAATTTGATTACTCCGGGACTCAGGCGTGCAAGGCTCTGCGCAAGCTGGGCTATGAGATTGTGCTGGTCAATTCTAATCCGGCGACCATCATGACCGACCCGGAGACGGCGGATGTAACGTATATTGAGCCTTTGAATGTAGAACGTTTAGAGCAGATTATTGCCAAGGAACGGCCGGATGCGCTGCTGCCGAATCTGGGCGGACAATCCGGGCTCAATCTGTGCGCTGAGCTTCATAAGGCAGGAGTTTTGCAAAAGTACGGCGTACAGGTCATTGGCGTACAGGTGGATGCCATTGAGCGGGGAGAAGACCGCATAGAATTTAAAAAGACGATGGACAAGCTGGGGATTGAGATGGCCCGCAGCGAGGTAGCCTACTCGGTGGAGGAGGCGCTTTCCATCGCCGATCGGCTGGGCTACCCGGTTGTGCTGCGCCCGGCATATACCATGGGCGGTGCCGGCGGCGGACTGGTATATAATAAGGAAGAGTTAAAGACCGTTTGCGCGAGGGGACTGCAGGCCAGCCTTGTGGGTCAGGTTCTGGTGGAGGAATCCATTCTCGGCTGGGAGGAGCTGGAGTTAGAGGTCGTGCGCGATGCAGACAACAACATCATCACGGTCTGCTTCATTGAAAATATTGATCCGCTGGGAGTTCATACAGGAGATTCCTTCTGCTCGGCGCCAATGCTGACCATTTCCGAGGAATGCCAGAAGCGGCTGCAGGAGCAGGCGTATAAGATTGTCGAGTCCGTGCAGGTCATCGGCGGAACGAATGTGCAGTTTGCCCACGATCCGGTCAGCGACCGCATCATTGTCATTGAAATCAATCCCAGAACCTCTCGTTCTTCCGCGTTGGCGTCCAAGGCGACTGGATTTCCGATTGCGCTGGTCAGCGCGATGCTGGCGGCCGGTCTGACGTTAAAGGAGATCCCCTGCGGAAAATATGGCACGCTGGACCGATACGTACCGGACGGAGATTATGTCGTGATCAAATTTGCCCGCTGGGCGTTTGAAAAATTCAAGGGCGTGGAGGACAAGCTGGGAACGCAGATGCGGGCAGTCGGCGAGGTTATGAGCATCGGCAAGACCTACAAGGAAGCGTTTCAAAAGGCCATCCGCTCGCTGGAAACCGGCCGCTATGGGCTGGGTCATGCGAAGGATTTTGACACACGGTCGAAGGAGGAGCTGCTGCTTTGCCTGCAGACGGCTTCCAGTGAACGCCATTTTCTGATGTATGAGGCCTTGCGCAAGGGCGCTTCCGTGGAAGAGCTGCACGAAGCCACCAAGGTAAAAGCATACTTTATCGAGCAAATGAAGGAATTGGTGGAAGAGGAGGAAGCGCTGCTCGCACAAAAGGGCCGCCTGCCGGAAGACGCGCAGCTGATTTCGGCCAAGAAAAACGGTTTTTCTGACAAATATTTAAGTCAGCTGCTGGAGCTGCCGGAGTGTGAGATTCGCACGAGGCGTTTGCAGCTGGGGCTGGCTCAGACCTGGGAGGGCGTGCATGTCAGCGGGACGGAGAACAGCGCCTATTATTACTCCACCTACAACGCACCAGACAAGAACCCCGTAGGGCATGATACGAAAAAAATTATGATTCTCGGCGGCGGCCCCAACCGGATCGGCCAGGGCATAGAGTTTGACTATTGCTGTGTGCATGCGGCCATTGCTTTAAAGAAGCTGGGCTTTGAGACCATCATTGTCAACTGCAATCCAGAGACGGTATCCACCGATTACGATACATCAGACAAGCTCTATTTTGAACCGCTGACGCTGGAGGATGTACTGAGCATTTACGAAAAGGAGCAGCCGTTGGGCGTGATTGCACAGTTTGGCGGACAGACGCCGCTCAATTTGGCCTCTGAGCTTGAAGCGAACGGCGTCAAGATTCTCGGAACTTCGCCCGCAGTCATCGATTTGGCGGAAGATCGTGATCTGTTCCGTGCAATGATGGAGAAATTACAGATTCCGATGCCAGAATCCGGCATGGCGACGACTGTGGAGGAAGCGACTGAGATTGCGGCCAAGATCGGCTATCCGGTGATGGTGCGTCCTTCCTATGTGCTGGGTGGCCGCGGCATGGAGGTCGTTTATGACGACAAGAGCATGACGGAGTATATGCAGGCAGCGGTGGGCGTGACGCCGGATCGTCCGATTCTGATTGATCGTTTTTTAAGTCATGCGCTGGAGTGTGAGGCAGATGCAATCAGCGACGGAACCCACGCCTTTGTGCCGGCGGTGATGGAGCACATCGAGCTGGCCGGCGTGCACTCAGGAGATTCCGCCTGTATCATTCCTTCCGTGCATATTTCACAGCAGAATGTAGAGACGATCAAGGAATATACGCGAAAGATTGCAAAGGAGATGCATGTCAAGGGACTGATGAATATGCAGTATGCGATCGAGAACGGCAAGGTCTATGTGTTGGAGGCCAATCCAAGAGCGTCCCGCACGGTGCCCCTGGTATCGAAGGTCTGCAATCTGCGGATGGTGCCCTTGGCGACGGAGATCATTACCGCCGAGCTGACCGGACGGCCCTCTCCGCTGGCCGGACTGAAGGAACAGGTGATTCCCAATTATGGCGTCAAAGAAGCGGTATTCCCCTTCAACATGTTCCCGGAGGTAGACCCGATTTTAGGGCCGGAGATGCGTTCCACCGGCGAGGTGCTGGGCTTGTCGCCCTCTTACGGCGAAGCCTTCTACAAGGCGCAGGAGGCGGTACAGTCCAAGCTGCCCTTAGAGGGCACGGTGCTGCTGTCGGTCAACGATAAAGATAAGGATGAGGCGCTTCAGGTGGCGCGGATTCTTGCGGATGACGGCTTTCATCTGGTGGCGACCAAGGGAACCTGCAGGCTGCTGAAGGAAGCGGGAATTGCGGCCGATCCGGTGAAGAAGCTCTATGAGGGACGGCCCAATATCGCTGATATGATTACCAACGGAGAGATCCAGCTGGTGCTGAACTCCCCCAGAGACAAGGATGATCTCCATGACGACAGCTATCTGCGCAAGGCGACGATCAAGGCGAAGATTCCCTATATGACGACGATTGCGGCGGCCAGAGCGACGGCGGAGGGCATTCACTATGTCAAATCGCACACGCAGGGAGAGCTCAAATCCTTACAGGAGCTGCACGGAGAGATTCATGATAAATAAAGGCTGCGGCATTGCAGGCTTCAAATGAGAATTGAGCTGCGGCATTCTGAAATAGACATGAGAATTTAATTGCAGTATTGCAAAATGCAGATGAGAATGAGGAAGAATGAGATGGCAGAACAGACACAGTCAGGCAAGAAAGCAAGTATGATTTCCGGAAATCCAACCAAACCGTTGATTTTTTTCGCGGTTCCGATGATTGTGGGAAATCTGTTTCAGCAGTTTTACAATATTATCGACTCCATCGTTGTGGGAAATGTGGTAGGCGCGGATGCGCTGGCGGCCGTAGGTGCATCTACGGCCATCACCATGCTGTTTGTGATGGTGGCGGCGGGCACCGGCATCGGGTGCTCGGTCGTGATCTCGCAGCTGTACGGGGCCAGACAGATGGAGCGGATGAAGACGGCGATTTCCACGGCGCTGCTCTCGATTCTGGTATTCAGCATTTTGCTTTCCATTTTGGGACTGGCCATCAACAAAGGGCTGATGCATTTGATGGGGACGCCGGACAATATTTTCAACGATGCGGCCGCCTATCTGCAGATCTACTTTTTCGGATTTGTATTTTTGTTTTTGTACAATGCATTTTCTTCGATTTTTAATGCACTCGGAGATTCCGTCAAGCCGCTGCTGTTCTTGATCTTTTCCTCGCTGTTAAATATTGGGCTTGATATTTATTTTGTGGCAGAATTAAAGATGGGGGTTCCGGGGGTGGCTTGGGCGACGCTGATTGCACAGGGAATCTCCGCCATGCTCTCCTTTGTTTTTTTGATGAAAAAGTTAAAAGACATCCAGACTGAGCGCTACGCATATTTTGACGCGGCAATGCTGGGCAATATGGTCAAGGTGGCGATTCCCACAATCGTCCAGCAGTCGATTGTATCGCTGGGAATGCTGCTGATTCAGGCGGCAGTCAATCGCTTCGGCTCTGTCTTTTTGGCCGGCTATACGGCGGCGGTTAAGATCGACGGAATTGCGATCGTTCCGATGGTGGCGGTGGGCAATGCGATGTCAACCTATGTGGCGCAGAACATGGGCGCCAACAAGCCGGAGCGCATCCGCCTGGGCTACCGCATCTGTCTGGTGCTGGCTGCCTCGATCGGACTGATCATCGCGGGGATCTTTTTCTTCTGCGGAGATCAGTTTGTGGGACTTTTTATGGACTCGACCACCGGCGCTGAAGCCATCCAGATTGGCGCGAACTATTTGAGCACCGTATCGCTGTTTTATTTTGTCATGGGGACGATGAACGTCAGCAACGGGGTACTGCGCGGTGCGGCCGATATGAAATGGTTCCTGATCTGCAGTCTGGCCAACCTCTGTGTGCGGGTAGGACTGACTTATGCGCTCGCAGATGCCACCGCGGGCATGATAATCATGTGGGCCAATCCGATTGGCTGGTTTGTGGGACTGATCATTGCGCTCGCACGGTATTTCCAGGGCGGCTGGAAGAGCAAGCGGCTGGTTTAAACGCCGGCGCGTATGGGAAGCACGTTATTTCTGACACGGGAATAGCGTGTTTTTCTTTTTTCTAAAAAATTTTTTCACACTTTGCCTTCGCCAAACGTCATCTCTTATGAAAGCAGAAAGGAGAGGATGAAATGGATCAGGGAATGCGCGTGGAACGAGAGCTGGCGGTCAGACAGGCAGAGCGGAAGGACGCAGTCAGACGGGAAGAGCAATATGCTGCGATCAGACGGGAAGAGAAGCATGCCGCGATCAGACGGGGAGAGAAGCATGCTGCGGTCAGACGGGGAGAGAAAGAGTCCACAGTCAGACGAGCAGAACGAAATGTGACGGCCAAACAGGCAAAAGAAAAGGAGCATCCGAACCATGGTAGAGGAATTGTACGCCGCATACTTCGGGGAACTGCGAAGGTATTTTATCAGGCAGGCGCATGACCTGGCGACGGCGGAGGATCTGGTACAGGAAATTTTTTTAAAGGCGATGGAGCATGAACAAACGCTGGCGCTGCTGACCGAAAGCAAACGCCGGGCCTGGCTGTACCGCTGCGGGAAAAATCTGCTGATTGACCGCATCCGCCGCAAAAAGCGAGAGCCGGATTTGCAGGAGGAGGGCGTTTATCGCGAGGATTTGAGCAAGGCCATGGTGCAGCAGCTTTTGGGGGCGTTGAGCGAACGGGATCGAGGTATCTTTGTTTTGCGCCATTTTGAAGGCTACTCGGCGGTTGAAATTGCCGATATTTTTCAAATGACGGCGGAAAATGTCCGCACGCGCCTGTCGCTGGCCCGCAAGCTGCTGAAGGTGGAATGGGAACGAAGCTGATTTATGCAGAGCTCGGTCTGCCATGCGGGATAAGGCAGGTCAAAGCGCCAATTTGTGCCCGAAGAGAGCAACAAGTACGCAAGTTTCAAACACGCTTTGGAAAAACGGAATCAACGAGGAAAATGCAAAGGCTGTCTTATATGCAGCCGGATCAGGAGGAAAGAAATGGAAAAGAAAAAATTATTGGTTCACTGCAACACCTGTGATCTGCGCAGTCTGAACAAGGAGCTGCTGGATCAATACGAAGCGATTACGGTTCATGCGGTTACGATTCTCACAAGCCCCAGAGTGCAGAGCCTGACGGCATCCTATGACCTGCGCCTGGATTGTGTGACCTTACTTTCTCTGGAGGAAGGGACGGAGCTGATTCAGCAGAACGGCATATATCGGATGAAACGGGGAGAGCGGATTCCGGAGCATGAATTCTGCATTTGCATAAATGGAAAGGTGATCATTGAAGAGGGAACCGAGGAGCTGCTGAAGAAATGCGCATTTCTCAGTGTGAATGGTAAGGTGATCTGCCCTCATAGCATGCTGCCGCTGCTGCCGCAGATGCAGCTCAACGGAAAAACGGATGTTTATCCGGATGGGGCCATTGTTTTAGACAGCGTATTTGTGCCGGATCGGGTTTTTGTGCTGCGGGCCAAGGCGCAGGTGTATTTTGCGGCCGCTAAGGTAATACTATGTGAAGAGACGTTGGATGTGGCGGAGCTGTGCCGGCGAGGCGCGCGTTTCAAAACGCCGAAAGCGTTGATTGCAGAACCGTTGTTGGAGGAGGCTTTGTCCTTGTTTGACGATGAGACAAAGGTAGAGGTGCTGCCGGCGGGTATGCGTTATCTCAATGAGGATCTGGTATTGGGGAAAAATGAGCTGCAAATATACGGCACGTCGCTCTATGTGGATGGGAATGTTACCGTGGAGGAGGAAAGCGTGATTGAGGAGCTGCAACGGCTCAAGGTAAAGGGTACGCTGCGCATTAAGGAGCAGCTTTTACCAGCTTTGCAGCAAATGGCAGAGAAGCTCGTTTATGACAAGCTGGTGGTACAGCGCGGGATCTGGATCGCAGATAAAATCTCGCTGCTGGTGGATGCAGAGCTGTTGGAGCAATACGAAGAAATTCACATCAGTGATGTCGTCAATGTCAAGCTGGCGCCCTCGATTACGTCCAAACAGATTTTACAACAGCTGCATTTTTCCGATTGCGTCAACATCAGCTGCAGTTCAAAGCAGAAAAGCGCCGTGGAGATGACCTCTGAGGATGTCGCTTCGATCGGCGCCATGGAGGACGAAGAGGAACAGGAGCGGCAGCGTCTGGCAAAGGAAAATACCAAGGTGGTGCACGCCAACCACTATGTCTTTTAGAATCGTTTCCCGGACGGCAAGCCCTGCGGCGATCCGTCGCCGATCAAGAATCCTGCGAGGCAGGATTCTTTTTATTCCTCGCGCCCTTTGATCATGCGGGCGATAAAGCCGTAAGCCCAGATGAGCACCGGAAGCAGGAGCGTGGCGCCCACAGCCGCCATCAGCCAGTGGATAAATTTTTTTCCCAAAAGGGCAAATACCAGTGTGGACAGATAGAGAAGCGCCAGCAGAACGACGCCGATGAGTGCGAGGATTCGTTTTGATTTTTTCATAATGAATGGTTCCTTTCCTGGGCGGTCAGACGATTGCCTTCTTTGTATGCTTACGATGCAAAAGCAGGCGGCAGGAGTGTTTGTGGCTTCGCTGCCAGCATGTTGTCATTGCTTCTATTTTAAAGGAGCAGCATATGATTTGTCAATTGGTTCGGAGAAAACTGCCTGCCCGGCGCATGAAATCGCGGTTTTTCTGTGACAAAAATAGAGTGTTTGATGACAAGTTCTATAGAAATGCACCTGTTTTGACGAAACATATAGCATGGACATTTTAAAAATAGAACGGTAGAGGAGCCGACGGTGCAGAGGATGATGGAAAGTGGTGAAACGGCGATGATTGAAATTGCGGTCTGTGACGATGAAAAACGAATTTGCGAGGCGATGCGATCGCAGGTTGAGGCGGCTGCACCGGCCTGTCGGGTAAACTGTTTTTTTTCAGGCGAAGAGCTGCTTGCGGCGGCTTCTGGGCTGGATCTGGTCTTTCTCGACATCGGTATGAAGGGGATGGACGGGATGGAGACGGCGAGGCGGCTGCGGCAGTATCCGGGGCTTTTGGTCGTTTTTGTCACGGCTTATCCTGAGTATGTATTTGACGCTTTCGACGTGCAGGCGTTTCACTTTCTGGTTAAGCCGGTGGAGGAAGAAAAGCTGCGTCGGGTACTGGAGCAGGCGCTTAAGACGATTGAAAAGCGCAAGGAGCGTCAGCCGCTTCGGGTCAAGGACGGGGCGGTTTATCGGTTTATCCCGTTGGAGCAGATTTATTATGCGGAGAGCAGCGGGAGGAAGATCCTTCTGCATACCGAGAGCGAGACGGTGGAATTTTACGGCAGGATGCAGGAGCTGCAGCGTCGGCTGGGCGATGATTTTTTTCGCTGTCACCGGGGATATCTCGTGCATTTGATGCATGTCAGCGGCTATGACACAACAACGGTTTTTTTGAAAAATGGGACAAAGGTCTATCTGGCCAAGCAGAAATATGCGGAGTTTGCGGCGGCCTGCCTGGCTTATCTGCGGCGGACGGTAACTTGACAGAAAGGATGAGGAAGAAAAATGGGACTCGAATTTCTGATGGATTTTCTGTTTGTGACGGTGCAGGGGTGGATGTTCTATCGGCTGATGACGGCTGTGCTGGGATTCGCCGGGCAGGGAGCTTGGAAAAAATGGCGGGCGGCATTGGTGCTGGCCGTTCCGTTTGCGCTCTATCGGCTGCTGTTGGCCTATGCGCCCTGGCTGCGGCAGTTTTTTTACGGCAGCGAGCAGATGATGAGCAGCAGCAGAAATACGATTTTCAGTATGGCGGTCGGCTTTTTGATTTTACTTGGCAGCGGACTTGTGTATCATTGGAAAAAAAGAAGGATGGTATGCTATTTGACGCTGCTCTATGCGGCCGTGTGCGAGATGCTGCGCTTTGCTTTTTTCTGCCTGACCGCATGGTTTCCCAATTTGTGTATTTATCTGCTGAATACATGTCTGGCCAGGCAGCTGTTGGAGGAGACAGAGTATTTCTTCTGGATTCAGGTGATTCAGACCGGGTGGCAGTGGCTGTTTTTGACAATGGATGCGGTTGGCTGTTTTTATGTACTATGCAAATGCATAAAAATTCTGTGCAGAACACGGATGCCGCAAAAAGGAGAATTTCTCTATCTCACGCTGCCGGTCGCGATCAGCCTGGGGCTGGGCGTGCTGCTGCGCAGCCTTTGGCTGTTTGTCAGGGATGGTGAGGTGCATGTGATTTTTGACCAGGATCCGGCGCTGTACGGGGTGATTCCCGGCGTTGCCATCTGCTGTATTTTTCTTATTTTGGCCAGCGTGCGTATGCGCTGCGGACTGATTGAAACAGAGGAGGAGCGGAGCAGCCACAATGTGTATCAAAATCAAGTGGAGGATTTGATCCGTTATCTGCAGGATGCCAACGGACTGCAGGAGGGGCTGCGGGGGATGCGTCACGATATGAAAAATTATACCGCGGATCTTCATGCACTGCTTCGCCTGCTGCAATCTGCGGATTACAGCGAAACGAAGCAGAAGGAGATCTATCGGGAGTTGTTGGGATATCTGGAGCGGATGGAGCGGACGATGGAGCAGTTTGAGGTGCGGGACGAGACGGGAAATCCCGTCACGGATGTCATCATCAGCCGTTTTCGTCAGCAGGCGCAGCGGGAGGAAATCGCGGTAGAGTGCCGCTTTGCGTATCCCAAGGGACTTGCGCTCCATCCCTTTGATTTGAGTGTGATCTTGAACAATGCGTGGAACAATGCTCTGGAAGCCTGTCGAAAATGCTCTGCAGAAGCGCGATTTATTTCCCTGCTGGGGATTCGCAGGGAGCATATGTTTCTGATCGAAATGCGCAATTCCATGGAGCCGGGAAGCTTAAAGCGAAACGGAGATTTGTTTGTCTCCCAGAAGCAGGAGCCGGGCATGCATGGATTGGGCCTGAAAAATATGCGCAGCTGTGTGAAAAAGTACGGCGGTTGGATGGAATGCCGGGAGGAAGCGGGCGTATTTGTGCTGACTGTGCTGCTGCAGTCCGCTCTGGAGCCGCAGTAATTCGGCGAGGCGGTACGGGCGGCGGAGCGTGTGATAACCGTTTTATGACGGAAGGGGTTTCTTTTGTGACATGCGTCTTTGGATCGGTGGAGGAGCTCCGATATAATAAGAGGGAAGCGTAAACAGATGTATTTCCCCTGGTATGAGTGCTTCATTCGTTCGATTTCTGACCGGATGGAGCGCCAGGTTAGCAGAAAGGAGGGATTGGTATGAGAGTTGCAGGCGTATCGGGCATGTATGGTGTATCCGGCGTGTCGGCCGCGCAGAGGTATCAGTCGCTTGGCAGTACGGCCCGAAGCAATGTGATCAAGTCGACGCAGTACGGTGCAGACCGTACCTATGGTGTCAATCGGGCGTATGGTGCGAATCGTGTCTATGGCGTGAATTCGGCTTACGGCGTCAACCGCACGAACGGCACAAACCGTGTCTACGGCAGCGGCAGCACACAAGGTGCGGCATTTGACGCGGCGAAAGCGTATGATCTCTATGAGGGAACGAAGGCGGCGGCCCAGAATTTGCGCACGCATGGGCAGAACCTGATGGATACGGGAAAGGACAGCCTGATGAATGCGGCGATGGAGCAAGGCTCTGTCAAGGAGTATGCGGCCGAGGTGACAAATTTTGTCGATTCCTACAATGCAATGGTGAAAAGCATGGCCGGTACTGGCGGAACGATGAATGAGCTATATGCCAAAGAGCTGAAGAACCATGTGACAAGCCATCAGGAGGATCTGGCGTCAATCGGCATCACAGCAGGAGCCGACGGCAGCCTGAAGATTGATGCCGAAGCTTTGGGTAAGGCGGATCTGAACGCACTGACGAAGGCCTTTGGCAGCAGTGAATCCTTTGGCGGGAAGACTGCTGTCAAGAGTATTTATGTGGAAGCCAATGCCGTATCTCAGCAGACGGCGGCACAATACGCACGCTTTGGCAAGTTGGGTGCAGCCGGAATCTATGGCAGCAATTACAACGGATATGGAGCCGGAATCAACGGTTATGATTCCTATGGCCTGTATGGCGGCTATGGCAACAGCAGCTATGGCCGTGCCGCGAGTGCGCTTGGCAGCTATGCAAGCTACGGCAACTACAGCGCGCTTGGCAGTTATCTTGGCCTGGGGCTTGGGGGCTATGGCAGCGGCTATGGAACCGGCAGCCTGGCCGGCGCATTATTTAATTCTCTGTTTTAAATGAAATATGGTAACGGCTTCTGTCTGAAAACCGTTACAACGATCGGTTGCTTTCTGGCAAAGCGCCGGATTGCTTTCGGCGCTTATGGAACCGTCCCGGCAGATGATGCTTGCAGGGGCGGTTTTTGCCGTGGTAAGACGCCGGCAATGCTGCTGTGAATCAAGACACTCGTCCGTATTTTGCAGGGATGGTTTTTGCTGTGATGAGACGCCGGTAATATTGCTGTGAATGAAAAAATTTGTTTGTATTTTGCAGGAGTGAAAAATTTTTTCAGAAAAAATAAATTCTTTTGTATAAATCGAAAATTTCGGTCTATACTATGATTATCGAATGAGAGATGCAGGGCCCCCACCCGTTTCTCGTTCGATACTACCAAAGATGAAGTTAAATACTTATCCTCCCCTTTTTAAAAACCCGGCAGTGTGTTTGCTGCCGGGGTATTTGTGTGCAAAAAGCCATTGTAAAATAGCAGGAGATGGTATACTATTGAACGTATGAGGCTGCATTGCGCAAGGCGTATCTGAGCCTTTTTCAGCCGCGTCTTTGCTCGTAAAGACAGCAGGTAAGGACAGGAGCGCTGTCAAATCATGGTTATGGGAAGGAAGTGAATGTATGGCCCGA